>JBOGGX010000277.1:0-2993 GCA_050744245.1 Acidimicrobiales bacterium
CGAAACCTAGACGAACGCACATGCGCGTCCTGACGTCACCGCTCAGACGGACAGATCACCCTCAACGACTGGGCTTCCGGCCCTCAAACCCCCTCCTCGGACCCACAGAAACCCGAGGAGTCCCCGAAATGCCCCGGGCGGAACTCGCTGACCCAGACCTCGAGCTGCGCGGGGTCGTCGTGCCGCCATCGGGGCCTGTCGTGGGCGATCTCGCGGGTCAGCGCCCGGCGCAGGTCGGGTCCGCAGGAAGGAGCGCTCGCTGAGCACCCGCGCGGCGACCCGGAAGGTCATCGACGACGCCAGTGGTGCACCTCGTCGGCCCAGATGGACAGCGCGCGCTGCACGTCGTCCGGGAGCCAGAGGCGGTCGGAAATCGACCGCGGGTCGTCGCCCGCGGATCGCTCGGCACGTCCGACCTCGACGAAGACGTCCTCGACTGTCCGCATCGACAGCACGGCCTCCCGGTGGCCGCGGCCGGCTTCCACGAGGACGAGGTCGGAGCGCCCATCGAAGCCGGCGGCGCCCACGGTCACACCGGCCAGCGCGCCCACCTCGTTCGAGACCAAGGGCGCGAGGCCGGGGAGGCAGTTGACGAACAGGCGGGTCGGGTCCGGCGGCTGGCCACACGCCAAGGCTAGGCGTCAGCCGTGGGATCCACCGTGATGCCCGGAGGACGTGACGGGGAGCCGCCACTCGATCTCCGTGACTCGGCCACCGGTCACCGTGAACGCCTCGGCGCGTACCCGCGGGCCGCCGAAGGGCACGTAACGTCCCGCGGGAAGGTCCGGGAAGACGGCCGCGCACACGACGTCGTCGATCCCGATCCTCCGTGGCCGGACGACGTTGTGGACGGGGTGGTCCGGGATGGTTCCGTCCCGGGCGATCTCGATCTCCTGCCCGGCCAGGTCGGCCGGCGCGTACACCACCAGGGCACCGGTCTCGCCTCCGATGTCGACGACCAGGGCGTCGCCGGCCGTCATGCCGTCGCCGCCGCGGGGACGTCGAAGCCGCTGTGCGGCAGGCCGAGGTACGGGAACGTGTCGAGGTACGGCATGCCGACATCGTCCGGCCCGACACCGTCGTCGACGAGGGAGGCCGCACCGTCGGGCGTGAACGTCGGGTCCACCAGCGGGTAGGTGGCGCCGGCCACGGCTCGAAGCTCGATCGCCACGACGTCGTCGAAGACCCGTCGTCCGTTGGGGAAGCCGGCCAGGTCGCCGCCGAGGATCCCGAACACGTTCGGGTCGCCGGCAGGTGGGATCGCGACGTTCAGCCGCAGGAGGTCGGCCAGCCGGTTGCCGGTGAAGTTCTGGAATCCCGGGATCAGGCCGGCCGGGATGCCGGTCAGCAGGATCGCGACGAGGTCGGCCCGGTCCGCATCGAGGGCGGCGAGGTTCGGGAACACGCCGGGGTAGAGCACCGGAAGCAGTGCGGCGAGCTCCGGGCGCTGGACGAACTCGACGAAGCGCTTGTCGTCGGCCGGCGGGACCGAGTTCCACCTGTCCTTCTGACCCATCGGCACGATGACCTCGTTGAACAGCGGGTTTCCCAGCCGCGACACCTGCTTGAAGGGGCCGGTCCCTCGGTCCTTGTCGTCGTCGCGCATGAGCACGCGCTGCCTGCTTGCCGACGCGTACACGCCGATGGTCGCGGCCGGGTCGGCCGGGTCGGTCGGCTGCTCGCCGTCGCGGGTCAGGTCGCCGATCGGAACCTGGATCGCGATCGTGTGCACGTTGACCTGGGCCGTGGCGTTCACGCCCGGCATCGCGGGGAGCGGCAGCAGATGCAGGTTCTGGAAGGGGCGCAGCGCTCCCAGGTCGAAGATCGATCCCAGGTCGACGTAGAAGCCCTCGGCCCGTTGGCCGGCGTAGACGACCTCGCCGGTCGGCAGGGTCTGGGTGGCAGCGCCGGCGAGCGCCGGGAAGTCCGGCGTCGAGCGCGGGCCGATGTTGCACGGCGGGCACGGCACGTCCTCGGCGAGCACTTTCGGCTTGCCGTCGATGACCTTGGTCACCGAGTAGAACTGCCGGCGGTTCCAGTTCGGGCTGCCCAGGCTGGTAATCGGCCCGGTGTTGTAGAGGAAGCTGCGCGGGTTGGCGACGCGCGTCGTGAACCGGAACTGGTAGGTGACGTCGGGCTTGGCGTTGCCGTTGTTGTCGACGTGGATCTCGTACAGCACGTCGTCGCCGAACTCGTAGAAGTTCGGCCCACCGGCGGGGCCCTGCAGCGGGATGTAATTGCTGATGAGTGTGACCGTGTCGGGACGGTCGGGGCTGACGAACGCATAGACGTCCGTGCTGTCGGCGACGGGATCCTTGGAGATCTCCGGTGCTTCGCGGTGCGAGGACATGGCTGTCTTTCCCCCGGTCGGCTCAGTGGGCCGCGGCGCGCGCCAGGCGGCGGGCCAGCGTCCGGTCGGTGTAGGAGATCTCGTCGGTTCCGACGTACAGGCTGATCTCGCCGGTACGCAGGTCGCGGATTCGGGCGACAACGGGCTCTGTCAACTCGGTGTCGTCATCGAAGTCGTCGCCGGGCATCGCGGCCGCGATTCCGGGTACGGATGCGGCAGTGACGGCGACCATGCCGGCAGCGGCGCCGCCGATGAACCTCCGTCGGGACAGTCCGGTCATGTCAGGCTTCCCTTCG
Source organism: Acidimicrobiales bacterium (assembly GCA_050744245.1). Taxonomy (GTDB): domain Bacteria; phylum Actinomycetota; class Acidimicrobiia; order Acidimicrobiales; family JBOGGX01; genus JBOGGX01. The sequence continues at coordinate 2,647 of JBOGGX010000277.1, forward strand.
TCTCGTCGACCCAGCCGCCGCTGCGGCGGTGGGGAACGGCTCAGGGGAGTCGCTCAGCCCCGATTCGTCGCCGAGCACACGACGGATTGGTGACGCAGGACGCGCCCGGGTGTCGCATCCGCGTGCGATGCTCGGGGCCGGCTCCCGTAGCGTTCTCGCGGTGAACCTGACGTCCCGGGCGCGGCGTGCGCTCGCCCGGGAGCGTTGGCTGACCCCGGGTGTCCGTGGGATCGGCGGGGCGAGCCTCCTGGCCGACCTGGGGCACGAGGTGCCGACCGCGCTTCTGCCGAGCCTGCTCACGAGCACGCTCGGCGCGCCCGCCGCCGCGCTCGGCGTCATCGAGGGCG
>JBOGGX010000278.1:0-17387 GCA_050744245.1 Acidimicrobiales bacterium
CTCGGCCGAGGCCGACGTCGCCGCCGCCCAGCGCAAGGTCGATCGGCTCGACGACCAGCTGCGGGTGGCGAGGAAGACCTTCACCGAGCTCGACCGGGCCGCCCAGGCGGCCCGCAAGGACCTGGACGCGGCCCGGCGCCGCGCCGAGACGGCCGCGGCGCGCATCGGCGATGCGTAGCGCCGGTCGACGCCGGCCGTAACGCCCACGGTCGACAGCGGACGAACAGAGACGGATCCAACCGGAGGTGACCGATGGTGCTCGACGAACGGCAACGGCAACTGACCGAGGACAGCCGCTGGGACTTCTCCGACCTGAGGGCGCTCTACATCAACTGCACCCTGAAACGGTCGCCCGAACAGTCACACACCCAGGGTCTGGCCGATCGGTCGATCGCCATCCTCGAGGCCAATCGGGTGCGGGTCGACGTCGTCCGAGCGGTCGACCACAAGATCCCCGTCGGCGTCTACCCGGACATGACCGAGCACGGCTGGCCCGCCGACGAGTGGCCAACGATCTCCGGGCAGGTGATGACGGCCGACATTCTGGTGCTGTGCACGCCGATCTGGCTGGGCGAGAAGTCGTCGGTCTGTACCAAGGTCGTCGAGCGGTTGTACGGCAACTCGCATCTGCTCAACGCCGACGGCCAGTACGCCTACTACGGGCGGGTGGGCGGCTGCCTCGTGACCGGCAACGAGGACGGCGTCAAACACTGCGCCATGAACATCCTCTACTCGTTGCAGCACCTCGGCTACACGATCCCGCCCCAGGCCGATGCCGGCTGGATCGGCGAGGCCGGTCCCGGACCGTCCTATTTGGACCCTGGTTCGGGCGGCCCGGACAACGACTTCACCAACCGGAACACCACGTTCATGACGTGGAACCTGCTGCACGCGGCGCGGATGCTCAAGGACAGGGGCGGGATCCCGGCCCACGGCAACCAGCGCTCGGCCTGGGATGCCGGCTGCCGATTCGACTACCCGAACCCCGACTACCGCTGAGATCTGAGGATCGATGGCACGGAACTACAAGGTGGCGATCCTGCGGGCCAGGCACGACCGCTCCGCCGATCTCATATCGGACACGGCGTGTGCCGGGGTCTTCATCGCCAACGGGAGCGGGCAGTCCGTGTTCCAGTACTGGCAGCAGGTCAGCCTGGGCTTCCTCACCTTCAACGGAAGCCGGATGTTTCCTTGGGTCGACATCGAGATCGACGCCGCGGTCGACGAGGAGCGCGACCGGTTCCCCTTGTACCGCAAGGCGCGGGCGGCCACCGAGGCCGCCGGACACGACCTGGGCGACTTCGACGCCTTCCTGGTCATGGTCCACCCGGGCACGGCCATCGCGAACTTCGTCGTGATCCCGCGCCTCGGGACCGGCGGCCCGACCGTGGTCGACCTCGACTCCGGCGCGACCAGCGACGGCGACACCGGCGTCGCCGTGGTCAGGTCCGACAGCGACCACACGTTCATGTGCCACGAGCTGGGCCACACCATGGCCTGGGAGCACACGTTCGGCGTGTGGAACCACGGCACCGACTGGGACAAGATGCCGCCCTTCACGCTCGATCGGGAGTACGGCGATCCCTACGACATCATGTCGTCGGCCACCTTCGGCGGTCGCTGGCTCGACCCGGACGGTCCGATGTACGGCGGCAGCCCCGGGTTCGCGGGAACCGTCGCCTTGGGACCGGGTTGGCCGGGCGACGTCCCCTGGCGGGGGATGGGACCTGGGCCGGCGCAGGCTCACCTGCACCTGTACGCCCCGCAGGCCCTCGAGGCCCACGGCCGGGTGCGGCACGTCGACCTCCCGGGGCCCGGCCAGTCGCTCCGCATCCCGCTGTGGGCCGCCTCGTCGCCGCTCGACGGCGCGCGGACAACGCTCATCGCCATCCATCCGCCCGACGAGGACCCGGAGGGACGCGGCCGCTACTACATCGAGTACCGCGACACCAGGGGTTGGGACCGCGGCCTCGAGACGACCGGTGACGACCTGTCCCGCCGGGCGGTCGTGCTTCATCGACTGCGCGACGGCAAGCCGGGCGACCTGCGGTGCTGGTACCAGGGCCGGATCGTGGTCCCGCTCGAGCTCGATACCGACGCCGGCGTGGCCCGCCTCCCGTTGTCGGTACGGGTGGTCGCCGTGGCGCCGGACCGCAGCTGGGTCACGGTCGAGCTGGTGCGGTCGAGCGACCGGGCCGTGTTCATCGACCGCACCGACCGGGAGGAGGTCGTGGGCTTCGACGTCCACCGGACCGACACCGTCGACACGTTGTGCGGGACCCTGACCGCCAACTGGGGCGCCCACCGCGTCGTGGTTTGCTCGACGTTCACCGCCCGGTCGTACGGGTTCGGCGGGGCGGGCACGGGCCTCGAGGCCCGGCCGGTGGTGGGCTGGACCGTCGCCGGCCAGCCGGTCGGCGCGTCGACCGGGTCGATCTCGGTCGCCGTCGGCGGCCGCACGGTGCAGCTCCAGGTGACGGTCGACGAGGCGGCCGGGCTGCTGTCGCTGGCCAGCCGGCCGGACGACCGCCAGTACGAGGTCGACGTGGTGGCCAGGGTGACCGAGGCCGATGGGAGCGGGCTCACGGCGTCGGCCCCGGCGAGGTTCTTCGCCGACGGTCTGCAGTTCGGGTACGACCGCAGCATCCAGCAGCAGCTCAGGTCGTGCATCGAGGACGTCCTCGACAAGCTGCGGATCCGGCCCCAGGAGATCTTCGTGCGCCCGGTCGACTCGTTCCGCCGACGCGACTCCGAACGCATCCAGCGGCTCAAGCTGACCACCCTCGCCAGCCGCATCCGGCTGACCAACCCGACCCTCGGCAGCGAGCTCCAACACCTCGTCGCGTTGCGCTACGGCGCCATCCCCGGCTGACCCCGCCCGACCCGAATGTGGGGTGGTTATCGCGCCCATAGGCGCGACAACCACCCGAAGTTCGGATGGTGGGGCGGGGGTCCGGGGCAGCCGGGCTGGATCGACCCGGCCGGTAGCATCCCGCCCGATGTCCGACAGCCTCCTCGACGCGGCCGAGCTGCGCGACCTGGTCACCACCTATCGCGATGCGCTGGCCGACCACCGTGAGGCGATCAACCGGCTCAACGTGTACCCGGTGCCCGACGGCGACACCGGCACCAACATGAGCCTCACCCTCGAGTCGGTCGTGGTCGAGCTCGACGCCGCACAACCCGACATGGCCGCCGTGTGCCAGGCCATCAGCCACGGCTCGTTGATGGGCGCCCGGGGCAACTCGGGGGTCATCCTGTCGCAGGTGCTCCGCGGGCTCACCGGCGTGCTGCGCGATCGCGAAAGCATCGACGCGGTCACGTTCGCCGCGGCCTTGTCGGCGGCGGCCAAGGCGGCCTATGAGGCGGTGATGCGGCCGGTCGAGGGCACCATCCTCACCGTCGTGCGTGAGGCGGCCGAGGCGGCCGAGGAGGCGGCCGGCCGCGGTGGCGATCTCGCCCAGGTGGTCGACGCGGCCAGGGAGGCTGCGGCCGATGCCCTGGAGCGGACGCCGCAGCTGCTCTCGGTGCTGCGGGATGCCGGGGTGGTCGACGCGGGCGGCGCCGGGTTCGTCCTCTTCCTCGACGCCCTGCTCCATGTGATCGACGGACGCGACATGCCTAGGCCGCTGGCGGTCACCGCCCCGGCCGCGGTGGCGGCTGACATCGAGCGGGCCCACGCCGAGGACGACGGCGACGACCTGCGCTACGAGGTCATGTACTTCCTCGACGCGGCCGACGACACCATCCCCGCGTTCAAGGACGTGTGGGCCGGCATCGGCGACTCGATCGTCGTCGTCGGCGGCGACGGCATCTGGAACTGCCACATCCACACCGACGACATCGGTGCCGCCATCGAGGCGGCCATCGACGCCGGCCGGCTCCGCAACATCCGGGTGACCGACCTGCACGAGCAGGTGGCCGAGGAACGCTGGGTGCGGGAGGCCGCGGCCGGCGCCGGCCTGGTCGTTCCGCCGCACGCCACCGAGCCCGTGCCAACGGCCGTCGTCGCCGTCGGCACCGGGCACGGCATCGGCCGCATCTTCTACTCGCTCGGGGTGCAGCAGATCGTCGCCGGCGGACAGTCGATGAACCCGTCGACCGCGCAGCTGCTGGAGGCGGTCGAGGCCGCCCCGGCCGACGACGTCGTCATCCTGCCCAACAACAAGAACATCATCCCGGTGTCGGAACAGGTCGACGGCGAGACGACCAAGACCGTGCGGGTGGTGCCGACCAAGGGCATCAGCGAGGGCTTCGCCGCCCTGCTCGCCTACGACCCCCAGGCCACCGCCGCCCGTAACCAGGCGGCGATGACCGCGGCGGCCGGTCAGGTCGTCTCGGGCGAGGTCACCCGGGCGGTGCGCGACGCGACATCGAACGTGGGCCCGGTCACGACGGGCGACTTCATCGGGCTCGGCCGCGACGGCATCAGGTCGGTGGCCGCCGGCCTCGACGAGGCCGCCATCGGGCTCCTCGACGCCCTGCTCGACGACGACCACGAGCTGGTCACGATCATCGAGGGCGACGGTTCGAGCGCGGCGGTCACCCGCCAGCTCACCGAGTGGCTCGCCGAGCACCACCCCGACGTCGAGGCCGAGGTCCACCACGGGGGTCAGCCGCTGTACCCGTACCTCTTCGGCGTCGAATGACCCGAACTTGCCGTGGATCTTTCCCATTCCTGGGAAGGATCCACCGAACATTCGCAGGGGTGTGATGGCGAGGACCCTGGCGCAACTGGAGCGAGTGTCGGTCACCGAGCTCAAGGGCGTGGGGCCGGAGAAGGCCAGGGCCCTGGACCGGATCGGCATAGAGAGCGTGCTCGACCTGCTGACGTACTACCCCCGCCGGTACATCGACCGGACCAAGGAGGCCAGGCTGGCCGACCTCAAGGTGGGCGAGGCGGCGGCGATCCTGGTCGAGGTCAAACGGGTCACCAGCCGGCGACCCCGCAGCGGTCGCGGCCGGGCCATGGTGATCGCGGACGTGGCGGACGCCACCGGGCGCCTCAGCGTCACCTTCTTCAACCAACCTTGGCGGGAGAAGCAGCTGCGGGCCGGCGTGCAGGCGGCGTTGTTCGGCACGCTCGAGGTGTTCCAGGGCAAGGCCCGGATGACGAACCCGGTCGTCGACCTCGTGGGCGACCGGACCGGGAGGATCATCCCCGTCTATCCCCAGTCGGACAAGGAGCGCATCTACACCTGGGAGGTTGCCCGCTGGCAGGACGAGGTGCTGGAGCGGGCGGGCGAGTTCGCCGAGCCGATCCCCGGCGATATCCTCGATCGGTTCGACCTCGTCGACCGGACCGCGGCCTTCCGGGGCATCCACGCCCCGGCCACGTTCCAGGAGCTGGCCGAGGCCCGCCGCCGCCTCGTTTTCGACGAGCTGGTGCGCATCCAGCTCGCCCTCGTGCTGCGCAAGCGCCAGCTCGAGCGCACGGCCACGGGCCTCCGCCACCGGCCGGGCGGTGAGCTCGTGCGCCGGTTCCACGAGCTCCTGCCGTTCGACCTGACCGCGGCCCAGCGCCGCGTGATCGGCGAGATCGACACCGACCTGGCCGGGCCCCACCCGATGCACCGGCTGCTGCAGGGCGACGTCGGTTCGGGGAAGACGGTCGTCGCGGTGAGCGCCCTGCTGGTCGCCATCGACGGCGGCCACCAGGGCGCGCTCATGGCCCCGACCGAGGTCTTGGCCGAGCAGCACGACCTCAGCATCCGGTCGTTCCTCGATGGGCTGACCGTGCCCGACCCGGCCACGCTGCTCGGCGACCACCCGGTGCGGGTCGCCCTGCTCACCAGCCGCACCTCGGCGGCCGAGCGGCGCCGGCTGCTGGCCGAGCTGGCCGACGGGTCGATCGACATCCTCGTCGGCACCCACGCCCTCATCCAGGAGGGCATCGAGTTCCGTTCGCTCGGCGTGGTGGTGATCGACGAGCAGCACCGGTTCGGCGTCGAGCAACGGGCCGCCCTCCGCGAGAAGGGGGCGGGCGACGCCGTGCCCGACGTGCTGGTGATGACGGCGACGCCCATCCCGAGGACGGCGGCCATGACCGTGTACGGCGACCTCGACGTCTCGGTGCTGGACGAGATGCCCCCCGGCCGCCGGGAGATCGAAACCGTGTGGGAGCACACCCGCCCGGGCGAGCTGCCCCTCGATGAGCTGGCGGTGTGGGTCAAGGTGCGCGACGAGGTGGCCGCCGGGCGTCAGGCCTACGTGGTCTGCCCGCTGATCGAGGAGTCCGACAAGCTCGAGGCGCGGTCGGCCGAGGAGACCTACGACACCCTCCGCCACGGCGAGCTGGCCGGGCTGCGGGTGGCCCTGCTCCACGGCCGGATGCCGTCGGCCGACAAGGAGGCGGTGATGCACCGCTTCCGCACGGGCGATGTCGACGTGCTGGTGTCGACCACGGTGATCGAGGTCGGCGTCGACGTTCCCAACGCCACGGTCATGGTCGTGCTCGACGCCGACCGGTTCGGCATCGCCCAGCTCCACCAGCTCCGCGGTCGGGTCGGCCGGGGCGCCGACCAGTCATGGTGCTTCCTGGTCGGCGCGGGCGCCACCGACGAGGCCGAGACCCGGCTGACGGCATTGCAGGACACCACCGACGGCTTCGTGCTGGCCGAGGTCGACCTCGAGCTGCGGGGCGAGGGCACCATCATGGGCGAACGGCAGAAGGGGCGCAGCGACCTCAAGCTGGCATCGCTGCGGCGCGACAAGGACTGGGTCGAGCTGGCCCGCGGGGTCGCCTTCGAGATCGTCGACGGCGACCCGCAGCTGGCCAGGCATCCCGACCTGTTCGGCGAGCTCGAGCTGTTCATGACCGAGGACGATCGAGCCTTCCTCCTCAAGTCCTGACGCCCGCCCCTACCGGTCGGGCTCGTCGTCGGCGGCCAGATCGATGGCCTCGACCACCAGGTCGAATCGGTCGCGGCAGTCGCGGCACCGGTAGACGATGAGGTCGCCTTCGGTCCACCCGAGCTCGGGCTCGTCGCCGACCAGGTAGGCCACGCCGCCACATTCCACGCAGTCGATGCTCACCGGGACCGCCATGGCGACCTCCGCCGGCCGACGGTAGCGCCGGCCAGCTGGACGTCACCCAGGCGACGACTGTTTGTCAGCAGGAGGTCACGTGTTGTGCCTACGGTCGGGGCATGACAAAACCAGCTCCGACCATCATCACCGCCCTCGCCATCGTGGTCGTCGTCGCCGCCGGGCTTCTCGGGGTGGCCGCGGCCCAGCCCGCTACACCATCGGCCTCGGTGCGGCGCTCCGATCCGATCGTGATCGGCCACCGCGGGGCCAGCGGCTACCGACCAGAGCACACCATCGCCGCCTACGAGCTCGCCATCGACATGGGCGCCGACTACATCGAGCCAGACCTGGTCTCGACCGGCGACGGCGTCCTGGTGGCCCGGCACGAGAACGAGATCTCCACCACCACCGACGTCGCCCTCCACCCGGAGTTCGCCGACCGCTCCGCGACCAAGACGATCGACGGGCGGCCCGTCACGGGCTGGTTCACCGAGGACTTCACCCTGGCCGAGCTGCGCACCCTCCGGGCGGTCGAACGGCTCCCCGACGTCAGGCCGGACAACACGGTGTTCAACGGGCTCTACCAGGTTCCCACCCTCCAGGAGGTCATCGACCTGGCCCAGGACCGGGGCGTCGGCATCTACCCGGAGACCAAGCACCCGACCTACTTCGACTCGATCGGGCTCTCGCTCGAGGAGCCGCTCGTCGCGGTGCTCGAGGCCAACGGGTACACCCGTCCGAGACATCGCGTGTTCATCCAGTCGTTCGAGACGGCGAACCTGCGCGAGCTCGACACCATGACCGACGTGCGGCTGGTTCAGCTCGTCGACTGCCAGGGCGCGCCGTACGACCTCGTGGCCGCAGGCGATCCACGGACCTACGACGACCTGGTGACCCCGGAGGGCCTGGCCTGGATCGCCGGCTACGCCGACGGGCTCGGGGCCTGCAAGAACCGCATCGTGCCCAGGGATGCTGCCGGCAACCTGTTGCCGCCGAGCACACTTGTGCGCGACGCACATAGAGCGGGTCTGATCGTGCATGCGTGGACGTTCAGGAACGAGAACACGTTCCTCCCGCTCGACTTCCGGGCCGGCGACCCGGGCCACCCGATCCATCTCGGCGCGACCGGCGACGCGCCGGACGAGTACCTCCTGTTCCTCGAGCAGCGCATCGACGGGTTGTTCAGCGACAACCCGGACACCGCGGTCGCGGCGCGGGAGGTGTTCGTCGCCCGCCGCTAGGTTCGGCCGCCTGCAGCGCCATCGCGACCACACCGACAACGAGAGCGAGTCGACCGGCACCCGGCTGATCCGCCCGCTCATCGACTTCATCCAGACCGAGGCGGCGGGAGGGGTCGCGCTCGTGCTGGCCGCGGCCGTGGCGCTGGTGTGGGCCAACTCACCGTGGCAGGCGTCGTACCAGGAACTGTGGGAGACCCAGCTGGCCGTGAGCATCGGCCGCTTCGGCATCGACCTCGACCTCAGGCATTGGGTCAACGACGGCCTGATGGCGGTCTTCTTCCTCGTGATCGGCCTCGAGATCAAGCGGGAGCTCGTCGAGGGGGAGCTGCGCGACCCACGTCGAGCGTCGCTCCCTGCGGTCGCCGCGGTCGGCGGGATGGTCGTGCCTGCGCTGCTCTATCTGGCGTTGAACGCGGGCGGCGACGGCGCCTCCGGTTGGGGCATCCCGATGGCGACCGACATCGCCATGACCGTCGGGGTCCTGAGCCTGCTCAGCCGGCGGGTGCCGGTGTCACTCAAGCTGTTCCTGGTGGCCCTCGCCATCGTGGACGACATCGGCGCCATCCTCGTGATCGCCGCTTTCTACACCGAGGAGATCGACGTCAACGCCCTCGTCGTCGCCGTCGGGCTCGGGGGAGCAGTGATCGCGCTGCGCGCCGCCGGGGTGCGGCCGCACTTCGCCTACATCGCCGTCGGGATCGGCATGTGGCTTGCCCTCCACGAATCGGGGCTGCACGCCACGCTCGTCGGCGTGGCCCTGGGTCTGATGGCGCCCACCCGTCCGATCCGTCAGTCCCAGCTCATCGACGAGACCGCGCTCACCGATCTGTCGACGGTCACGGCCGCACGCGAGACCGCCATCCTGGCCCGCGAGTCGGTCTCGGTCGTCGAATGGTTGGAACATCAGCTTCACCCGTGGACCAGCTTCGTGATCGTGCCGTTGTTCGCGCTCGCCAATGCCGGGGTGCCCCTCAGCGCGACCGCACTCGCCGATGCGGCGTCGTCGCCCGTCACCTACGGCGTGATCGTCGGGCTGGTCGTCGGCAAGCTGGTCGGGGTCACGCTGTTCACCTGGCTGGCCGTGCGGCTGCGGATCGGCGTCCTGCCCGATGGCGCCGCGTGGCCTGGGGTAGTCGGGATCGCCGCGCTCGCCGGCATCGGGTTCACCGTGTCGATCTTCGTTACCGGGCTGGCCTTCGACGACCCTGGGCTCCAGGACGAGGCCAAGGTCGGCATCCTCGCCGCGTCGATCACGGCGGCCGTGCTGGGGACCATCATCCTGTTCCGGGCCGGCCGCCCAGGCCGCCTCGATAACACACAGAGCGCGTCTGGGCTCGAATAGCGAGCGCAAACGCGCGCAGAATCGACGACGGCTTCAGGTGCCGGGCCGGGGCCGGGGTCGGCGCTCGAACTCGGCCACCCCGTCGATGAACCCGTCGGCGGCGATGGTGTCCCGTCCCAGCAGGTCCTCGTTGGCCATGGCCGCGTCCAGATCGAGGCCCAGCCCCTCGTACACCGAGCGCCGGTCGTTGACCAATGCCCGCCACGGGACCGACGCCAGCGCCTCGGCCAGCGCGACCGCGGCGGGCAACGCCTCGCCCGCCGGCACCACCCGGTTCACGAACCCGATGGCCTCGGCCTCCGCCACGTCGAACTCTCGGCCGGTGAGGATCAGGTCGAGCGCCCGGCCCAGCCCGACGATGCGGGGCATGCGGTAGGTGGCGCCGTCGATCAGCGGCACGCCCCACCGGCGTTCCAGAAACCCGAAGCGGGCCGTGGCGCCGGCCACCCGCAGATCGCACCAGGCGGCGAGCTCCATGCCCCCGGCCACGCACCATCCCTCGATGGCGGCGATGACCGGCTTCGAGAGCAGGAGCCGGGTCGGGCCGAGGGGGCCGCTCGGGCGGAGCCTCGGGAGGTCCTTCAGGTTGGCGCCCGAGCAGAACGCCTCGACATCGCCGGTGAGGATGGCCACCCGTTGCTCGGTGTCCGACTCGAAGGCGACGAACTCGTCGTGGAGGCGGGCCGCCGTCGCCGAGTTCACCGCGTTCCTCACCTCCGGCTGGTCGATGCGGACGATCCGGATCGGGGCCGCGGACATGGCCATGGACATGGCGGCGAGAGTAGGTGGGTCGGCGACTACGTTCCGGGACATGAGGGTCGTGGCCGGCACCGCACGCGGCCGCCGGCTCGTCGCCCCGAGGGGGCGCGACACCCGACCGACGTCCGACCGGGTCCGGGAGGCGCTGTTCAACGCCCTCGGCAGTCTCGACGTGGTGGACGGCGCCCGGGTGCTCGACCTGTTCGCCGGCAGCGGCGCGCTCGGGATCGAGGCCCTGTCGCGGGGCGCGGCCCACGCCACCTTCGTCGAGCGCGACGAGCGGGCCGTCGAGGCCATCTGGGCCAACCTGGTCGCCACCGGGCTCACCGATCGGTCGGTGGTGACGCCGCACGAAGTGCAGTCGTGGCTCGGGCGCCGGCCGGGACCCGGGCCGTTCGACCTGGTCCTGGCCGATCCGCCCTACGCCTTCGACGACTGGGACACCCTCCTGGACGCGGCGGCCGAGCTTCCCGTCGAGGTCGTCGTCATCGAGTCGGACCGGGCCGTCGATCCGGGCGGGAAGTGGCTGGTGGTGAGGGAGAAGTCATATGGCAGTACCGTGGTGAGCATCGTTCGTCGAGTTGCGGACGACACCGAGACCGTTCCGACAACAGATCCGGAGGCGTAGCGAAGTGGCCGCCGTCGTGCTCTACCCCGGCTCGTTCGACCCGTTCCACAACGGGCACCGGGAGCTGGTGGAGACCGCCTGTTACCTGTTCGACGAGGTGGTGGTGGCGGCGATGGTCAACCCCCAGAAGGGCAAGCCCCTCTTCGACCTCGAAGAGCGCGAGCAGCTCATCAAGGAGTCGCTCACCCATGTCGACAACGTCACCGTGACCCATTTCGACAAGCTGGTGGTCAAGGTGGCCCAGGAGGTCGGCGCCGACTTCATCATCAAGGGGCTGCGGGCGCCGTCCGATTTCGAGGCCGAGATGGCCCAGGCCCAGATGAACCTGGCCATCTCGGGCGTCCACACGCTGTTCATCCCGACCGCGTCGGCGAACTCGTACCTGGCCTCGAAGTACATCCGCGACATCGTCCGCTTCGGCGGCGACGTCTCGGCCATGGTCCCCGTGCCCGTGGCCAAGGCGCTCGACGAGAAGTTCCGGCGGGGTGGCCGAGCCAAGGAGTCGCGCGCATGAGCTCCTTCGACGACGACACGCGACATGAGCCCGGGATCGACGAGGGTGTCGCCGCCGACGACGACGACACCGGCCTGCCCGAGTCGCTGTACCAGCCGCCCGAATCGGAGGCGCTGCTACGGCGGATCGCCGACATCGTGGCCACCGCCCGCCCGATGCCGCTGTCCGCCTCGGTGATGATCAACAAGGAGGAGCTGCTCGTCCTGATCGAGGACGCCCTCGACCGGCTGCCGGACGAGTTGCGGGCGGCCCGCTGGCTGCTCAAGGAACGCGACGAGTTCCTGGCCAACGTGAAGCGCGAGGCCGACGACATCCTCGAGCAGGCCAGGGGGCGGGCGGAGCACATGGTCCAGCGCACCGAGGTGGTGAAGGCGGCCGAGCAGAAGGCCCGCCAGGTCGTCCAGCGGTCCCGCGACGAGGCCAGGCGAACCAAGCTGGAGTGCGACGACTACGTCGACCAGAAGCTGGCCAGCTTCGAGATCGTGCTCGAACGGACCATGAAGACGGTCGGCGCCGGTCGGTCGAAGCTCCAGGGACTGGTGACGTCGTCCGGCGAGGTGCCGGTGGTGGCGCTCGACGAAGGTACCGAGGCTGGGGGCTCATTCTTCGACCAGGACCAGTCGTGATGACCGGGCGCCGCCGCCCGTTCGTCGTGACCGTGGCCGACCTGCTGGCCCGGCCCGGGGTCCAGCGCCGGGTCGAGGTCGAAGGGGCGCGGCCCGACCTGGCGTTGTCGTCGTCCGCAGTCGTGCAGGGCGAGCCGGTCCGGGCCGAGCTCGTGTTGGAATCGACCGGCAGCGCCATCGTCGCCTCCGGCCGGGTGGTGGCGCAGTGGATCGGTGAGTGTCGGCGTTGCCTCGGCGAGGTGCGTGGTGAGGCCGTTTCCGAGATCCGGGAGGTGTTCGAACGCCACCCGACCGACGGCGAGACCTACCTGCTGCACGGCGACGACATCGACCTCGAACCGCTGCTCCGAGACGCCGTGCTGCTCGCCCTTCCCATCGCGCCGTTGTGCGATCAGGCGTGCGGTGGACCCGAGCCGGAGGCCTACCGGGTGATGACGGCCGCCGACGAGGAGGCCGAGACCCGCCCGGTCGATCCGAGGTGGTCGGTCCTCGACCAACTCAGGGGAAATTAGTCGAGTTGCGCTCGCCACCCGACCCCAACCGACACAGAGGTGGATTGGGCGGGCTATGGGTGTCGTAGGCGACACAGAACGGCGCGGCCATCTGGCGCGGGCACCCGGCGCGGGCATCCGGCTCGGGCCTTCGGCGGATTAGGTCGGTCGGGCGGCGGGCACGCTAGCCTTCATCGCTCGCCGCGTCTGGGTTGCCAGCGCGGGGCCGATCTCACCAGCAGGAAACGCAGCCATGGCCGTCCCCAAGAAGAAGAAGAGCAAGTCGAAGAGCCGGAGCCACCGGGCCGCCGCCTGGAAGCTCGACGCCGCGCCCCGCAGCCTGTGTCCTCGCTGCAACGCGGCCAAGCTGCCGCACCGGGTCTGCACCAACTGCGGCTGGTACCACGGCCGCCAGGCCATCGAGGTCGAGTAGCGCTCCGACGATGGGCGACGACCTGCTGCCCATCGCCGTCGACGCCATGGGGGGCGATCGGGCCCCAACCGAGATCGTCGCCGGGGCCAGACGGGCGAGGTCCGAGCTCGGCGTCCCGATCGTGCTGGTCGGCCGGCCGGACGAGATCGGCGACCCGGGCGACCTCGAGGTCGTAACGGCATCCGAGGTCATCCCGATGGACGCCGACGCCGGTTCCTCGGTCCGCACCATGAAGGACTCGTCCCTTGTGCGCAGCGCCGAGCTGGTGCGCGACGGCCGAGCCTCGGCCATGGTCAGCGCGGGCAACACCGGGGCGACCATGGCCAGCGCCCTGCTCCGCATGGGCCGCATCAAGGGCGTGGCCCGGCCGGCGATCGCCACCCCCCTGCCCGTGCCGGGCGCAACGCCGACCGTCTTCCTCGACGCCGGGGCCAACGCCGAGTGCCAGCCCGGCTGGCTGGTCCAGTTCGCCCAGATGGGAGCGGTCTACGCACGCGACCGCTACGGCGTCGAACGGCCCACGGTCGGACTGCTGTCGATCGGCGAGGAGTCGAGCAAGGGCACGTCGCTGGTCAAGGAGACCCACGCGATCCTGGCCACAACGCCGGCTCTCGAGGCGGCCGGGGCCGAGTTCGTCGGCAACGTCGAGGGCCGCGACCTGATGACCGGCGACACCCATGTCGTGGTCACCGACGGCTTCACCGGCAACGTCGCCCTCAAGACGCTCGAGGGCGGGCTCCAGATGCTGATCGGCTCGATCCTCGGCGTGTTCGACACCAACGACGAGACCAGGGAGGCGTCGGGCCGGCTGCTGCCGTACCTGCTGCCGCTCTACGAGACGATGAACCCCGACAACGTCGGTGGCGCCATGCTGCTCGGCGTCAACGGCGTGTGCATCATCAGCCACGGATCGTCGTCGGCCCGGGCCATCGTCAACGCGGTCAGGGTGGCGGCGGAGATGGTCGACCACGGGGTCGTCGACGAGCTGCGGGCGGCCGTCACCACCTCCTGACCCGGCCCGTTCACAAGCGGGCAAACGGCGTCGCCGGTAAGCTCTCGCCCACCGACCCACAGGTTCTGAGCTGAGGAGCTCCCGTGCCCGCTGAGACACATGTCGAGCAGGGACCGCTCGACCGCAAGGAAATCTTCGAGCTGATCCGCGACCGGCTCGCGGACATCCTCGAGATCGATCCAGGCGACATCCACGAGGGGGACTCGTTCGTCGACGACCTGAGCGCCGACTCGCTCGCCCTCATCGAGCTGGTCGAGGCGCTCGAGGAGGAGCTCGGCGAACGAACCGTGGGATTCCGCATCGACGACGAAGACCTCGAAGACCTCAAGAGCGTGCGCGACGCGGTCGACTACGTCGCGGGGAAGCTGCACTGACGATCACGCCACCCTCGAGTCTTTCGTCCCCGTCGTCGACGTCTCGTCCGCCGCCATCTCCGCCGCCGTCCTCGCCGTCGTCGCCGCCCCCTCCGATCCCGGGGCTCGACGAGCTGCACGGGCGCCTCGGCCGGCCGTTCCGCGACGAGGCCCACTTGGCGTTGGCCCTGGCCCACCGGTCATGGGTGTCCGAGCATGCCGGCTACGAGTCGAACGAACGCCTCGAGTTCCTCGGCGACGCCGTGTTGAGCCTGATCGTCACCGACCACATCTTCGCGACGTACCCGGCGCTGCCCGAGGGTGAGATGGCCAAGATGCGGGCCGCGGTGGTGAGCGCGGCCACCCTGGCCGACGTGGCCGCCGAGCTCCAGCTGGGCGAGGCCGTGCTGCTGGGCAAGGGCGAGAGCGTGTCCGGGGGTCGGGAGAAGCCGTCGATCCTGGCCGATGCCCTCGAAGCCGTGATCGGCGCGCTCTACCTCGACGGCGGCTGGCCGGCGGCCCGCGACCTGGTGATGTCGCTGCTGGGCGATCGCATCTCCCAGGCCAGCGAGGGCCCGGGCGGCCAGGATTACAAGACCCGGCTCCAGGAGCTCGCCTCGCGCCGGTTTGGCGTGCTGCCCAGGTACGTGGTCACCGACGAGGGGCCCGACCACGCCAAGCGGTTCTTCGCCGAGGTGTCGTTGGCCGGCCAGCCGCGGGGCCGGGGCGAGGGCCGGTCCAAGAAGCAGGCGGAGGCGGCCGCGGCCCGGGCCGCGTGGGAGGAGCTGCGCAACGTCGCGCCGGTCGACGGCGAGGTCGAACCGGCTGAGGTGCCCGACGCGCCCGACGCCGTCGATGGCTGAGCTGCCCGAGGTCGAAACCATCCGTCGAGGGCTCGACCGCGAGGTGGCGGGCAAGCGGATCAAGACCGTCGAGGTGCACGGCACCCGGTCGATCCGCCGCCACAAGAACAAGAAGGAGTTCGTCACCCGGCTCGAGGGCACGAAGATCTCGGCTGTCGGCCGCACCGGGAAGTACCTGGTGTTCAGGCTCGATTCCGGCGACCGGCTGGTGGCCCATCTCCGGATGAGCGGCCAGCTCCTCAAGACCCAGGCCAAGGACCCGGTGCAGAAGCACACCCACGTCGTGCTCACCTTCACGCAGGGCGGTCAGCTCCGGTACGTCGACCCGAGGACGTTCGGCGAGCTGTTCGTCGGCAGCCCCGACGCCCTGGCCGAGCACCTGCCCGAGCTCACCGAGCTCGGCTTCGATCCCGTCGACGAGCCGATGAGCTGGGTCACGTTCGGCGAGCTGCTCCTCGGGCGCCGCCAGAAGCTGAAGACCGTGCTTCTCGATCAGAGCTTCATCGCCGGGCTGGGCAACATCTACGCCAACGAGATCCTCTTTCATGCCGGTCTGCGGTACGACCGCACATCGGAATCACTGTCGTCGATGGAGATCCGCCGGCTGTACCGGGCCCTGGTCGGGGTGATGCACGAGGCGGTCAAGCACCGGGGGTCGACGCTGTCGGACGGTCAGTACGTCGACATCTACGGCCGGCCGGGTAACTACCAGTCGGAGCATCAGGTGTACGACCGGGAGGGCGAGGCGTGCCGGCGTTGCCGGGCCCCCATCGCCCGGGTCAAGTTCCAGCAGCGTTCGACGTTCTTCTGCCCGCACTGCCAGGTCTGAGCCGGGCCTGGGGGTACACCAGCCGCTCGGGCCGGTTCACTAACGTCGCCGTTCGAATGTTCCTCAAGACGTTGACCCTCAAGGGGTTCAAGTCCTTCGCGGAGGCCACCACGCTCGAGTTCGAGCCCGGCACCACCGTCGTGGTCGGCCCGAACGGTTCGGGGAAGTCGAACGTGGTCGACGCCATCGGCTGGGTGCTCGGTACCCAGGCGCCCAGCGCGGTACGGAGCCAGAAGATGGACGACGTGATCTTCGCCGGGAGCGGCCAGCGCCCGGCGCTGGGGCGGGCCGAGGTCGCCCTCACCGTCGACAACTCCGCCGGGCTCCTGCCGATCGACTTCACCGAGGTCACCATCACCAGGACGCTGTTCCGTGGCGGCGACAGCGAGTACTCGATCAACGGGGTCAACTGCCGGCTGCTCGACGTGCAGGAGCTGATGTCCGACACCGGGGTCGGACGCCAGCAGCACGTGATCGTGTCGCAGGGTCAGATCGACGGCGTGCTCAACGCCAGGCCCGAGGACAGGAGGTTGATCATCGAGGAGGCCGCCGGCGTCCTCAAGTTTCGGCGGCGCAAGGAGAAGGCGGAACGGCGGCTGGCCGCGACCGAGGCCAACGTGGTGCGGCTGCACGACCTCCTGCGCGAGGTGCGGCGGCAGCTGCGCCCGCTCGAGCGGCAGGCGGAGGCGGCCCGCCGTCACGGCGATCTCGTCGCCGAGCTGTCGGCGCTTCGGATCTTCCTGGCCGGCCGTGAGCTCGCCGGCCTGCGGTCGCGGCTCGAGCAGAGGACCGGCCTGCGGGTCGGGCTCCACGAGGCGGAGGCCGGCCACCAGCGGACCCTGGCCGCGCTCGACACCGACGTGCTCGCGACCGAGGCCGAGCTGACCGCCCTCGGGGGTCACGATCTGGGCGAGGTGGTCGGCCGGTTCGAGTCGCTCCGCGAGCGGGCCCGTGGGTTGGCCGCGGTCGTTGCCGAGCGCCGTCGGGGCGTCGAGCGCGAACGCGACCGGTTCGTCGACGGTGCCGTCGTCGCCAGTCTCGAGTCCGAGGCCGATGGGCTGCGGGCCCGGCTGGCCACGGCCGAGGCCGAGGCCACCGACCTCGGGCGCGTGCGGGCCATGGTGACCGAGGAGCTGAGCTGGGTCGAGGCCGAGCGCGACGCCCTCGATGCCGCGCCGGACGGCGGAGACGAGACCGTCGGGTCTGCGCCGACGCCGTCGACATCCTCGACGCCCGCTGCGTCTGCGGCCGAGACCCGAGGCGAGCT
>JBOGGX010000279.1:0-13393 GCA_050744245.1 Acidimicrobiales bacterium
CCGCCTGTCAACCGCGGCGGCCAGGCCGTCGGCCGGCCGGGCGATGTGCACGAGCTGCTTGCTCTCCGACACCAGCGCGTGGCCGGGCAGCATCGTCGGAACGGCGCGGGCGCTGATGTCGGCCACCGAGTAGTCGCTGGGGTTTGCCATCCGGAGCACCCAGCGCTGCCTGACCGTGGAGGCGATGAGATGGCTGATGGCGCCGGCCCGGTCGCCGGTGATGACGACGTACAGACCGACCTCCGGCCCGTCGGAACACACCCGGATGAAGGCCTCGATGAGCTCCTGGCCGGCGATGTCCTGGTACTCGGCGACCAGGGCGGGCCAGCCGTCGATCATGGTGACGATGGTCGCCTGCTCCGCCCGCTCCTGGGCCGGGAGCTGGCGGCGCCGGTCGAGCTCCGACCTGAGGAAGCGGAACAGCCGCTGCTGGCGTTCGCGTTCGCTGGCCAGCACGACCCCGCCGCAGTGGGGCAGGTCGGCCAGCGGCGCCAGCTCGCCGGCGCCGTAGTCGATGACGTAGAGGTGCAGCGCGTCCGGGGGCATCACCCGGGCCAACGAAAGGGCCAGGCTCGACAGCAGGGTGGTCGTGCCGCTGCCCACGAGCCCGTACACGAGCAGGTTGCCGTCGACCATCCTCCAGCCCGTCGGGTACTGCCGCTGGGAGTCGGGATCGTCGGCCAGGGCGAGCGGCACGTAGCCGAGGTCGCCGTCCGCCGCGGCCATGGCCCCGTCGATGAGGCCGTCGAGGTCGATCTCGGTGGGGAGCGGATCGGGCCATGGTCGTCGTGGTTCCGGCCGGCCGCTTCGATCGAAGGCCTCGGTGATCGTGGCCACGAGCACCGCGAGGTCGGTGACCTCGACGGCGGACCGGTCGTCGCGCCCGCCGTCGGCGGTGGGCGGCGCTTCTGCGGGGCGGGGCTGGGGCCCGTACACGAACGGAGCGACGTCGACCGGAACCCAGGACGCCTCGTTCCTCGCTCCCGTCGAGAGCGCGGTCTGGATGGCGACGACCTCGTTCGGACCGAGCCGGACGTAGGCCCGGCCCGGTGCCGTGCGGGGAATGGCGGCCGCGTCCGGCACGTCGATCACGTCGCTCGAGTCGGACTTGTCCTGGACCCGAAGGGCGATGCGCAGGTTGGTGTTGGCCCGGATGTTGTCGCTGATCGCCCCCTGCGGGCGTTGGGTGGCCAGCAGCATGTGCACGCCGAGGCTGCGTCCGCGTTGGGCCACGCCGACCAGGGCGTCGATGAACTCGGGGAGCTCGGCCTTCAACGTGGCGAACTCGTCGATGATCACGATCAGCCTGGGCAGCGGCTCGGCGCCCTTGTGGTTGCGCAGGTAGTCGGGCAGGTCGGTGGCGGCGGCCGAGCGGAGCAGACGCTCACGGAACTTGAGCTCGGCCTCCAGGCAGCGCAGCGCCCGTTCGGCCAGGTGCTCGTCGAGGTCGGTGACCATGCCGACCGTGTGCGGCAGCTTGGCGCACTCGTCGAACGCGCTCCCGCCCTTGAAGTCGACCAGCACGAAGGTCAGGTGGTCGGGGTCGACGGTGGCGGCCAGCCCGGCCACCATCGTGCGCAGCAGCTCGGACTTCCCTGCGCCGGTGGTGCCGCCGACCAGCGCGTGCGGGCCGTCGGCGACGAAGTCGACGGAGAAGATGCCGTCCTCGGCCACGCCGATGGGCGATGCCGGCTTCGGATCGCTGCCTCCGGCCTTCCATCGGGCGGTGATCGCCTCCGGCGTGCACTCCTCCAGGTCGAGCAGCGGGAGCAGCCGGATCGATGCGGGGAGACCGGCCCCGACCAGATCGAGCTCGGGATCCTCGAACCGGGCCAGGGACCGGGCACAGTCCCGAGCGACGTCGACCGTCAGCCCGCCGGCGAGGAACCCGGTGATGCGCTCGCCCAGTTGGGGCAGGGTGAGATCGGCCTCGCCGTCGTCGCCCCTCATCTCGATCACCGTGGTGCAGACCGCCGGCAGCCGGTCGGCGGTGGCGGCGATGACGATGCCGGCCACGAGCCCCCCGTCGCCTCGGAGCAGGTTGCGGGTCGGCGCCTTGCGGCCCTCGGTGAGCGACTCGTCGTCGACCACGATCAGCAGGGTGGGCCCGACCGGTCGCCGGTCCCGATCGGCCGCGGCGAGGCGGTCGGCTCTGGTCCGTGACGGCTCCGTCTTGAGGTGCGCCTCGACCAGGCGGGTCGACAGCTCGCGATCGGCCGACAGCAGGCGGGCGGTGCCGGTCGAGTCGCGCGTGTGAGGCAGCCACTTGACCCAGTCCCACGCCGGGCCGGCACCCTCCTCGGCGAGCACCATCATCGGGAGATCGGCCGGGCCGTGGAGGACCGCGGCCTGGCACACGAGCGAGCGGGCCAGGGCCAGGGCGGCGTTCCTGTCCCCGACGATCCCGGCCACGCCCCCGCCGGACAGGTCGACCGGTACGGGGGCCCTGGGCAGGGTCGACGCCTCCTGAAGGGCGCTCGTCAGCTCATCGGGCAGCACGGTCGTCTGGTCGCGCCCGGAGACCGGCGGTGGGGACGGCACGTCGCCCACGCCCGCCCGCAACCGGAGGAAGTCGTCATGGGCCGGTCGCCGTTCCCAAAGGGAGGTGCTCGGGAGGGTGACCCGGCGGAGGATCTCGGCCGGGTCGGGATAGGCCGTCTCCCGCCGGCCGCGCTCGTCCTCCAGCGTCTCGTCGAGCCGCCCTCGGAACTCGGCCAGCTCCGTGTCGAACCGAGCATGGTCACCCCGCTCGCTCTTGCGCCGCCGACGCTTGCTGTCGAGTGCGTTGCCGATCGCCATCACCGGCGAGAGACCGGCGAACAGCAGGTACTGCGGCGACTTCATCACCGCGAACATGGCCCCGGCGAAGACCAGCGGGGCCACGATGCTGATCACCGAGAGCGGCGACTTCGCTCCGCCCGACCTTGGCGGCTGGGGCAGCCTCAGCGGCTCGATCGGGGGCGGGGCCGCGGGGCGCGGCGGGCGGTTGAACGGGATGGTGCCCGCCGAGCTCGTGTGCCGCAGGGGGTCGACCGCGACCGGCCGATCGTCGTCGCGGACCGGGCGGAGCTCGAGCTCGAGCGCCCCGATCCGGATCGTCGTCGCCTCGGTGACGGTCACCGGGTCGACCACCGGCTCGCCGGCGATCCATGTGCCGTTGTGCGACTCGAGGTCGTCGATCGTTACCTCACCGTCCGTCGTCATCGTGACCGACGCATGCCGCTTCGAGACGGTGTCGTGGTGGAGCACGATCTCGCAGCCCGGCGCCCGGCCGACGACCGCCGTGCTCGGCCTCATGGCGAACCGGCGTCCGGCGTCGAGACCGTTGACCACGACCAGCTCCCGCTCGGTGGCCGCCGGCGACAGGCCGACGGGCGGGGCCGCGACCGTCGCCCCCCGGAAGCCGTTGCCCCCGCCGGGGGCGCCGAACCGGACGACGGCGCCCTCGTACAGCCCGGCGTCGACCAGCTCGAGGTCGGGATCGGCGCGCAGCTCGCCGATCAGCAACGGCCGGTCGGCCGCGGCCCGGCCCGCAGGGTCGAGCGCGGCGGCCAGGTCGGCCACCGTCGCCGCCGGGTTGTTGACCCTGACGTCGAGCTCCCGGCGATGGGCGCCGTCATCGAAGACGATCTGCACCGCCCACAAACGGTAGTGGCTGGGGTGGTCGCCGCCGCCTCAGCCCGAGCGGGCCTCGATGTAGGTCTCGATGCCGTCGAGCAGGCGTTGCAGGCCGAACTCGAAGGTGTCGAGCGCGTCCCTGACCGTGTACGGCGTGTCGTCGTCCTCGGCCCGGTCGAGCTGGACGAACGCGTGGTCCTCGGCGTCGAGCCGAGCCGCCGTCGGGTAGCGCTCGGCAAATTGGTCGCCCATGATCTCCTCGAGCACCGGGGCCCGGGCCTCCCACCAGTCGTCGTCGCTGAGCCCGGTGGCCTGCTCGGCGGTCGCCGCGTCGGACACGGCCTTGGCCGCGCCGCGAACGAAGCCGTGGACGACGGCGACGATGCGGGCGATCTCGCCGCCGGGCAGGCCGAGCCCGTCGAACAGCCGCAGTTGCGACTCGTAGCAGTCGAACTCGTGCGGACCGAGCAGCGCTCTCGCGCCCGAGATCTGCAGGACCCATGGGTGACGCTCGTAGAACTCCCATCCGTCACGGGCCGAGGCCTCGACGGCCGGGCGCCAGCCCTTGTCGAGCGGGTAGCTCGTCGGTAGCTCGCCGAGCGCGGTGTCGAGCATGAGGTCGAGCAGCTCGGCCTTGCCCGGGACGTAGGTGTAGATCGCCATCGCGCTTTTCCCCAGGCGCTCGGCCACGCGCCGCATCGACAGGGCGCTCAGCCCCTCGGCGTCGGCCAGCTCGACGGCGGCGGTCACGATCGCCCGGAGGGTGAGGCCGGGCTTCGGGCCGCGGGTCGGGCCGGCGCCCAGCTCCCACAGCAGCTCCATCGACCGCCGGGGATCGCCCCGCCCGCTGGACTCGGTCATTTCCCCTTGTCACTCCTTACAGCGTACGTTATTCTGCTCGCAGGACTCCGTACACCGTACTGAATAGAAGTGGGAACGGCCATGGCAATGGACCCGGCGATCAGGACCGAGGGGCTGGTGAAGCGATACACGCACACCGCCGCGCTCGACGGCCTCGACCTGGCGGTCCGGGCCGGCACCGTGTGCGCCATGCTCGGGCCGAACGGCGCGGGAAAGACGACGGCGGTCCGCATCCTGGCCACCCTGCTCCGACCCAACCACGGCCGGGCCGAGGTGGCCGGCCTCGACGTTGCCCGGCACCCGCACGAGGTGCGCCATCGCATCGGCCTGAGCGGACAGGAGCCGGCGGTCGACGAGATCCTGAGCGGCCGCCGGAACCTCGTCATGTTCGGCCGGCTCCACCGGCTCGACCGGGCCGCGGCCCGGCGGCGGGCCGACGAGCTGCTGGAACAGTTCGGGCTGGCCGACACGGCGGGCAAGGCGGTCAAGCACTACTCGGGCGGCATGCGCCGGCGGCTCGACCTGGCGGTCACGTTCATCCAGGCGCCGGTCGTGCTCTTCCTCGACGAGCCGACGACGGGCCTGGATCCCCGCAACCGCAACGAGGTCGTCGATCCGGTCGCTGGTTGGCCGCGGGCACGACGGTGCTGCTGACCACGCAGTACCTCGACGAGGCCGACCAGCTCGCCGACCAGGTGGTCGTCATCGATGCCGGGCGGGCCATCGCCGACGACACACCAGAGCGGCTCAAGACCGACGTGGGCGGCGACCACCTCGACGTCACCGTGACCGACGAGGCCGACCTGGGGGCGGCGGCCTCCATCGTCGGCCGGGCCGTGGGCGCCGAGCCCGAGGTCGATCGGGACATCCGCCGGGTCAGCGCGCCCGTGGCGAGCAGGGTGGTCGCGCTGGCCAGGGTCATGGAGGCGCTGGCCGAGGCCGGCATCGATGTCGCCGACATCGGCCTCCGGCGGCCGACGCTCGACGACGTGTTCCTCCGCCTCACCGGCCACAGGAGCGAGCCGGTCGAGACCGTTGGCGAACGGGTTGGCGACGACCCGGCGGCGGAAGCGCCCGAGATCAGAGAGCAGGTGGCGGTCCGATGACGACGACGACGGCGGCGACGACCGCGGCGAATGCGGACCGGGTCGTGACCCGTCCGGTCGGCCTCGGCCGACTCCGCGGGGCCGCTCGCGACGCCTGGGTCATCGCCCACCGCGTCATGTCGCAGTGGGTGCGGGAGCCTCAGATGATCCTGTGGGGGATGTTGTTCCCCATCACCTTCGTGCTGCTGCTCGCCTACGTGTTCGGGAGCGGCATCATTGTGCCCGGCGGGGGCAGCTACCGGGAGTTCCTGATGGCCGGCATGTTCGCCCAGGCCATGGCCTTCGGCATCGGCGACACGATGATGTCGGTCCAGGCCGATGCGGCCAAGGGCGTCACCGTCCGCTTCCGCTCGATGCCCATCGACCCGTCGGCCGTGGTCGTGGGGCGGTGCCTCGCCAACATGATCTATTCGGTGGTCAGCCTGACGATCCTCGTGGGCTGTGGCCTGGCAATCGGCTGGCGCTGGCATGGCCCGGTCGGCGAGGCGGTCGCCGCCTTCGGTCTGCTGTTGTGGCTGCGGCTGGCGTGTCTCTGGATCGGCATCTTCCTCGGGCTCAAGGCCAAGACGCCCGAGACGGCCAACGCCGTGTTCGGCCTGCTGTACCCGGTGACGATGCTCTCGAACGCCTTCGTGGCCGCCTCGCTGATGCCCGGCTGGCTCGGCGCCATCGCCGAGTGGAACCCGCTGTCGTCCACGATCAACGCCACCCGCCAGCTTTTCGACAACCCCGGTGTCGAGGCGTCAGGCTGGCTGGCCGACCACGCCGTCCTCATGGCCGTGGTATGGCCGGCGATCCTGACCGCGCTCACGCTCCCGCTCGCGGTCCGGTCGTTCCAGCGCCTCTCTCGCTGATCGTCGGAACCGCCGGCGGATCGGGGCAAACCGCGAGAAATCCTCGGCCGCAGCCCGTACCTTGCGTTCATGGCACAGAAATCCAAGCCCTCGGGCCAGGCCAAGAAGCCGGGCCGGAGCCTCAAGGAGAAACGGGCGGCCAAGCACCAGAAGCAGGCCAGCCAGAAGCAGGCCCGCAAGGGCTGGGAGAACCAGTAGCCCGGACCGCGCCGGCATGGGTTCCCGGACGACCAAGGAGCGGTGCGGTGGACGACTATTCGTGGGTCCACGACGTCGGTGCGGTGGACTGGGAAGAGCTCTCCGACCTGTATCGGGTCGCGCCCCTGGGCGACAAGCCGCCGGAGCCGCTCATGACCGTGTTCGGCCACAGCATGTTCACGTGCTTCTGCTATGCCGGCGAGGACCTGGTCGGCGCCGGACGGGCGTTGGCCGACGGCCTCGACTGTGCGTACATCGCCGACGTGGCGGTCCACGAGCCGAGGAGGCAGGGGACGACGCTGAGCTCGATCTCGTCGAGCCGGCCCAGCCGGAGTAGCTGCTGGGCGACGTTGGCGGCGCACACCGAGACGCTGCGGTCGCCGGCCGCCTCCTGGGCCAGCTCGACCGCCCGTTCGAGGTCGTCGGTCACGAAGGAGACCCTCGGGCTCCACTCGCCCTCGCTCGGTGGCTCGTGGGTGACGACGAAGATCGGGACGTCGAATGGATGGCCGTGCCGCCAACCGCCCGCGATGTCGAGCGCTGCATCGCCTAGCTGGAAGCGCTGTATCGGGGCCGGGGCCGGGCCGAGCGCCGCATCT
Organism: Acidimicrobiales bacterium; assembly: GCA_050744245.1. GTDB lineage: Bacteria > Actinomycetota > Acidimicrobiia > Acidimicrobiales > JBOGGX01 > JBOGGX01. The sequence continues at coordinate 7,237 of JBOGGX010000279.1, forward strand.
GCGACGCCAAGGACACCGGGCTGGCCAACCTGCCGTCGTGGTCCTTCGCCATCAACCAGGCGTGGCTGACCCTCACCCTCGTCGCCTCCGACCTGCTCGCCTGGTCCCGGCTGCTGGTGCTCGACGGCGATCTCGCCCGGGCCGAACCCAAACGCCTCCGCTACTGCCTGCTGCACACCGCCGGCGTGATGGTCCACCGTGGCCGGCAGCGATGGCTCCGCCTCGCCGACGACTGGCCCTGGGTCACCGTGCTCGTCGCCGCGTTCGAGCGCGTGCACACCCTGCCGTTGCGAACCTGACCGACACAGCGCGGTTCACCGGCAACCGCAGCACCCACCACCGAGCCGGACAGCCCGACAGCACATCGAGCCTTGGCGACCCACGCCCTCACGACGGTGGCAACCACGTCCACCCGACGACAGCGCCAAACTCGCTCCGCCGCATGCCGCCCAACCCGCCTACTGAACGGTCCGGGTTAAGCGATCCGCCGGCGGCATCGCGCCCGGCGGTGGCTGGATGGGATGCTCAGGCCGGCCCTTATCGGGCACCACTACCAGTCCCCCCGCCGGATGCGCGGGTCGTGCAGGACCGCCCAGATGTACGACGGTCCCTGCAGCCGCTGCAGCGGCGCGGTCGTGTCGAGCGGCACTAACTCCAGCGCCCTGGCGAAGTCGGTCCGCGGGAGCTCCCGGTTGGTCCGATCGGGGATGACGCAGCCGCCGTAGACGGTGTAGGTGAATGGGGCCCCTCGCTTCCGGTGGAACTGCTCGCCGACACTTTCAGGAGGTGCTCGACGCCGACATCCAGCTCATGACCTCTTCGCGTGCGGTGACGTCGATTTGCCGTGGGCGATCACGACGTTCCCCCGGTGGGAGGGGAGTTGACGTCGGATGATCAGCCTGAGTGGGTCCTCGACGGTGCCGATGTGCTGGTGGTGGAGGTTGACGAGAAATGCATCGTCGAGTGCGCGAGAGTCGACGACCTCGCCGGAGGGCAGTGTGATACGGAAGTAGACGTCGGGTAGCGGCTCGCGTAGCGGCCGCTGGGTCTCGGTTCGCTGGAGCGATCCCGGATCGTTGCGGTCGAAGTCGAGCCGCTCGGTGGTGCGGGTGGTGATCAGCGTTCCGGCCGTCGTAGTGATCTCGTGCGGTGAGAGCCACAGTCGCAGCTTGCCGTCAATGTCGGTCTTGCCATCGGCGAGTATCTGATCGTCGCGAGGGGCGATGACCTCGTGGCTGGTGTTGACGATCCGCTTCTGCGAGATCGTGCTGGTGTCCGACGGTGCTTGGGCATCGTCGCCGGTGGGCACTGGGGCGTCCTGATCGATGATCTCCACGGTGGCTTCCGGCACCGTGGTGGGGGTCATGACGCCGACCTGTCCGAGCACCTGCAGGTAGATGAACGTATTTGTGTCGTCGCGGCGCAGGTCGAGGGTGCCGTTGCTCTGGACCCCTGTGTCGCTGAGTGCGGCTTGCTGCACCTCCAAGCGGGGCAGGACCTCGGTTCCGGGTAGGGGGATCCCGGGGTCGATCATGCCTGACACGTACGAAACAGCCGGCCCGTTTCCAGAGTCGGAGAAGAGTCCGATGTAGTAGACGAGGCGAATTACGAATGCCGGTGGGATGAGCGCCGCGAGCAGCAGTTCGAACAGCGCCATGATGGCACACAGGAACGTGTCGGAGTTGTCCTTGTCGATGTGGTTCGAGCGTTCCACCACGATCCGCCCGTCGAGTACGGATAATCTGATCTCCTGGGTGACGCGTGCCCGGACGTCTTTGGACCCGCAGACGTTGACACCGCGCACATCGACATGGATCCGGGCGACCAGCGGCTCGAACTCGACGCTCGCGCCCTCCACCACGACCCGGTAGTCGAGCTGCTCGGCGACTTCGTCGACGACCGTCTGAAGCTCGCCAGTCTTCATCGACTGGCGGACGGCTTTGTCAAGGAGGGCTGCGTGCACCTTGGTCCACACGTCCGAGACTTCTGGCATCGACGGAGGCCGCAGCCGGTCGGGGTCACCGGTGCCCGGCGTCGGTTCGGTCCCAACACCGATCAGCACCCCGATGATCAGCATCCCGCTGTGCCCGTCCGGGCGGACGCGGAGGTCGATCTGCTGGACACGGATCGGCACTCCCGAGCCGATCGGCAGACTGAACTTCGGGCAGATCGTGACGTTGGCGCTGGCCAGCTCGAGTCCAAGACCCAACAGCAGGGTGGGCGCGACGTTGGCAGCGAACGCGCGCGACGCATCAGCCGAGCGTGCCTGCAGGTCCGACGGTGCAGCGATCTCGAACAGGTCGAGGTCGGCGGGTTGCGGGTTGACCACTGAGATGCCGACCGACATCAATCGGTCGCCGACGCTGGCTTGCGGCTCGACGCCGGCCTGCACGACTCCAACGAGCCTCGCGACGGGCGTGTCGCCACGGTTGACGTCGAAACTGAACGGAAGACGCAACACGGCGTTCTCGTCATCGGACGGTGCGGCCACGATCGAAGGTGAAGGGTCCCAACGAAACTCTCCCAGCACGATGTCGTCACCGGCAGGAACCCCGGTGAACGCCGCACGGAGCGCGGCCACATCGAACAGGATGTCTCGGGCGCTGTCGTCGATCCGGTGCGGCATCACGCCCTCGTCGTAGAGCGCGCCCAGCACAGCGGTCGCCGCGCGCAGGCGCAGGGCGATCTCGACGTCGTAGCCTCCCGGTGGGAGCGTGAGCGCGAGGGGTGTCGTCAGCTCCGTTACCCCGAAGTCGATTGGGGCCGCGGCTCGCGCAGACGCTCCGAGCCGTGCCAAGTCGGTCGGGCTGAGTTGCACGGGCGGTCGTTCGTCGCGGAGACGGGCGAGCAGATCGTCGGTGGCGACACCAGGGGAACGGATGCTCGCCAAGACGGGTTCGCCACGGGACACGGTCTGCCCGGCGAGCCGCAACAGGTCCTCCACGGAGCCGATCGGTGGATCCGTCGTATCGGTGGGATCGGGAAACGTCGGGTGTTCGGGCTGCTCCGGGATCGTCGGACCGCCGCCCGGCAGGTCCTGTCGCAGCGGAAACTTGTTGCGGCCCGGATTGGTGGTGAGGTTCTTGTTGTTCCGACGGCGTGCCATCGCTAATAACTCCCAATCGATGAGGATGTCCCCTTGGCTGTGGCGCCGCTGCTGGTCCCGCATGAGACGTCGACGTTGAAGTCGGCGTGGATCCCGGCGGGGTTGTCCTTCCACATCCAGGCGTGGATCTGGTAGAAGGCGGGCAGCTCGTAGCGATTCGGTTCGGCGACGTACATCAGTTCGCGGCCGAACAGCTCCGGGTGCTCGTCGGGGTGCTCGGCGTGCCAGGCCTCGGCGAAGACCACGTACTCGGCAGCGACGAGGCGCAGGTCGCCGTCGGCGGTCGGCTCGTACACCAACGCCGCAGGCGACTCGGGGTCCAGCATGGTGTCACCGACATTGGTCGAGTTGATGTAGTGCAGACCCATGCTGCCTGGCCCGTCGATGGGCTCGATGCATTCGTGCAGTGGCCCCTCCGGCGGCAACACCCACCCGTCGTCCTCGGCGTCGTCCACGTCGCGGTAGCGCGCAGTGGCGGCCTTGGCTGCTGCCAGTTCGTCCGTCTCGTCTGCGGACGAGGCGGCGACGGCGGCGACCGCGCCGCTGGCGGCGACGGCCAGGGAGGCCGCCGCGGCGAGACCTTTCGTTCGGCGTCTCACGGTCAGCCCTCGGCGGTGACGGGCGAGAAGACGTGGCGGACCTCGCGAACGGTGTCGCACGGGAATCCACCGCGGCGCGCGTGTTCACGGATGATCTCGGGATCGGCGGCGATGTACACGCAGGTGATGGCGTCGTCGGTGACGTAGCTCTCGTTCCACTGCACCCCCGGGCCGACCTCGCGCAGGACATCCACCGACTTGCGGGCGATGGCCTGCAAGTCCTGGTCGGACAGGTTCCCCGCTCCTGGCAGCGGTCGCTCGATGACGAACTTCGGCATGGTGTGCTCCTTCTCGATGTTCCTCAACCCACGGTGGTCCTGAGGTCTCGAGCGCACGGTACGGACGGCAACCTTCCCGGAACCTTCCCGCCAACGGCAGCGCGACAGGGCGTTCAGCGCAGTTGGTCGAGCGTCGTCGCGCCTCGCCGCGCGTCGAGCGGCTGGCCGACCGCCATGAAGCGGTCGACGGCTGCGTCGAGGTGGGCGCGGGCGGCCGCATCGTCGCCCTCTGCCCACGCGAGGTGGCCGCGGGCCTCGTCCAGCCAGGCCTGCCACCCGCCTTGGGCCCACAGCGCGGCGACCCAAGGCTCGGCCTGGGCAACGAAGCGGCGAGCTCGGTCGGTGTCGCCTGTGCCCGCGCACGCCACGGCGGCTGGGAGCAGGAACGAGATCGAGCACGGCGGGCATACCGACGCCATCCCGCGGCCGGTGCCCAACTCGCCCTCGTCGACCAGCGCCATCGCCTCGGCCGGCGAGGGGCTGGCTTCGACCATCGTCCCGTACACCCGCGGCACGACGTGCCAGCCGACGGCGGGGTTGGTGCGCGCCAGCGGAAGGGCGTCGGTCAGCAACGCGTCGGCCTCGACGCCGCGGCCGGCGGCGAGATGCAGTTGTGCCAGGCGCTGGCGGGCAAGGGCTTCACCGCCCGCCGCGCCGGCGTCGGCGTGCAGCCCGATGCTCGCCTCGAGGTGACCCTCGGCCGCCGTCAAGTCGCCCGAGAGCAGCTCGGCCTCGCCCAACAGCGTCAAGGCGAACGCCTCGCCCCGCCGGGCGCCGGCCGCAGCGGCAGTCGCGGCAAGCTCGCCGGCGAACGACTTGACCTCCTCATACGGTCGTCCGCCGTACAGGTACGTCTCGGCGCCGCACAGGTGCGCGTCGTGCACGACGGCGGCCAGGATCGGCGAGCTGCCCGCCTCCAGCAGGTCGCGCCGGAACCCATGGGGGAACCGGCCGCGCTGGTGGAGCACGAGGTCACCCAGGCTCATCGCCCCGAACACGACATCCATGACCCCGTGGGCAAGGGCGAACGTCCGGGCCTCCTCCACGACGTGCTCACATGTGTCGAGATCGCCGCCCATCCACGCGATCTGGGCCTCGATCAGGTGACGCAACGCGACGTCCGCCGGGACCTCGACGGACGCCGCGGCGAGGGCGGCCGTCGCCGCCGTCGGGTCGTACGCGGCCACGTGGGCACGCGCCTGGCGAACGAGCACTGGCCCTCGCGTCGACGCCGGCGTGGCGGCGACAGCGGCCGCGTAGTTCAGCGGTGCTGCCGGATCGCCGGTGGCGAACGCCACGTCGGCGCGCAGGGTCAACAGCTCGGCGTCGTCAGCGCCGAGCGGCAACGCCTGGTCCACGAACGATCGGGCGTTGCGGTACGCGCCGACCGCCATCGCGGCGTGTGCTGCGGCGACGAGGTGCGGGAGTGCGGCTGCCGGCCGGTCGGACGCAAGGAGGTGGTGGGCGACCCTTGCCGCCGGTGCCTGGGCGGCCTCGAGTGCTTTGGCCGCGGCGCGGTGTACTGCCGCGCGACGGTGGGCGGGGAGGGCGGCGAGAAGCGCCTCGCGGACCAGTCCGTGACGGAACCGGTAGTCCCCCCCGCCGTCCTCCTCGAGGATCGCCGACGCGACGGCAGCGTCGAGGATCCGCCGAGCTCCGTCATCGTCGGTCCCGGTGAACACTCGTAGCTCGTCTGTGCTCAGGTGCTCTCCGGCCACGGCCACGTGCGCCAACGCCTCCCGCAGCGCCGGGTCCATCCGGGCGAGTCGGGCCGCCACGACGGTCGCCGCTCGCCCGCTGCCTCCCGCCGCCAATTCCTGGAGCAGGAACGGGTTGCCGCCGGCACGATCCCACAACTCCGCGATCGACCCGGCCGAGCTCGTCGCCGGGGCGATCAGGGAGACGAGGGTCGCGGCCTCGTCGCGGCTGAGCGGTCCCAGTTCTATCAACGCCGCGCGCCGACCCTCGACCAACTCGGTGCGCGCCTGGCGGGCGGCCGCGCTCTCCTCACCGACAAGGAGCGTGGCAACAACGAGCACACACTGGAAGGTCGCCGCCCGGATCAAGTAGTGGACCAGCGCGACGGTGTCGTCGTCGGCGACGTGCAGATCGTCGATGAGCAGCATGACGCCGCGTTCCTTCGCGGCGACCGCCACCAGCCGAGCGACGACCGA
>JBOGGX010000280.1:0-3443 GCA_050744245.1 Acidimicrobiales bacterium
GGGCACAGCACCGGAGTTGACGACCAGCCAGAAGAACTGCTGGCAAGCCCGCAGTTTGTGCGAGACGCGGCATACATAACCCTCGGCGGAACGCTTTTCCCGCCCCCGTTGCCGTTCCACCAGCCGCTGGAAAATCTGCGCGGCTATTTCGGCAGGTTTGAAACCTCGCTACCCCAGGTCATGGAAGTGCTGCGCGAGAACGATAACATCGAGCGTCCGGCCCGGCCGATGCTGCCAATCCTGTGGAGTACGGCTGGCGTGACATCCTTATGGAGGAGCTTGGGCTCTCGCGCGCCGAGCACAAAATTCTTACCAATTATGAGCTGGACCCGCCGCTTAACACGAAGCTCACTTTGCAACAGCTCTATGGGTTCGACTCGGCAATCTCGGAAGCTGATGTAGTAGCCACCCTTTCGAATGCGAAAGACTTTACGCGCCGGGTGGGAATCTCCTATGAAGAGATCATCGAGATACTGAAAACGCGCTTCATCAATCCGAACTCTACTCTCATTCCTAGATTGGAACGCTTAGGTGTCCCGTTCTCGACCATCAAGGCGCTGAAGGACGGGACTACTATTCCTGGCGACGATTTTTCTAGCGAAGATTTCGGCAAACTGCTACCCGCTGGACTGGACCCTGTCGCGTACGGCGGGGACCCCGAAGCGTTAGCCGATGACGGCTCTAATTATGCGGAAGTCATGGGATCCATCATGAAGACATGGGTCACCAGTGCCTACGACGACATCATGGGGTTGATCACGGCCTCCAATCCCGCGGAGGACCTGTGCAGTTTCAAAAGCCTGGAATTCCGCTACTCCGATCCCGACAAGATCAATACGCCTGTTCGCGCTTTTGAATTTGTTCGCCTGATCCGCTTCATCCGCCTCTGGAGGAAGCTAGGCTGGACCATCGAGCAAACGGATAAGGCGATCATCGCGCTCTACCCAGTAGACCAGATCCCGGACGATCCCGATGATGCGGTAAACCTGCAGCGGCTCGACGCCGGCTTCCTGATCCTGCTGCCGCGACTTGGCGTATTCAGGCGCGTCATGCGCGCGCTCAAGCTGAAACCGAAAAAGGACCTGCTGCCGCTGCTGGCATGCTTTGCGCCGATAGATACTCACGGGGCGGCCTCGCTCTACCGGCGGATGTTTGTCAGCCAGGCACTGCTGAAGCAGGATCCGGCATTCGACGACGACGGGTTCGGCAACTTCCTTACTGCGAGCGACCAGAAACTGCTGGACCACGCGGAGGGCCTTCGCGCGGCGTTCCTGCTCACTGGCGAGGAGCTGAGCGAGATCATTGCCGCGCTCGAATTTACCGACCAGACGACGCTCACCTTGGACGACATCAGCGCGATCTTCCGCCGCGGCTGGCTGGCGCGCAAGCTAAAGCTCAGCGTCCGGGAATTCCTGCTGCTGACGCAGTTCACCGGCATCGATGCGTTCGCGCCGCCAGACCCGCCGGACCCGCCCAGTCGGCCAGAGGGACCACCCATTTTTGCGAGTCATTGAATTGGTGAGCCGCCTGCGCGCGGCGGCGCTCAAGCCCGAACAAGCCCTTTACCTCATCTGGAACCAGGACATCAGCGGCAAGTCCGCGCCGGACAACGTTGAGATCTTGGAATTTGCCCGCACCCTGCGCGCCGCTTTCGCCGCAATCGAAAGCGAGTTCGCCCTTACCGATGACCCGAATGGCCAGATCGCGCGCGCCAGAATGGCGCTGGTCTACGGCAACGACGCCACCAACTTCTTCTTCGGCCTCTTGGACAATACCCTCGTCTCCGAAGTCCAATACGACCACGACCAGGCTAGCCTGGAGCAGCCCATTCTGGATGCCGCCCCGGGCCGCATCGGCTACGACGACTTCGGCAAGCGGCTCTCCTACACTGGCGTCATGACCGAAGCCGCCCGCGACGCTCTTAAGGTTGGGGCAAAACGGCTGTTGACAACCTCTACGAGGAGAACCAAAAGATCGTCAAGCCGTTCTTCGCCCGTTTCCCGGAGCTGTTGCCGCTCCATGATGCCTTCGTCTTTTTGGAGAGTTGGAGAGCATCGTAGGATACGCCCACTCCCAACAGAACCTGGAGCAGGGTATTGTCGATGTTGCGCAAGGACGGATCGCCTACGACCATGCAAGCAACGAACTTTCGTTCAAAGGGGTCTTGACCGCAGTAATACGCGATGCGCTCAAGGCCGTCGCTAGCGTGACGGCGCAATTTCAGGCGGCGGTTGATAACCTCTTCGCCGCCAATCAAGCTACCATCCAGGGTTTCCTCGCCAGCCATCCGACTCTAGTCCCGCAACAGGAGGCCTACCTGGCACCCAACGACTCGTTAGAACAAAGGCGATCTCTGCTACTGGAGAGTTTCCTGCCGGAACTCAAACGCCGGCGCAAACGCCAACAAGCCCTCGCGGCGGTCGGCGCGGCGGCAAAGGCTGACATCGCGTTCGCCAGCGCGCTGCTCGACGACAAGACCGTGCTCAACCCGGCCGCCGTTCCCGTGTTTCCTAACTTGACGATCTCCCACCCGCCTTGGACGATCTGACAGCCACGGAGACGGCCGGTCTATCGGCGCGGTTTTTCGCGGGCGCCACAGTGGGTGGCCCGGAGATTCAACCTAGTGACGCCGAAGCCAACCTCGCCTATCCCGGCACCGGCAAGGGCTCGCTGCCGGTCAACCCCGCCTCCGGGATCTGGAGCGGGTATCTTGAGGCGCCAGAAAACGGCTTCTACAACTTCAGCGTCGAGCCCGGCGCCCCAGGCGGAGCAGGTGCGGCGACCGCGACGCTCACTCTCAACGGCGAGGACAAGCCGTTGGAGAAGAATGGCGAGGTGTGGAGCAACACGACGGCCATCGAGCTGCGCGCCGGCACGCTGTATCCCATCACGCTTGTAGTGGAAAATATCACGGCTGGCCTCAAGGTCCGATGGCAGACCCAAGGGCGTGGCTGGGAGCTTATCCCGCCGCACTACCTTTATCCGGCAACGCTGACCGCTCACCTGCGCGCCACCTATGTCCGGTTCTTAAAGGCCATATCACTCGCGGCTGGGCTGAAATTAACAGCAAGCGAAATGGCGTATTTCGCCACGGCAGGCGAGTACCAGATTGGCGACCGGGGATGGCTCAACAGACTGCCGGTCGCGGGCAGCCCCGACGGCGCTACGTCGACCGCGCTGCTCAAAGCCTTTGAAGCGTTGCTCGATTTCGCCGGGCTGAAAGCCAACCTCGCGCCCAACGACGAGCGCCTTCTTACGGTGCTCAAAGACCCCAGTGCCACTATAGAGACCTCGGAGGAAATTCCTGAAGGAGACAAAGAGAGTCTGTTGTTGGCTCTCACCCGTTGGGACGCGGCCTCGCTCGATGCCTTGCTGCTGCGATTCGGAAGGGTGTAGGTCTGATACTGAGGTCCGTCAATGGGTTTGTCGATGAGGAAAGAGAA
>JBOGGX010000281.1:0-1635 GCA_050744245.1 Acidimicrobiales bacterium
GTATCGAAACACACTCGTGGAGAGTCATCAAGAACTTTTGGAGCGACGCAATGTTTTCGCAGCCGGCTAAATCCTTGTTGAAAGCGTGCGGGGCGGCAGCGCTGGTTCTCGCGTCGGCCGGCTGCGCCACGATGCAAGATTGTAATCCGAGTGTGGATCCAGGTTTCTTCGGCGCGATCGGCTGTCATGCAAGCGGGAGTTACGGCGCTCGTGTCACGGACTTAGAGCGCGCTGCGGAGGAGAAGAGACGCAAGGCCGGCGAGCTTGCGGGCGAGCTCACCGCGAGCCAGCAAAAAGAGAAGGAATCACGCGAGAAGCTGGTCCGCAAGCAGCAAGAATTAAAAGACTTGGACCGGCAACTGGCGAAGATTGAAGAGCAATTTACCCAGAGCAAGCGAAAAGATGCGGCTCTTCAAGCCCGGATAAACCGAGCGAAGGCGGAACTCCAGCGCTTAAAGCAGGCGGCCCAAGCGCGGCAAGACAAGGCCGCCCAGCTGGAGCAGGTACAAAGGGAAGTTAAAGCGTTGGAAGACGCCCTAAAGGAAGCGTTGTAACGAATAGGCACCTTGGCACGAATTAGATGATTAGTGTAGCGCCGGCTACAGGTGCCATCGGGCGGCGCCCCGGTGAGTTCAGGCCGCCTTCGCGCGCTTGCCGTGTCGAGCCCGAAGCGCTCGGCGGCGCTGCCCGACGTGCCGACCATTTCCGAATCGGGCCTGCCGGGATTCGCAGCGACCTCGTGGTATTGCATCGTTGCGCCGGCCGGCGTGCCGAAGCCTATCGTCACGCGCTTGCACACCGAGCTCGTCAAAATTCTCAACAGCCCGGAAATTCGCGATCGCCTGGCATCATGTATCTACGATGCTATTCGGCGCTTCAAGGGCGGCAAAGAACACTGCTACTGGAACATCATCGAATCTAAACGCGGCGCGGATGGCATAACCGTGCCCATTTGTAGTGGAGACTTTTTGGCCGCGCAGTCCAATCTATGCGCCTCTCAGCCCGCTTACCCCCTCCAGTTGAGAAAGTTGGGCTAAGGCGGTGAAGGATTCCGGGGCGAAGCTGGATTAATCGGCGGTTATTACAACAAACCTGAAACCGCCGTGTTCTCTGTGATTTCTATGGCTGCCTGTTTTTGACGTTATCGGCGCGAAACGTTTACAGCTGGTGCACGAATGCTTCGATCCCGCGCATCTCGACCGCGACCGCGGTCAGAATCAGACCCATCAATCGTTCGAATGCCAGCAGCCCCGCACTCGCCGACGAAGCTTGCTGATCTTTTCGGCGAACAGCAGCAGCGCGAGCGTGACCGCGATCGCCGCCGTCAGCGCCACGATCCATTCCGGCAGTCGCTGCGGCGCACCTGAAGCCAGCACGATAACCGTCGCAATCGCGGTCGGCCCGGCAATCGATGGTATCGCCAGCGGCACGATGAATGGCTCGCCTTGGATCTGATCGCCGAAGATGGGCTCGTTGCCGCGGAATATCATGCGTAATGCGATCAGGAACAATATGACTCCGCTGGCGATGTTGAGCGACGACTGGACAGTCCGAGCAGATCAAGTAGGAAACGTCCTGATACCACGAACAAAAGCAGCACGGCGAACGCGATCGCGCTTTCCCGCCAGCGGGGGC
>JBOGGX010000282.1:0-14691 GCA_050744245.1 Acidimicrobiales bacterium
GCGCGGAGGGGGCCGAGGCGGTCGAGCCCGTGGCCACGGGCGCGGGCACCGCCCCGGCGACATCATCGGGGGCCCCGCCCGGAGCGAACGGCGCCGGGACCGAGGCGGCCGGGACCGAGGTGGCCGAAGCCCATGAGGGCGCCGGCGATCGGAGCGACGAGCCGTCGACCGGCCCATGAGCGAACGGAGCGAGCTCATCGGCCGCCCAGTGGCGTCATGAGCGCGGCGGAAATCGGCGACCGGTCGGGCACCGGGCCCTCGGTCAAGGCCGCCGTGGCTGCGGTCGCCTCGTTCTGGCTGGCCGGGAGCCGGACGCCTCGCCCGTCCGAGCCCTTCGACGACGAGGCCTGGGCTGCGGTCGTGGCCGCCTGCCGCGAGGAGCAGCTGGTCGGCCTGCTGGCCGCGGCCGTGGCCGGTGGGGCGATCAACCACACGGGAGGCGAGGTCGGGGCGCTCGACGCGGCCCTGGCCGAGGGTCGGGCCCGGTCGACCCGGCTGGAGGAGGACGCCGTCGAGCTCAGCCGCCGGCTCGACGCGGCCGGCATCGACCATCGCTTCCTCGACGGCCCGGTGACCGCCCATCGGGCCTATGCCGTCCCGGCCCACCGGCTGTCCAGCACGATCGAGGTCCTGGTCGCCGACGGACCGGCGGCGGCCCATGAGCTCGACGACCTGGCCTCCGGCCGGCGGCTGCTTCTGACCACGGAGCTGCTCCCCAACCGGCTCGGGGTCGCCGTCGGCCCGGCTGACCTTCCCTCCCCGGCCGACACCGTGGTCGTGGCCGGCCATCCGCTGCCGGCCCTGCCGGTCGACGCCCACGTGGTCGTGGCCTGTCTCGGGGCTGGCGGTTCGCGGCGTTCGGGGCTGCGCGACATCGTCCAGCTGACCCTCTCCGGGGGCGCCACGGTCGACGGGGTCACCCGCTGGGCCGCCGAGTGGCGGGTGACCGCCGAGGTGGCCCGCGCCATCCGGCGGTCGTGGGAGGCCTTCGATCTGGCCGACAAGATCGGGCTGTCGGTCTGGGCCTCCCGGTACGAGTCCTCGACCACCGAGTGGCGGCCGAGGCGGGGCACCAACGGGGCCGCCCATCGGCTGGCCAACGCCCTAGGGCTGGCGAATCGGGGCATCAGATGACCGCCGGCGGTCGCCTCGCCATCCTCGGAGGCGAGCCCGCATTCCCCGAGGGGCTTCCCTTCGTGCGACCGGCCCGGCCGCCGCTCGATCGGGTCACCGCCCGGCTGGGACCGTCCTACGACCGCGGCAGGCTGACCAACGGCCCGCTCGTCTGGGAGCTCGAAGCGGCCGTGGCCCGCCGGCTCGACGTCGAGCACGTCGTCGCGGTCGCCTCGTGCACGTCCGGGCTGATGCTGGTGCTGCAGGCGCTGGCCTCGCCGGGTGCGCCGGTGGTGATGCCGAGCTTCACATTTTCGGCCACCGCCCATGCCGCGGCGTGGATGGGCGCGTTCCCCCGCTTCGCCGAGTGCGGCCCGGCCGACGCCCTGCTCGATCCGGCCGACGCCGCGGCAAGGCTCGACGGGGCGGGCGCCATCGTCGCCACCCACGTGTTCGGGGCGCCGTGCCACCCGGACGAGATCGAGGCGCTCGGGGCGAAGGCCGGGGTGCCCGTGGTGTTCGACGCGGCCCACGCCTTCGGCGCCCTGCACCGGGGCCGGCCCGTCGGCGGTTTCGGCTCGGCCGAGGTGTTCAGCCTCAGCCCGACCAAGCCGCTGGTGGCGGGCGAGGGCGGCCTGGTGACCACCGACGACGCCGACCTGGCCGACCGGGTGCGCACCGGCCGCGACTACGGCAACCCGGGCGACTACGACACCCGGTTCGCCGGGCTCAACGCCCGGCTGTCGGAGCTGCACGCCGCGGTTGCGCTCGAGTCGCTGCTCGAGCTGGACGACCACCTGGCCCGGCGCCGCGAGCTCGCCGATGCGTACCGCGACCTGTTGACCCCGTTGCCCGGGGTCTCGGTGCAGCACGTCGATCCGGCCGACGAGTCGACCTACAAGGACCTCACGATCGTGGTCGACGAGACCGCCTTCGGCGTCCCCAGGGATCACGTCGTGGCCAGCCTGAGGGCGGAAGGCATCGACACCCGTTGCTATTTCTGGCCCCCGGTGCACCGCCAGCGGGCCTACCGCGACCTGCCCGCCTCGGAGCTGCCCACGACCGACTGGTTGGCCGCCCGGGTGGTCAGCCTGCCGCTCTGGCGCGCCCTGTCCGACGATGACGTGAAGGCGGTGTCGATGGTGCTGTCCGCCATCCACGAGCATGCCGACGAGATCGGCCGAGCCCAGCCGGGAGGCCAGCCGTGCGCGTCCTCGTGACCGGCGGCGCCGGCTTCATCGGCTCGCACGTCGTCGACGCCCTGGTGGCGGACGGGGCCGACGTCGTCGCGGTCGACGACCTGTCGAGCGGCCGGGCCGAGAACGTGGCGCCCCAGGCCGACCTGATCGAGGCCGATGTGGCCGACGCCGGGGCCATGGAGCGGATCGCCCGGGGTTGCGAGCTCGTGTTCCACCAGGCGGCGCACCGGTCGGTGCCCCGCTCGGTCGACCGTCCGCTCGAGACCGATCGGGTGAACGTCGCGGGCACCTTGAGCGTGCTCAACGCGGCCAGAAGCGCCGGGGCCCGGCGGGTGGTGCTGGCCTCGTCGTCGTCGGTCTACGGCGGGGCCGACCAGCGCCCGACCCCCGAGGGTGCCCCGCTCGCCCCCCGCTCGCCCTACGCCGTCACCAAGCTCGCGGGCGAGCACTACGCCAGGGTGTTCTGGGAGCTGTACGGCCTCGAGACGGTGTCGCTGCGGTACTTCAACGTCTACGGCCCCCGCCAGGACCCGAGCAGCCGCTATGCGGCGGTGATCCCACTGTTCATCGACGCCATCCTGCGGGGTGACGGTCCCGAGGTGCACGGCGACGGCCGCCAGAGCCGCGACTTCACCTTCGTGTCCGACGCCGTCCAGGCCAACGTGAAGGCGGCGTGGGCGCCGGCGGAGGCCTGCGCCGGGCGGGCCTACAACATCGCTCGCGGCCATCCGGCCACCCTGCTCGAGCTGATCGGCATCGTCGAGGAGCTCGTCGCCACCCGGGTCGAGCCCCGGCATGTTCCGTCGCGGGCGGGCGACGTGCGGCACTCGCACGCGGACATCGAAGCGGCCCGGGCCGACCTGGCGTTCGATCCGGTCGTCTCGTTCAGGGACGGTTTGGCCCGCACGGTCGCCTGGTACAGGAGCGACGACGCGGTGTTGGCGGCCGAGCCGGCCGGCGGCGCGGGCGAGGGTCGGGCGCGATGAGCGAGCCCGATCTGGCCGGGGCGCTGCTGGCCAAGATCGACGAGCGCACGGCTCGTGTCGTCGTGGTCGGGCAGGGCTACGTCGGCCTCCCGGTGGCGCTGCGAGCGGTCGCCGTCGGCTTCGAGGTCATCGGCCTCGAGACCGACGCCGGTCGGGTCGAGGCCCTGTCCACCGCCCGGTCCTACGTGAGCGACGTGGCCGACGACGATCTGGCCGCCGCCGCCGAGCAGGGCTACCGGGCCACGAGCGATCCGGCCGACATCGCCGGGTTCGACGTCGCGGTCATCACCGTCCCCACGCCCCTCCACGACGGGATTCCCGATCTGAGTCACGTCGAGGCCGCGGTCGACACCGTCGCCGGCCGGCTGTCCGACGGGGCCCTGGTGGTCCTGGAGTCGACCACCTATCCGGGCACGACCGAGGAGCTGGTGCGCCCGGCCCTTGACCGGACCGGTGCCCGCTTCTTCCTCGGGTACTCACCCGAGCGGATCGATCCCGGCAACCCGAACTGGGGCTTCGTCAACACGCCCAAGGTCGTGTCTGGCATCGACGAGGGGTCGAGACGGTGCGTCGAGGCCTTCTACCGCACGCTGGTCGACAAGATCGTGCCCGTCGCCTCGACGGCCGAGGCCGAGCTGGTGAAGCTGCTGGAGAACACGTTCCGCCACGTCAACATCGCCCTCGTGAACGAGCTGGCCATGTTCGCCGCCGACCTCGGCATCGACGTGTGGAGCGCGATCGATGCGGCCACGACCAAGCCGTTCGGGTACATGCGGTTCACGCCGGGGCCCGGGGTCGGCGGCCACTGCCTCCCGATCGACCCGTCGTACCTGTCGTGGCGGGTGCGGCGCAGCCTGGGCCGGACGTTCCGGTTCGTCGAGCTGGCCAACGACGTCAACGAGCACATGCCCGACTACGTCGTCACCCGGGTCGGCTACATGCTCAACCGCACCGGGCGGTCGGTGCTCGGCAGCCGGATCCTGGTGCTGGGCCTGGCCTACAAGGCCGGGACCTCCGACTGGCGGGGCTCGCCGTCGCTCGCCGTCGTCGGGCGGCTGCTCGGCCTGGGCGCCGACGTGCGGGCGGTCGAGCCGCACATGCCGCCCGTCGGCGACGCCGAGCTCCCGGTCGAGGTCGTCGAGTGCACGCCGGATGAGTTGGCCGCGGCCGACCTGGTCGTGCTGCTCGTCGACCATCCAGAGCTCCCCTTCGACGACATCGCCGACCACGCCCGGCTCGTGCTCGACACCAAGGGCGCCCTGCGCAGCCGTCATTTCCGGGGCGAGCTGCTCTGACCGGCCTCAGCGCGGCCGCCGCCGGTTCGGGTGGCGTGGATGAGGCCCTGGTCCTCGTAGAACCGGAGCGCGCGGTCGGGGCGCCTCGGTGTTTCGTCGCCCCGAGGTCTCGAACACCGAGACCGTGGGGCGACAGAACCGGCGCCGCGGCTACGGGCTGAGCATCTCGGAGGCCCGCACCCGGCCGCGGCTGACCTTCTCGGCCAGCGGCAAGGCGAGCAGGACGAGAACCATCGGGAACACCTGGGTGCGTTGTCGGGTGATGATGCCGAAGTTGCCGACCGACGAGAAGGCGAAGACGAACATCAGCGTGTAGGCGGTCACGAACGCGACATAGGGCGTGCTGACCACGTAGCTCGGGAGTCTGGCCAGGCGCGGCAGCGACATGACGAAGGCGAGGAGCAGGAGCGCGCCCTCGGCCGCGGCCACCAGCGCCTGGGCGTTCCCCGCCTCCCACGGGAACGGCCGGAACAGGACGGTGACGACCGCTTCGGGATACTCGGCCGGCGACTTGGGCCGGGCCACGGAGAACTGCGAACCGCCCTTGCTCGACTGGTCCTCGGTGCGGTCGAGGGCCTGCTCGACGCCCTCGCGGTCGACGTCGGGCAGGTTGAAGAAGCTGGCCACCTGGGCCAGGACGATCCCGCCGACCAGCACCAGCACGGCGATCCCGGCGATGCGCCCGAGCAGTCCTGAGTTCGACTCCCGCCACGACCGCCGGCGGAGCAGATAGGCGATGAAGAACGCGACGAAGACCAGCAGGGTCACGTGGGGACGGACCAGGGCGGTGCCGGCCAGCCCGGCGATCAACGCAACGTAGCCTCGGCCCCGATAGCGCAGCAGGAGGGCGACGCCGTAGGCGGCCAGCCCGAGGGTGAACAGCATCCAGGCTTCCTTGCCGATGCTCGACGGCCAGTAGAGCAGCGAGGGGAGGAAGAACAGCAGCACCGCGTAGCGGCGGTGGTCGCCCTCGGGGAAGCCGACGCGGAACGCCCGGTAGAACCAGTACAGGCCCCAGAAGCCCAGCCACGAGAAGATGAGGAAGCCGCCCAGCTTGGTCGGCCCGGTGACGATGTAGACGATGCCGGTGGCCAACCGCATGAACTCGGTGCCGACCAGCGTCGGGACCTCGGTCGGGTACACCTGGTCCCACCGGCCGTCCCAGAACGCCGCGGCCAGGCGGCCCCCCGAGCCGTGATAGCCCCCGGCGTCGGCCCGCCCGCCGTACACCTCGAAGGTGATGGCGTAGCGCAGCAGCGTGCCGACCATCTTGGCCACGAAGGCCCAGATGAGGAGCCTGGCCATCCACGGGTCGGCCTCGCGGCGGCTGGCCCAGAGCAGGAGCGGGACGGTGATGCCGAGCAGGAAGGGCCCGATCACCATCGCCCCCCAGACGTCGAACGACAGCCGGTCCATGGCCAGGGCGAGGAGCACCAGGTAGACGGCCACGGCCACGAAGCCGACCAGCGCGTTGAACCGCGGCGAGCCGGGCACGGCCGTCGACCGGCGGGGCGGTTCACCGCGGTGGTTGCGGTCGGCCCTGGTGGCCAGCGCCATCAGCCGAGCACCCGCTCGTAGACCCGCTCGATGCGGTGGACCGCGGCGGCCAGCTGGAAGTCGCGGCTGCGCCCCTCGGCCCGGTGGCCAAGCTCCGATCTGAGGCCATCGTCGTCGAGGAGCTTGCCCAGGGCGGTGGCGAGGGCGTCGGCGTCGCCCGGTGCGACCAGCAGGCCGTCGACCCCGTCGGTGATCACCTCGGGGATGCCGCCGACGGTGGTGGCCACGCAGGCCAGCCCGGTGGCCATGGCTTCGACGAGCGCGATCGGAAGACCCTCGAACCTGGAGCTCAGGGCGAAGACGTCGAAGCCGGCCAGGAGCTCGAGGACGTCGTGGCGCGAACCGGCGAAGATGGTCGCGCCGGCCAGTCCGAGCGCTTCCGCTCGCTGCCGGAGCTCGGCCTCGAGCGGACCGCTGCCGACCAGCACCAGCCGCGCCCGAGGGTGGTCGCCCACGAGCGCGGCGAAGGCCAGCAGCAGCGAGGCCTGGTCCTTCTTGGCGGTGAAATTGCCGACGGTCCCGACGACCGGTTCGTCCCGGCCCAGGCCCAACTCGGCTCGGGCCCGGCGCCGGGCCTCGTCGCCGGTGCGGATGGCTCGGGCGTCGACCCCGTGGGTGATGACCTCGACCGGCACCCCTCGGCTGCGCACCGAGCGGGCCACGCCGTCGGACACGGCGATCACAGCCGCGTTGCGCCCGTAGGTGAGCCGGTTGGCCCATCGGGTCGGACGGCGGTAGCGATCCCAGAGGTTGTGCTCGGTGTGGACGAACACCGGCCGGCCACCGGGCAGGGCGAGCCGGGCGGCCGCCGCGGTCAGCGGCATGTGGGTGTGGACGACCTCGATGTCGTGGTCGCGGACCAGCCGGCGCAGGGCGCCGAGCCAGGCCACGCTCGTCGGTCGGCGGGCGTCGAGGCAGCGGACGGGCACGCCGGCGGCCTCGATGTCGGCCACGAACGCGTCCTTCCACGGGAGGAGGTAGGCCACCTCGACCCGGAAGCGCGACGAATCGAGCAGCCGAACGGCGCCGTCGAGCAACCGCTCCGTGCCGCCCCGCCCAAGGCCCTTGGTCAGCATCAGCACACCGACCCGGCCGTCCGCCTTCCGCTCGTGGTCCACGCCGTCGACTTTCCGCGCCACTTCCGCGTTGACCCTAGTGGCTGGCCGCCTCGTCCAAAAGGGCGGCCCACCGGGCGCCGACCACGCCGATCTCGAACCGCTCGAGGCATCGGGCGCGTGCGGTCATGCCCATCGACCCGTCGTCGGCCAGCGCCCGCTCGAGCCCGGCGGCGAGGGCCTCGACGTCGCCCGGTGCCACCAGCACCCCGGTCTCGCCGTCGGCGACGACCTCGGCCACCGCACCGACGTCGGTGGCGACGACCGGGAGGCCGCTCATCCCGGCCTCGATGAGCACGCCGGGCATGCCCTCGGTGCGGCTGGGCAGGACGACCGCGTCGACCGCGGCGAGGACGTCGGCCGATCCGGCCACCCGGCCGACGAAGCGGACCCGGCCGGGGGCATCGGCCGCGGCCCGCGCCTCGAGCCTCGGGCGCTCGGGCCCGGCGCCGGCGACGAGCAGGTGGGCGGGCGAGCGCAGCCGGGCCACGGCGGCGATGGCCGCCCCGACGTCCTTCTCCGCGGTGAGCGACGCGATGCAGCCGATGACCGGTTCGTCATCGGGCAGGTCGAAGCCGGCCCGGGCCCGGCCGCGGGTGTCCCCGTCGACCACGGGGAAGCGCTCGGCGGGCACGCCGTTGGGGATCACCCGGATCCGGTCGGCCGGCACCCCGTGGAGGGCCGTCAGGACCTCGGCCGCTCCCGGCCACAGCGCGGCCACCATGCGGGCCCGACCCAGCAGCACCCGGGTGCGCCACCGGCGCAGCCCGCGGGCCGACCAGACCCGCGGGTCACCGATGTTGCGGTACACGAACGGCACCCCGGTGCCGGCCAGGGCGGCCGCACAGGCCGGCAGGGTGCGCGAGCCGTGAGCAACGACCACGGCCGCCGACTCGGCCCGGGCCGTCCGCCGCAGGGCGACGAGGGTCGACGGCCCGAGCGCCGATCGGCCCAGGACGCGGACGGGCAGCCGATCGGCCGCCGGCCCGTCCGCCGCGTGGAGGGCGACCGTCGGCGCGGCCAGCCCCAGGCGTTCGAGCTCGGCCGCCAGGTCGACGGCGAACGTCTCGGCCCCTCGGCGCTGGTCAGACACCACAACCTGGAGCGTGGGGGCGCCATTGCGTCTCGGTGGCATTCCGGCAAAGATCAGTCGTTCGCGGGCGGGGGCCGCAAGGCGGGTGACCCTACGACCGCACGAGCGGGTGACGACGATGCGACGGGCGGTGGAAGTTTGAGCAACGCAGTACGGGCGGTTGAAGGGCCGCCCCCCGAGCTGATCTTCCGGCGGGTGCTGCGCCCGCTGACCATGGTGAAGGAGCTGTGGCACAGCCGCGAGCTCGTCGTCGTACTGACCGAGCGGGAGCTTCGGGCCCGCTACAAGCAGACCAAGGTCGGCTTCGCCTGGGCGCTCATCACACCGTTCCTGCTGATGGTGGTGTTCACCCTGTTCTTCAAACGGGTCGCCGACGTCCAGACCGACGGCGTGCCCTATCCCCTGTTCTCCTACATCGGGCTGCTGCCCTGGACGTTCTTCTCCGGGGCCATCGCCAAGGGCGCGGTGAGCATCGTCCAGAACCTCACCCTGCTCAACAAGGTGTACTGCCCGCGGGAGGTCTTCCCGCTGGCCTCGATCACGCTGGCCGGGGTCGATACCGGCATCGCCGTCTCGATCCTCGGCGTCCTGTTCGTGGTCTATCGGTACATGCCCCAGCCCGAGGCGGTGTGGGTGCCGGTGCTGATCCTCGTGCAGCTGGCGTTCACGGTGGGGGTGACCCTGGCCCTATCGGCGATCGTCGTGTACCTGCGCGACGTGCGCCAGGTCCTCCCGATGTTCCTGCAGTTCGGCCTGTTCGCCACGCCGGTGGGATATGGGCTCGACGTCATCCCGACCGCGTGGTGGCCGGTGTACTCGTTCCTCAACCCGCTGGCCCCGGTGATCGACGGCTACCGGCGCACGGTCCTGCTCGGCGAGCCGCCGCGCCTGGACCTGCTCGCCATCGCCGCCCTGTCCGGGACGATCGCCCTCATCGCCGGCTACCTGCTGTTCAAGCGGATGGAGACGGGCTTTGCCGACGTCGCCTGAAGGCACGATCGCGGCCACCGACATCTGGAAGCGGTTCCGCGCCGACCCGACCCGGCAGTCGATCCGGGCCCGGGCCAAGCAGGTCAAGCGGCGCATCCAGGGCAAGGGCCGGCGGGGCTGGCGGTGGGCGCTCGAGGACGTGGAGATGGTGGCCCGGCCCGGCGAGTCGGTCGGCCTGGTGGGCATCAACGGCTCGGGCAAATCGACCCTGCTCAAGATCCTGACCCGGGTCATGTACCCGTACGCCGGCCGGGTCGAGGTCAGCGGGCGGGTGGGCGCCCTGATCGAGGTGCGGGCCGGCATCCATCCGGAGCTCAGCGGCCGGGAGAACATCCACCTCTACGGCACGCTGCTCGGGCTGTCGCGGCGTCACGTCGCGTCGCACTTCGACGAGATCGTCAACTTCGCCCAGCTCGACGACGCCATCGACCGCCAGGTGAAGTTCTATTCGAGCGGGATGCAGATGCGGCTCGGGTTCGGCGTGGCCGCCTTCCTCGAACCGGACGTGCTGCTGGTCGACGAGGTGCTGGCCGTGGGCGACACCGCGTTCCAGCAGCGGTGCATCGACCGGATGCGGACCATGCTCCTTCAGGGGACCACCCTGGTCTTCGTATCCCACGACCTGGCCGCGGTCGAGGGCATCAGCGAGCGGGCCCTGTGGCTCCACGACGGGCGGGTCGCGCAGGACGGGCCGGTCCGCGACGTGCTCACCTCGTACCGCCAGGCGCTCGAGCAGGTGTCCGAGGTGGCGCCGTCCGACGACGGGCTGGTGCGCGTGCTCAAGGCCAGGGTCGTCGGGCCGGCCGGCGCGTCGGCCAGGACCCAGGAGTCGGCCGAGGTCGTGCTCGTCCTGCGCAGCGCCCAGCAGTTCGCCGGGCGGGTGTGCATCGGGTTCAGCGAGGGGCCGGCATCGCCGATCTTCCTGCTCCGCCACGACGTCCACCTGCCCGACGACGACGAGATCACCGCCCGCTGCCAGATCGAGCGGCTGCCGCTCCCTCGGGGCCGCTACTTCCTGTGGCTCGGGGTGTTCGTGGCCAAGGGCGAGCTCCTCGGATGGCAGCCGGTGGCCCACTTCGACGTGATCGGGCCCAACCTCGACGAGGGCCCGGCCGGCATCGCCCGCCTGTCGCCGGTCTACGTGGCCGCCCACTGGGATGTCGGCCGCGAGTGATGGTTCATTCTCGACGCATCTCGCGCCGCCTGGCGACGCGTCGTGCGTCGAGTTTGCCCCCGCCCCGCCCCGCCGTCCTGTTTGTCAGCGTTCCGACGGGCATCGGCGGCTCGACCCGATCGCTGGCCAACGTGCTGTCGTACCTGGCCGGCGACGCCGAGCGCATCCTGGCCGGACCGGCCCAGGGCCGCTTCGTCGAGCTGGTCGACCGCGAGCGTTTGGCCGAACGGCGGCTGGCGATCATCTCCCACCGCCCCCGGTTCCGGCCGCTGCGCCGGGCGTGGGCGTCGGTGCGGCTGGCCGTGTTCACCGTCGGCCACCGCCGGCGGCTGACGGCCATCCACGCCAACGGGCTCAAGGAGCTCAGCGTCGCGCTGCCCGCGGCCCTCCTCGGGCGGGTCCCGCTGGTGGTGTGGGTCCACAACTTCCTCCTGCCCCCGTCGGTGCGGCTGCTGGGCGGGGTGTGGCGGCGGCTGCTCCCCCACGGTGACGTGCGCTGGGCCGCGGTCTCCCCGTTGGCGCGCGATCTCGTGGTCGACGCCGGCCTGGTGGCGCCGGACGACGTGGTGATCGTGCCCAACCCGATCGACCCGGCGGACGTGCTCGCGCCGGAGCGATCGGACCACGAGCCGGTCACGGTCGCCTTCCTCGGCTCGCCCCGTGAGTACAAGGGCTTCCAGTTCCTCCCCGAGATCATCGAGGCCGTCGCCGCGACCTCGAGCGGGCCGGTCGAGTGGCTGGTGTTCTCCCGGCAGACCGACGACCATCTCGCCGCGACCTGGAACCGGCTGCGGGAGATGGAGGCCGCGGGCGGCGGGCGGCTGTCGATCGAGGGCAAGTTCACCGACGTCCGGGCCGCCTACGCGCGCTGCGACGTCGTCGTCTGCCCTTCGGTGCTCGACTCGTTCTGCCGGGTCGCGGCCGAGGCCATGCTCAACGGGCTGCCCGTGGTCGGCAGCGACCTGCCCCCGATCCGCGACCTGTTGGGCGACGACGACGCCGGGCTGCTCGTGCCGTCGGGCGACATCGAGGCCACGGCCAAGGCCGTCGCCCGACTGGTCGACGATCCCGACCTGAGGTCTCGCCTCGGGGCGACCGGTCGGGCCCGGGCCGCGGCCTTCAGCCCGGGACGGGTGCGCAGTCAGCTGCTCGAGCGCTACGGCATCCGCGACCGCGAACTCGCGTGACCGTTGACTAGCGTGCCCTCCTCGCCCGAGACCAGGAGGATCCGTGACCCGAAGCTCGGGAGCTCGTAGGCCCCGCTGGGCTCGAGGACGAGGTCAACCCGATCCTCGACTCGGTCGAGCAGTACGCCGACCGGGTGGAGGAAGACCCGAACACCGACGAGACGCTCGACGAGCCCAACTCGCAGTTGGAGGAGCTCGGCCTGACCGAGTGCGCCTCGTAGCCCGGTCGACCTACCTGCTCGCACCGCCTGCCCGTCGGACCATGCCGGGCAGGCGGGTCCTGGCCCGGCCGGCGTGCCACATGAGCCGACCCCGTGCCGCGTCGAGCCGAGCCGGCAACGACGGGCGGGCCACGCCCCGTTCGTAGCCGAGCTCGTCAAGGCGGGCGCCGGCCACCGCCTCGAACCGCTCCAGGTCGGCCGTCGACATCTCGGTGCGCCACGAACGCCGACCCGGCGAGAGCGGCTCGGCCAGCCGGGCGTGGCGCGGGTTGGCCTGCACCTTGGCCGGCACTCCGTCGGCCCGCTCGAAGAACCGCAGCATGGCCGGCTCGAAGTCGAGGTCGAGGAACTCGCACAGCTCGCTCGCCACCGGTTCCGGCTCGGCCACCAGCGCCTCGTACCGCACCTCGCGGTACCGCCCGCGACCGAGGTCGCGCCCGGCGGCGCGCCCGGCGCCCACCCTCGTCGTCCAGTTGATCGCCAGCTCGACCGGGTCCTTGGCGTTGCCGTCGATGGCCATGCTCGAGAGGGCGACGTCGCGGCCGTCGCGGATGATGTGGACCAAGCGGGCCTCGGGGAACATGGCCGCCAGCAGCGGGATGCGGAGGACGTAGCCGGGCATCTTGTCGCCGTACCGGGGCTTGCCCCGCTTGCTGGCGTACCGGGCGAACACCCGGCGGGCGGCGTCGGGGAAGTCGACCACCGGACGCTCGCCGATGAGCGTCCGCAGTTCGTCGTCATCGAGCCCGAGGTTGGTCCTGACCGCGGCATCGCCCGCCATGTCGTGGACGAAGCGCTCGCCGTCGAAGCCGCCGGGCCGCTCGTACCGGGCGCGCCGCAGACCCAACGGCACCACGAAACGGCCCTCGTGGGCGACGGCGAGCTCCGGGTGCGAATCGAGCACGGTCCGCAGGACCGTCGTCCCCGAGCGGCCGCAGCCGACGACGAGCAGGAACGGCGGCCGGTCCATCATGACGGGTCGGCGTGGTACCCGAGACGATCGACACGGGACGCCGCCATCGTGGCATCGAGCCGGGCGACCTGGTCGGCCGTCAACTCGTCGCGGTAGCCACCGACCCGGCCCCTGCGGGTCTTGTAGGTGTCGAAGTCGCCCGGCCGGCCGGGGCGGAGACGCTCAGAACCGAGCGCACCGGCCTCCTCCATGCGCCGCATGTTGTCGAACGAGGCGAAGGCCACCGCCTCGTTCACGACCCCGTCGGCGACCCCGGTGACGCCGATGAAGTCGAGCATCCGCCGCAGCTCGTCGCCGGTCCTGGCGTGGAGGTCCTCGTAGCGGACGACGAGCACCGCGGCCGGGACGTCCACGCTGTCGGCCCAGGCGTCGTAGAACGCCAGCAGCGAGGAGAACCCGCCCTCCGGCTCGTCGAGGAATTCGGCGATGCTGCCGTCGTAGGCGCCCCGCCGGTCGCGCTTTTGGAAGTAGAGCGACACGATCACGTCCCGCGGGTCGCGCACGAGGAGGATGACCCGGTGGCGGCGGTAGCGCTGCTTGTCCCGCTCGACATGCTCAGGCGTCTTCCGCTGGGCGTCGTCGTCGTGGGTGGCGAAGACGCACGGCACGCGAGCATCGAGCTCGGCCAGCCGGTGCACCTCGACGAGGTCGGCGTCGGCCGGGAGGTCGAAGTGCCGTTGGAGCGAGCGGGCCAACAGGAGCCGGACCCACGTGCGGCCGCACTTCGGGAACGACACGAGGTAGGCGTCGGTCCGGCGCCGGCGGTACCAGCCGAAGGCACGGCCACCGACGACGGCGGCGAGGCGCTTGCGGGCCGCGGGCGACAGGTGCCGGCCCAGCCTCCGGTTCGCCGCCTTCGCCAGTCCGCCCACGGATAGGCAAGACTAGGCGAGGTGGGCGGGCCCAACGGAGGCGGGACGACGGCCGTGCGGCGGGTCGACGCGCGGCTGGGCGTCGCCGAGGAGGTCGAATTCCTCGGGCCTGCCGCCCCTCTGTTCGGCTGCCGTCACCTCCCGGCGACGCGGGAACGATCCCGGCTCGGCGTGGTGATCTGCTCGCCGATCCTCACCGACTTCGGGGCCAACTACCGGCGCGAGGTCGAACTGGCCCGGCGGCTGGCCGCCGCCGGCCTGTGCGTCCAGCGGTTCCACCCGAGAGGCGTCGGCCACAGCTCCGGCGGCCGGCTCGACCTGACCGTGGCCACGATGATCGCCGACACGGTGAGGGCCGTCGAGCGACTGGTCGAGACGACCGACGTGGACGCGGTCGCGCTCGTCGCCACCCGGTTCTCGGCGATGCCCGCGGCCGCCGCCGCTCGGCGGCTGGGGCCGGTGCCCCTCGTGCTCTGGGAACCGGTGACCCAGGCCCGGCGCTACTTCCGCGAGGCGCTGCGGGCCCATTCGGTGCACCAGCTCAAGCTGGGCCGGACCGGCATCGACGATCCGGCGGCCGAGCTCGACCGGCACGGGTTTCTCGACGTGCTCGGGATCCAGGTCGGTCGGGAGCTGTTCGAGACCGGGCCCGAGCACGGGCTGGTCGAGGCGCTCGGGGACGAGCCCCGGCCGGTCCTGCTCATCCAGTTCGAGCCGAGGGAGGGCCTACGGCCCGAGTACGAGCAGGTGGTCGAGCGGTGGACCGGCGCCGGGTTCGAGGTCACCACCGCCCTGAGCCCGAACGATGAGAGCTGGTGGTTCATCCCCGACCGCCTCGCCCCGGCCGACGAGGTCGTCGCCACCACCGCCACGTGGCTCCTCACCCAGTCCGAAACCACACCAATGTGGGGTGGTT
>JBOGGX010000283.1:0-7163 GCA_050744245.1 Acidimicrobiales bacterium
CGACCGCGGCGGCCATGCCGGCCGGCCCACCACCGGCGACGAGGACGTCGGGGTGGGCGTGGCGGTGGTCGTAGGCGCCGATCGCGGCGGCGGGCACGGTGCCGCCGGCGGCGAAGCGCCGCAGCACCTTCTCGTACACGGGCCACAGGGCCCGCGGCTTGATGAAGGTCTTGTAGTAGAAGCCGGCCGGCAGGAAGCGGCTCACGACCTGGTTGGCGGACTTGACGTCGAAGCGCAGACTGGGCCAGGCGTTCTGCGCCCGCACCGCCATGCCCGGCTCGACCCGGCGGTGGGCGCCCCGCACGTTGGGTTCGTCGCCGACCTGCACCATGCACCCCGGGTCGAGGTAGCTCGCCGTCAGCAGGCCCCGGGGGCGGTGGTACTTGAAGCTGCGCGAGAAGACGCGCTCCCCGGAAGCCGCCAGTGCGGAGGCGATCGTGTCGCCGACGCACGCCGGATACTGGCGGCCGTTCCAGGTGAAGGTGAAGGCCCGGTCCCGGTCGATGACCTCTCCCGGCTGGGACCCGAGCCGCATGACCACGGCCGAAGGCGGCGGGGCCGTCCGGACCATGTCAGCCGCCCGACCGGGCGGGCCGCACGCACCGGATCTCGTCGGTCACCGTGTGCCGCTGGACGACCAGGTACCGGCGGCACCCGGCGCGGTGGAACCAAAGCTCGGCCGTCCACCCAGCCGGGTTGGGCTGGGTGTACAGGTAGGCCCGCCACTGCGCCGGCGTGGCCTGGTCGGGATCCGGCCGGGCGCGGGGCCGGCCGCTGGCGTGGAACTCCGATGCGTCGCGTGGCCCGCACTCCGGGCAGGGAACCAGGATCACCGCGGCCGCCGGTCGTCAGTGGCCAACGGAAGCTGCCCCCTTCTCGGCGACGAGCCGCCCATCCTCGAAGCGGGCGAGGTCGAAGGCCGCGATCAGGTCGGGCGTGTCGCCGGTGGCGATCAGCTGTGCCATCGTCTCGCCGGCGACCGGACCGGCCTTGAACCCGTAGGTGCCCCAGCCGACGTCGACATAGAAACCCTCGACCGGGGTCACGCCCATGATCGGGGCGAAGTCGGGGGTGATGTCGCAGAGGCCGGCCCACTGGCGCAGCAGTCGCAGGTTCGCCAGTGATGGCATGAGCTCGAGGACGTGGCCGGCCAGCGACTCGGCGAACTCGAGCGACCCACGCATGGAGTACGAAGCGAACGGGTCGACGGCACCCCCACACACCAGCTCGCCACGGTCGGTCTGGCTGACGTAGGTGTGCAGGGTGCCGGACACGACGACGGTCGACAGGAACGGCTTGACCGGCTCGGTCACGGCCGCCTGCAACGGGAAGGTAGTGATCGGCAGGCGCACCCCGACGAGGTCGCAAACCAGCGTCGACCACCCAGCGGTGCAGTTGACCACGACCGGGGTGGCAATCGCGCCCCGATTCGTGGTCACGCCCGTGACGCGACCACCGGCGGTGGAAATCCCCGTCACCTGGGTCTGCTGGTGGAGGTGGGCCCCGTGGGCGTTGGCGGCGCGGGCGTAGCCCCAGACCACCGCGTCGTGGCGGATGATGCCACCGGGCGGGTGGTACAGGGCGCCGAGGATCGGGTAGCGGGCGCGGGTCGAGGTGTCGAGCTGGGGCACCAATGCCTTGATCTCGTCCGGTCCGATCACCGCTGACTCGACGCCTTCGAGCTGGTTGACCTCGGCCCGCCAGCGCATGGTCCGCAGCGAGCCGTCGTCGTGGGCCAGCGTCAGGTGGCCGCGCTGAGAGAACATGACGTTGAAGTTGAGGTTGGCCGCCAGCGTCTCGTAGAGCTTCACCGAGCGGTCGTAGAAGCGGACCCCTTCCGGGGTCAGATAGTTCGAGCGGATGATCGCGGTATTGCGACCCGAGGCCCCGCTGCCGAGGTAGCCCTGCTCCAGGACGGCCACGTCGGTGATGCCGTGGTTGGCGGCGAGTGAGTACGCGACGGCCAGGCCGTGGACGCCACCGCCGATCACAACCACGTCGTAGCTCGGGGCCAGCTCGTGCGCCTGCCAGACACGGGGCCACTCGGCGCCCAATCCGTGGCGCACCAGGTCGAACACCGAGTAGCGGGGAGGGTTTCGAGATCGGCGCCCGCCGTTGCTCCTCCGTCTCGCCGCGTCCATGGGTGCTCAGCTCGGCTTCGTCGCTAAAACGCTGCGCCGATACGCGCAGCCGTGGCCCGAGGGCGACCTATCCGCTCCGTTGCCGAAGTATTGCCCGTAGACATACCCAATAGCCACCACGGAGATGATAGGGACACCGGCGCGGGTTGACCAGACCGGCTCCCTCAAGGGCGGCGTTCGCTCCTCCCGCCAATCTCTGCCGCGCTGGCCAGCAGCAGGTCGACCGCCCGGCGCATGGCGCGGGAGTCGAAGCGTCCCGCCGGGCCCTGCAGTCCGAGGATGGCGACCAGCTCGTCTCCGCGGCGTACGGGCACGGCAACCGCGTTGAGGTCGATCTCCCGCTCGCCGATCGCCTCCGCCCACCCCCGTTCGGCGACCAGGGAAAGCTCCTCGACGAGCTTGGTTGGGTCGGTGATGGTGCGGAGGGTGTAGGCGGTGAGCGGTCCCTGCGGCACCGTGCTGCGATCGGCGAGCAGGATCTTGCCCACGGCAGTGGCGTGACCGACGCTCGGGCGACCCAGGCGGGCCACGCTCTGGACCGAGGCCGCGCTCTGGACGAAGTCGACCGTCAGCGCCTCGTCTTCGTCGGGGAGGCACAGCGTGGCGGTCTCCCCGGACGCGTCGGCCAGGGCACGGAGGTGGGGCCGGGCGAGATCGCGGATGTCGAGGCGGGCGAGAGCAGCCGTGCCGAGGTAGAACAGCCGCAACCCCAGCCGGTAACGCCCCGTGTCCTCCCGATGGGCGACCAGGCCGGCACCGACCAGCGTCGCCAGCAGGCGTGACGCGGAGCTGGCGTTGATCCCGGCCCGTCGAGCGATCTCGTTGGTGCCCAGCTCGATGTCGGCGTCGGCGAGCACATCGAGGACGGTGACCGCCCGAGCGACGGCGGCGACGTGGCGGGACGCTGGCTTCCCGGTGCGGGCCATGCTACGGTGCTCCCAAAAGTGAAATGCTGTTTCCTATGAGGCAATACCTATCGAATCGTGGCCGCCCGCTCGCTCGAGGGCAAGTGGTGCCCGGTCAGCATTGCTGACGGCGCCCTCCCCACGACCATGGTGCCCACCGCCAGCCTACGTTCCCGCCCGGAGCGCCTCGCCGGATTACCCCTCGCCGCCCGTTACGTCGTCATCGGCGCGGGAGTCCACGGCCTGTCGACGGCGTGGCACCTGGCCAAGGAGCTACGGGCGAGCGGTCGGGGCGGCGGGAGCGACGTCGTCGTGATCGACAAGACCGGCGTGGGCGCGGGGGCCTCGGGCATCGCCTGCGGCGTGATCCGCAACAACTACTTCCAGCCGGCCATGCGCCGGCTCATCGCGCACTCGGTGGCGGTGTGGGAGTCCGACCCCCGTGCCTTCTCCTATCACCCGGTCGGGTACCTCCAGGTCGCGCCCGAGGTGATGCGCGCCGACGTCGAGCAGATCCACGCCGAGCAGGCGGAGATCGGCTACGCGTC
Organism: Acidimicrobiales bacterium; assembly: GCA_050744245.1. Classification (GTDB taxonomy): domain Bacteria; phylum Actinomycetota; class Acidimicrobiia; order Acidimicrobiales; family JBOGGX01; genus JBOGGX01. The sequence continues at coordinate 3,595 of JBOGGX010000283.1, forward strand.
CACGCTCGTCGTGGGAGAGGCCGAATGTCGAGCTTACCTCCGGGGCATCTTCGACGACTGGCGGGCCGCGAGCGTCACGGCCGTCCTGCACGAGCACCGAGGCGGGTACGCGAACAACCAGGCATCGCTGCGGGCCCTGGCCGCCAAGGCGCAGGCGGAGGGCGTGCGCCTGTGCACCGGCACTCGGGTGACGGGTCTGCCTGTCGACGGCGGCACGGTCAGCTCGGTGGAGACCGATCGGGGCACGGTGGCCTGCGAGCACGTCGTCGCAGCCGTCGGGCCGTGGGTGCGAACGATCTGGGCCATGCTCGCCCTGCCCGACAAGATCACCGTGACCGGGCCGGACGGGCGCCGGTTCCCCGACCGCGACATGTGGACCTACTGGGCGCTCCAGGAGGGCACATTGAAGGTCGATCCGCAGTTCTTGACCGACACCCGGGGGCGGCCCCCGCCCGTCGTCCACGCCGACATCGACGCACCCCTGTACGACGATCGCGACGGGTCCCTGGTCACCGACCAGCTGTGGGGCATCTACTACAAGCCCGACACCCACTTCGGCGGGGTGCAAGGCGGCGCCATGCCGGTCGTCGTCGACCGGCCCGCCGACGAGGTGGCGGTCGACCCCTACGGGCCGGAAAGCCCCGACTTCGTGGTGGGCGACGACTTCGCCCGCCTGTGGACCTCTGCGCTGGCCCACTGTCACGATCGCTTCGCCGGCCTGGGCCACCTGCTCTCGCGCGAGCCGTCGGGGGGTATCGGCTGCTTCACGCCCGACAGCTTCCCGGTCTTCGACACCTTCCGCGAGAACGTCTACGTGATCGCCGACTCCAACCACGGTTACAAGATGATTGGCGTAGGCGCGCTGGTGGCGAAGGAGCTGCTGGGCGAGCGCCAAGAGCTGCTCGAGCCGTTCCGCTTCTCCCGTTACGAGCGGGGCGCACTCCACCCGGCCAGCCACTCGCCGTTCCCATGGAGCTGACGGCGAGGACGGGTACCCGGCCCGCGGCGCGGCCGACGGTCGCGCGGCTGCTGGCCCGGCCCACGTTCGAGGTCTACCCGTCGGGCGACGTCGCGGCGCGGGTGGAGGCGCTGCCGCCCGACGCGATTGTGGCGGTCAGCTGCTCGCCCACCCGGGGCATCGACGTCACGCTGGCGGTGGCCGAGCACCTGACCGCTCGCGGTTTCCGGGCCGTGCCCCACCTGGCGGCCCGCCTCGTCGCCGACGAGGCGCACCTGACCGGCATCGTCGGGCGCCTGACCGGCGCCGGCGTCCGCGACATCTTCGTCATCGGCGGCGACGCCCCGGTGTCGGCCGGGCCCTTTCCGTCGACGGTGGCGCTCCTGTCCGCCCTCGCCCGGCTGGGGCACCCGTTCCGGCAGGTCGGCGTGGCCGCCTACCCCGACGGCCACCCGTTCCTGGACGACGACGTCCTGCTGGCGACCCTGCGCGCCAAGCAGCGCTTCGCCACCTACATGGTCACCCAGATGTGCTTCGACGCCGGCCCCATCCTCCGCTGGCTCGGCACCGTGCGGCGCCACGGCGTCGACCTGCCCGTCCACGTGGGCCTGCCGGGCGTGGTCACCCCCGCCCGGCTGGTGCGGATCGCCGGCCGGATCGGGGTGCGGAACTCGGTGCGGTTGGCGGCGCGGCACGCCCGGCTGGTGGCGAACCTGGCCGGTGCGCGTGGCTACCGCCCCGATCGCCTGCTCGACGCGCTGGCCCGGCACGGGGAGGGGATCGACGGTCTGCACCTCTACACCCTCAACGAGGTGGCCGCCACCGAGCGGTGGCGCCAGCGGCGCTTGGGGGCCTGAACCCCATGCGCGACTCCCTGCTCGACGATGACCAGCGCCGGCTGCGCGACCGGCTCCGGGACTTCTTCGCCCGTGAGCTGGCCCCCCCGCGCCCCCCACATCGAGGCCCGCTCCGACTGGTCGGCGCTGCGCGAGGCGGTCACGGCCGCCGGCCGGGCCGGTCACCTGGCCTACCTGTTGCCGGGCGACGGCGCCGAGCCGGCCAGCCTGGTCAAGGCCACGATGGTCGCCGAGGAGGCGGCCGCGGTCAGCTACGCGTTCGAGGCCACGGTGGCGTCGTCGCTTTCCTGCGGCGTCCCGGTGATCCGCCACGCCACACCGGCCGTGCGGGAACGCTGGCGGCCCGCCCTGGCCAGGGGAGAGGCGTCGGCGCCATCTGCATCACCGAATCCGGCGTCGGGTCCGACAGCGCCGGCATAAAGACGCGTCTGACGGTGGACGAGGCCACGGGCGACGTGGTCGTGGACGGCTTCAAGCGGTACATCTCCAACGCGGGCGTCGCCGACGTGTACATCGTCTACGGCATCAGCGACCCGAACGTTCGGGCCCAACGGGGCATGAGCGCGGTGGTCGTCCCCGCCGACACGCCCGGCCTGACCGTGCCCCGCCGCTACACGCTGATGGGTCGGCGCGGGTGCGTGGTCGGCGAGGTGGCGCTCGACAGCGTGCGAGTGGGCACGGACCACCTGCTCGGCGAGCCCGGCGAGGGCTTTCGGGTCATGGTCGGGATGTTCAACCTGGAGCGGATCCTGCTCGGCGGGGCCGGCCTGGGGCTGGCACGGGCCGCCTTCGACGTCGCCCGATAGCACGCGCGCAGGCGCGAGAGCTTCGGCCAACCGCTGGGCGCCAAGCAGCTGATCTGGGGCCGGCTGGCCGAGCTGAGCTGGCGCATCGATGCCGCCGAGCTGCTGACCTACCGGGCGGCGCGTCTGTACGACGATGGCCGCGGCGGCAGGGAGCTGATGCGCGAGGCGGCGATGGCCAAGCTGGTGGCGACCGAGACTGCGGTGGCCTGCACCGACGCGTGCGTGCAGATCCTCGGGGGGGACGGCCTGGTGGCCGAGTTCAGACGAGCCGAGCGGCTCGACCGTGACGCGCGGCGATGCCGATCGTCGGCGGTACGTCCGAGATGGCGAAGTACGTGATCGCCTCCCGGGATCTGCAGGACATCCAGCTGTCCCTGTAGGGGGCCGGGGCGGGGGCCCTAGCTAGGGTCGGTACGGGGTCAGCCCCCGCGGCACCTTGGGCTCCGGGGCCCAGCGGTCGCCCACCGAGTGCGCCAGCCGGTTGCGCAACGTCCCGATGCCATCGATGTCGAGCTCGACGACGTCGCCCGGCCGGAGCTTGCGGTACAGCTCGAGCCCCGAGCCCCGCCCCACCGTGTCGGTGGCGATGACCTGGCGCGGCCCCAGCGTCTCGGCACGGGACACGTACGCCACCAGCTCGTCGATGGTCCACGTGATGGTCGCCATTGAATTCCGCGTCCACTCCTCGCCGTTGACCCGGGCGACCATCTCGAGCCGGTCGGCGTCGAGCTCGTCCATGGTCGTGATCCACGGCCCGATGCTGGTGGCGAAGTCCTTGCCCTTGGCCGGGCCGAGGCTGGCCGTCATCTCCCGCATCTGAAGGTCGCGCGCACTGAAGTCGTTCATGATCGTCACGCCGAAGACATGACTGCGTGCCTCATCCGGCCGCAGGTCGGCACCCTGCCGGCCGATGACGACGGCCAGCTCCAGCTCGTAGTCGAGGAAGCG
>JBOGGX010000284.1:0-6149 GCA_050744245.1 Acidimicrobiales bacterium
GTGCCATCCGTCGAGCCGTCGTCGACGACGAGGGTCGTCACCGGGTGCCCGGCGACCATGGTGGGCACCCGGGCCACCACCGCGGCGACGTTGGCGGCCTCGTTGCGGGCCGGGAGGAGCAGAACGACCGGCGGCCGCTCTTGGTGTTGGGTCAGCGGTTCGCTCATCGTTAGGGAAGCTTTACACACGCCACAAGGGTTGGCTAGCGTGCACCGGCATGTGGCGGCCGATGGGTGGGCTTCTGACCGGCGGGGCCGGAGCAACCGGCGCGCTGCTGCTCGGGCTGGTGCTGCCCGCCTGCTCGGGATCCGATCGCCTGACCGTGTACTCGGGCCGCACCGCCGATCTGATCGGCCCGCTGCTCGAGCGGTTCGCCGAGGAGAACGACGTCGGCATCGACGTCCGCTACGGCGACAGCGGCGAGCTGGCCCAGCTCATCGACACCGAGGGCGACGACTCACCGGCCGACGTCTTCATCTCCCAGAGCCCGGGCGCGGTGGCGTTCCTCGACCAGGACGACCGGCTCACGACGCTGTCCGACGACATCCTCGACTCGGTCGCGGCCGACGACCACGCGGCCGACGGCCATTGGGTCGGTCTCACCGCCCGCGTCCGCGTGCTGGTGTACAACACCGACGAGGTCGACGCGGCCACCCTGCCCGACTCCGTCTTCGATCTCGCCGACCCGCAGTACCGGGGCCAGGTCGGCGTGGCCCCGACGAACGGGTCGTTCCAGGACTTCGTGACCGCCATGCGGCTCGACGTCGGCGACCACGAGACCCTGGCCTGGCTCGAGGCCATGGCCGACAACGACGCCGTCACCTACCCGAACAACGTCTCGATCGTCGAGGCCGTCGGACGGGGCGAGATCGTCTACGGGCTGGTCAACCACTACTACAACGTGCGGGCCAAGGCCGAGGACCCCGACGTGGCCAGCGAGAACTACTTCCTGCCCGACGGCGACCTCGGCAACCTGCTGCTCGTCACCGCGGCCAGCGTGGTCGAGACGTCGGACCAGACCGACCTGGCCGACGACCTGATCACCTTCCTGCTCGGGACCGAGGCCCAGGAGTACTTCGCCGAGGTGACCAAGGAGTACCCGCTGGCCGACGGTGTCGGCCCGAGCGGCGAGCTCCCGCCGCTCGACGACCTGGGCGTGACCCGCGTGCCGTTCGACGACCTGGGTGACCTGACCAGGACCGAGGAGCTCATCGACCAGAGCGGCATCGGGGGCTGAGCTCCGAACGTGGCCGCCACCGTCGACCGCGACCCGCCCGCCGGGCCCGGGCTGCTGGTCGCCGGGCTCTTCGTGTCGATCCTGTTCGCCGCGCCCTTCGCCTATCTCATCGTCAAGAACGCCGGTTTCGTGTCCGAGGTGGTGGACGTGTTCACGGCCGGATCGGCGGTCGGGCCGCTGCTGCGGACCCTCGTCCTGGCCACCGCGGTGAGCCTCAGCGCCGCGGTGCTGGGCACGGCCATCGCCTGGCTGACCATCCGCACCGACCTCCCGGGCCGGCGGCTGCTCGCCGTCGCCGCCCCGCTGCCCCTGGTGTTCCCGTCGTTCGTCGGCGCCGCCGCCCTCCAGGCCGCGGTCGCACCGAACGGCATGCTCGAGGAGCTGGTGCCTGCGCTCGCCGGGAGACTGCCGAACGTCGACGGGCTCACCGGCGCCTGGCTCGTCCTCACCCTCTTCACCTACCCGTACGTGTACCTCCCGGTGGCGGCCCGCCTCGGCGGGTTGCCCCGCTCGCTCGAGGAGAGCGCCAGGATGCTCGGCCGCCGGCCGGGCGCGGTGTTCAGGACGGTCGTGCTGCCCCAGGCCGGCTCGGCGATCTGGGCCGGCGCGCTGCTCGTTTTCCTCTACACGGTCAGCGACTACGGCGCCGTCGCCGCCCTGCGCTACAACACGCTGACCGTCGAGATCTTCAGCTCCGGGATCTACAACGAGCCCAAGGCGGCCGGGCTGGGGCTGCTGCTGGCGGCGGTCGCCTTGACGGTCGTGATCGCCGAACGGGCCGCGGCCACCCGCCGGCCCAGGCTCGAGGCCGGCCGAGGGCGCGGTTCGCTGCTCGTCCCGCTCGGGCGATGGCGGTGGCCGGCCGGTTGCGTCGTGGTGGTGGTGCTGGCGAACGCCCTCTTCGGGCCGCTGTCCGTGCTCGGCTACTGGGCCTGGCGCGGGCTGACCAGGACCGGCCAGGCCGGACCGGCGTCCGACCTGGTGGTCCCGACCGCGAACACCGCCGCGATCGGGGTCTCGACCGCGATCATCACCGTCGCCATCGTCCTCCCCGTCGCCTACCTGACCGTCCGCTACCGCAGCCGCGTCGGCGACGTGGCCAACGCGCTCGTCGTCGGAGGGTTCGCCCTGCCCGGGCTCGTCATCGCCCTGGCCCTGGTGCGGTGGGTGCTCGACGCGCCCCTCCTCGGTGGGCTGTACCAGACGCTGCCGGTCCTGCTCGCCGCCTATGTCATCCACTTCGGCTCGCAGGCCATGCGGGCGGCGCAGGTGGCGGCGGGCACGGTGCCGGCCCGGTTGGACGACGCGGCCCGCGTGCTCGGCGCCGGGCGCTGGCGCCGGCTGCGGACGGTCGAGCTTCCCATCATGCTGCCCGGGCTGCTGGCCGGCGCGGGACTGGTGCTGCTGTCGACGATGAAGGAGCTGCCGGCGACCCTGCTGCTGCGGCCGACTTCGATCGACACCCTCGCCGTGCACATCTGGTCGGCCCGTGAGGCGGCCCGCTGGGCCGACACCGGCCTGGCCTCGATCGTCCTGGTCGCCCTGTCGGCCGTCCTCACCTGGTTGCTGGTCGCCCGGCGGGTGGAGCGTCTGGCGTGAAGCTGAGGAACGCCGTGGTCGGGGTGGGGCTGCTGACCGCGGCGTGGTGCGCAGCCGCCGCGCCCGCCCGAGCCACGTTCGGTTCCCGCACCGCGGCGGACGAGCCGCAGTACCTGTTGAGCGCGCTCAGCCTGTGGGAGGACGGCGACCTCGCCATCGACGACGAGCTGGCCGCCGAGCGCTGGCGCGACTTCCACGAGGCGGCCCTGCCCGAGCAGACCAGGCCCCTCGACGACGGTCGACGCCTCAGCCCGCATGACCCGCTGCTGGCGGTGGTGCTCGCCGCGCCCGTCGGTCTCGGCGGCTGGCTCGGCGCCAAGCTGGCCATGGCCGCCATGGCCGGCCTGCTCGCGGCGGTGTTGGTCTGGGTGGCGGTGCGCCGGTTCACGGTACCGGTGGCGGTCGCCGGGTTGACCGTGCTTGCGTTCTCGCTCGCCGCGCCGCTCGTCGTCTACGGCGCGCAGATCTACCCTGAGCTGCCCGCCGCGCTGGTGGTCACCATCGCCATCGCCGCCCTGACCGGGCCGCTCCGGCGGCGGGGCCTCGCCGTGCTCTGGCTGGCCGTCGTGGTCCTGCCCTGGCTGTCGGTGAAGTACGCCCCGGTGGCCGCCGGCCTGGCCCTGATCGGGTTCGTCATGCTCGTCCGGCGCGGCCGTTGGCGGGCGGCGGTCGTGGGGGCCGCGATTCTGGCCGGCGCCGGGCTCGCCTACGTGGGCTTCCACCGTGCCGTGTACGGCGGGTGGACCGTGTACGCCGCCGGCGACCACTTCGTCGGCGGCGAGCTGACCGCGGCCGGCTCGAGCCCGAACTATGGCGGCCGGTCCGTCCGGCTCGTCGGGCTGTTGACCGATCGGGTGTTCGGGTTGCTGGCGTGGGCGCCCGGCTGGCTCCTTGCGGTGCCCGCGGTCGCCGCCGTGCTCAGGCGGCGGCCTCACGGCTGGGCGGCCATCGTCGTGCCGGCCGCCGTCGGGTGGCTCGTCGCGACCTTCGTGGCCCTCACGATGCACGGCTACTGGTGGCCGGGTCGTCAGGTGGTGGTCATCCTGCCTGCCCTCGTGCTGGCCACGGCCTGGTGGCTGGCCACCGCCACCGGGCGCTGGCCCCGCGCCGCTCTGGTCGGCGCGGCCGCCGTGGGCGTGGCGACCTGGGCCTGGCTGCTCGTCGAGCTCTGGGCGGGTCGGCTCGCCGTCATCTTCGGGTTCGAGCTCACCGGCAACCCCTGGTACCGGGTGTGGCACGTCGTCCTGCCCGACTACCGGCGGCTGACCTCGGCCGACTGGGTCCTCCACGGCGCCTGGATCCTCGCCATCGGGTTGCTCGTGGTGGCCGGGTGGCGCTCGCTTTCGATCAGGTCCGCACCAATGATGAAGGAGACGAGTACAGATGACCACCCGATGGGGCCGGCTGGCGGCCGGCGTGACGCTGGCGATCTTGTTGGGAGCGTCGGCGTGCGGTGACGACGATGGCGCCGGCGTGCGCGAGGTCGGCGACGACGGCTCGGCCTCCGGGAGCGCCAGCGGCTCGGGATCGGCGGCCAGCGGTTCGGGTTCGACGGCCGAGGCCGAGTGCGCCCCGGTGGGTGACGTCGCCGCCGCCGACTCGACGGTGAGCGTCGAGCTCGACGAGTTCACCATCGAGACGACCGGCACCGCCGCGGCCGGGTTGGTCGGCTTCGAGATCGCCAACATCGGCGAGGAACCGCACGAGCTCGTCGTCATCGCCGGCGACTCGGTTGCGGCGCTGCCGACCGACGCCGACGGCGCGGTCGTCGAGGCCGACCTCCCCTCGACCGCGTTCATCGGCGAGGTGGAGCCGTTCCCTGGCGGCGAGGACTGCAGTGGCGCCTTCGAGCTCGAGGCGGGCGAGTACGTCCTCCTGTGCAACATCGTCGAGGAGGAGGACGGTCAGACCGAGAGCCACCTCGCCGAGGGGATGGCCACGACCTTCACGGTTGCGGAGTGACCTTGTAGACGAGGCTGCCGCTGGCGGCGCGCTCACCGCTGCTGGCCGCGAGGACCTCGGCCCGGAGGAAGACGATCGAGCGACCCCGCCGCTCGACCCATCCCTCGGCCACCGCATCCTCGCCGGCGACGATGGCGGCCAGGTAGCTGATGTTGAGGCTGAGCGTCAGCATGCGGGGCGTCTGCTCGTAGGCGCTGCCCACGGCTGGTACCACGACGGTGTCGATGAGGGTGGCGACGGCTCCGCCGTGCAGCACGCCGGCCGGCTGGGCCAGCTCGGGCCGCCAGGGGAGCCGCATGCGGGCGTAGTCGGTCCTCACCTCTTCGAGCTCGAGGCCGACGAGCTTCGGGAACAGGACCTGGCCCGGCCAGTTTGGGAAGGCGGCCCAGCGGTCAGCCCGGCCGGGCGAGAGCGGCGCGAACCGGTCGGCGTTGGGGGCGAGCACCGGTCGGCGGGTCGGCTCAGGCGCCGGTGCGCCCGGGCAGGACCAGGACTCGTGCGCTGGCGAAGGAGCCGATGCCGACGGTCTTCCCGTCGACCTCGACGGTGACCGTGCCGTCGGGGGAGGTGTTCGTGACTCGGCCGCTGCGTCCCGGCATCACCCAGGCGTCCTCCAGGAACTCGAGCATGCCCGGCGTGAACTCGAGCTCCTCCGGGATGCGGGCCACGGTGAAGTCGTCGTCCTTGGTGAGCTGGTTGAGCGGGACGTAGTCGGGCGCCTCGTAGACCGTGCCCGGGATCGGGTTGCCGTGGGGGCAGGTGTTGGGGTTGCCGAGCACCCGGTTGATCTTGAGCTCGACCTCGTCGGAGATGACGTGCTGCCACTTGTCGGCCTCGGCATGGGCCAGGGCCCACGACAGCCCGAGGATGTCGGTCAGGAACCGCTCGGACAGCCGATGCTTGCGCACCACCCGCTCGGCCAGTGCGGCGCCGTCGGGGGTGAGCTGGATGCGCCCGTCGAGCTTCACCAGACGCTCGGCCTCCAGCCGACGGATCATCTCCGACACGGCCGGGCGGGAGACGGAGAGCCGATCGGCGATGCGCGCCTGGATGACGTCGATGTCGTCCTCCTGGAGCTCGAAGATGGCTACGCAGTACTGCTCGTAGGCGGGGTGCGAGTCGGTGAGGTGGAGCGACGCCATCGCCCGGAGAGTGTACGCCGCCGGCGGAAGCTTCCCGGCGGGTGCTGGCGTGGGCTTCGGCTTCGAATCAGGCCGATGCTCCGGTCGCGACACCTTCTGCGCCCGCGTGTCGCGAATCCCGTCCGGCCCCCGGTGTCCTTTAAGGGCGCTGGGGGTCGCTATACGGACCTGAGCGCGCGCAAACGGTGACCGGCCCACGGGTGCCCACC
>JBOGGX010000285.1:0-8350 GCA_050744245.1 Acidimicrobiales bacterium
CGTGGGAAAGATCCACCGAACATTCGCCTGGGGGGTGGGACGCTCAGCCGGGCACGCGGTCGATGTAACACCAGCGCCAGGTCTCGCCCGGTTCGGCCGACCGCATGACCGGATGGGCCAACGTGTCAAAGTGGATCGCCGCGTGCCGGCCGCGTGACGAGTCGCAGCATCCGACGCGGCCGCAGGTGAGGCATTGCTTGAGGTGCACCCGCTCCCAGCCCAGCACCACGCACTCCTCGCACCCGAGCCCGTCGTCCGCCGCCCGGGGCGGCGACGGTGCGGCGGCCAGGTGGTCACAGGTCGACGGGGCCGCGGGGATGAGCTCCTCGAGGAGCCCGCTGCGCTCCTCCGATTCGCTCATCGCCTGGGTCAGGAGGGCGTCCTCCAGATCGAGCTGCAGCTGTACGGCCCGCAGCAGTTGGTCGTCGAGCTCGCCGGCGTCGCGCAGCTGGAGGAGCACGGGCCTGCTCGGCTGCGGATCATCTCGATCCGCAGCCGCCGGTAGATTCGCGTCGGCGTCGCCGCCTCCTCGCCGGCCAGCCGCCAGACCATGAAGCGGCCCAACTCGACCTTGCGGGTGAGGGCCTCCACCACCTCGGGCGGCGGATGCTCGGCCGCCTCGAGCTCGCGCAGCCGGGCCAGAGCCGCTTCGCTCGCCAGCTCCTGGGCCCGGGCGCGCTGCAGCGTGTCGAGCCTGGGATCGGGCCGCTCGATGCCGAGCCGGCGGATGACCCACGGGAGCGTCAGGCCCTGCACCACCAGGGTGGCGACGATGACCACCACCGTGAGCACCAGCAACAGGTCGCGGCGCTCGATGGCCAAGGGCGACAGGGCGGCGGCCAGGGAGACCACGCCCCGCATGCCGGCCCAGGACACCACGGCCAGCTGGTTGACCGCCGGCCTCCCGTTCGATCGCCACGGGTCGATGCGGGCCAGATAGGTCATGCCGAAGATCCAGGCCGGCCGGACGACGACCACGGCGCCGAGGACCACGACACTGGACACGACGAGCTCCGATGCGTCCCAGTCGGTCGAGGTGACGATGCTGTGAGCCGCAGGCCGATCAGCGCGAACACCGCTCCCCTCGAGCACGAAGTGCACGGTGCCTCAGACCGCGTTGTCGACCAGCCGAGCCTGCGGGTCCTGGTCGGCGGGTGACCGGTGGGCCAGTAGCAGCCCGGACACGACCACGGCCACCACCCCGGACACGTGGAGCAGCTCGGCCGGGATGAAGGCGGCGAACGGCGCCACCAGCGACACCGCCGCGTCGGTCAGGGTGTCGTGGATCTGGCGGCGGATCCAGCTCAGGACGGCGCCGACGACCGCGCCGACCGCCAGGCCACCGACGCCGACCGCGATGAACCGGCCAACCGCCGGGAGCGCCCCGAACTCCCCGGCCACCGCGAGCAGGGCCACCTGGAGGGCGACGAGCGACGTTGCGTCGTTGAACAGGCTCTCGCCCTCGAGCACGGTGAGCGTGGTTCGGTCGAGCCCGCTGCGACGGGCCACGGCGGTGGTGGCGACGGCGTCGGGCGGTGCGACCACGGCGCCGAGGGCCATCGCCGTGGCCAGCGAGATGCCGGGCACGACGGCGCTGAGCCCGACGCCGACGGCCACGACGGCGCTGAGCCCGACGCCGACGGCGAGTGACCCGATGGTGCGGGCGTTATCCCTGCCGGAAGTCGAGCAGCGACGAGCGCACGGCCGTGGCGTAGAGCAACGGCGGCAGCACGACGACCATCACCAGCTCGGGATCGAGCGTGATCTCGGGCGCCAGGCATGAACGAGACGGCCACGCCGGCCAGCACGAGCAGGATGGGTGCCGGCAGCCCGAACCGCCTTGACACGGCGGACACGGCGACGACGCCGACCACGAGCCCGACGACGATCTCGATCGCTTCCATGGCTGGTGCGACGATCCCACATCGGCTGACGGTCCGACGGCACCGGTACCCTGTGCCTCCGCCATCAACGCCGGGAGACGACGTGAGCGAGCCCGAAGGGCGAGCGAACCATCAACACAGACTGTCCAACTCCTGCTCGATCAGGGTCTGGGTGCGGCGGGCGTAGCCGTGGCTCCGGCGCCGCCGAAGGGCGTCCTCCTCCTTCCTCCCTCGACCTTGCGAACGGCGTTCCCCGCGTTCAAGAACCCGGCCAACCGCAAGCGGGCGGACCCGCTGACCCATGAGCAGTTCCACTACCGCTGAACACTTTCCGATACGAAACGAACACCATCGTTGACAGGGCTTCGGGCGGGACGGAAGAATCCGACCGCGGTCACGAGCGGCGATCGGCCGGGGGAGGGGCGCATGGACGGGATCCATGACATGGGGGGCACCGAGGGCTGGGGGACGGTGGCGATCGATCCCGACGAGCCGGTCTTCGGGGCGGAGTGGGAGAGGAAGGCGTTCGCCTTCGGCGTCCTGTCGGCCAGGATGTCGGGCACCAACTTCGATGCGATGCGCCACGCGATCGACCGCCAACACCCTTACGACTACCTGGTCGACGGCTACTACGGCCGCTGGCTCGGATGCGTGGAACTGCTGTTGATCGAGAGCGGCCTGCTCGCCCCGGGCGCGGTCGAGGCTCGCGCCCGCCGGCTGCGCGGCGAGGATGTGGTCGAACCCGCGCCACCGGCCGAGGCCACCAAGCCCGACTACGCCCCCACCGCCGCCGGCTCCCTCCGGGAGACCGGTCGCGCCCCCCGCTTCGCCATCGGCGATCGCGTACGGGCCAGGGCCCACGGTCCATCCGGCCACACCCGGCTGGCCCGCTACGTACGGGGCCACGTCGGCACCGTCGTGTCGCTGCAGCCGGCCCACCTCCTGCCCGATACCCACGCCCACTTCCTGGGCGAGAACGCCCAACCGGTGTACGCCGTCCGCTTCGACGCCAAGGAGCTGTGGGGCGACGACGCCGAGGACTTCGTGCTCACCGTCGACCTGTACGACGACTATCTGGAGGCGGTGGATCAGTGACCGCGGCACCGCAAGGCGAGGACCGCCCTGGACCGGCGCTGCGGGCCGAGGCGCTCGAATCGCTCCTGGTCGAGGCCGGGCTCGTCGCCCCCGACGTGGTCGACGGGCTCATCCGCCGCTACGAGCAGGACGTCGGCCCGCTCAACGGGGCCACGGTGGTGGCCAAGGCGTGGACCGACCCTGACTACAAGCGGCGCCTGCTCGAGGACGGAACGACGGCCATCGCCGAGCTCGGGTTCAAGGGGCCCCAGGGCGAGCACATCGTCGTCGTCGAGAACACGCCGGAGGTCCACAACGTCGTGGTCTGCACCCTTTGCTCGTGCTACCCGTGGCCGGTGCTCGGTCTCCCACCGACCTGGTACAAGGACCCGGCCTACCGCTCCCGCATGGTGCGCGAGCCGAGGACCCTGCTGCGTGAGCTCGGGCTCGACCTCGACGACGACGTCGATGTGCGGGTGTGGGACTCGAGCTCAGAGGTGCGCTACTTCGTGCTCCCGCATCGCCCCGCCGACACCGAGGGCCTGTCCGACGAGAAGCTAACCGCCCTGGTCACCCGCGATTCGATGGTCGGGGTCGGCCAGCCGGGTCCCGGTCGGTGAGCACCCGGCTCCCTGTCGAGCTCGACATCGATGGGATGACGGCTCCGCCGCGGGCCAACGGCGAGCTGGTGTTCTCCGCGCCGTGGGAGAGCCGGATCTTCGGCATCACGGTGGCGCTTCATCAGGATCGGCGGTTCGCCTGGGCGTCGTTCCAGCAGGAGCTGATCCGCTCGATCGGACGGTGGGAATCCGGGCCCGCCGCGGGCGACGCCTCCTCGTACTGGTCCTGCTGGCTCGACGGCCTCGAACGCCTCCTGGCCGGGCTCGATGTGGTGGCACCGGCCGCGCTTGCCGACCGGGCCGAGGAGCTGGCGGCCCGGGGCGAAGGCCACGACGACGACCACGGCGACCACGGCGAACACGGCGAACACGGCCACGGCGACGAGCCGCGCTGATGGCCCGGCCCTCGACGCTCGCCGTTGAGGCCCGGTGGCTGGGCCGGTACCGGTGCAGGGTCCGCGCCCGCCAGTTCATTGTCGAGGTCGACGAGCCGGCCGAGTCGGGCGGCGACGACGCCGGGCCCCAGCCGACCGAGTTGTTCCTCGGATCGCTGGCCTCGTGCTTCGCCCTGGCGGTCGGGCATGTCGCCGCCAAGCGCAGCATCGAGCTGGTCGCCGTCGACGTGACCGCCGTCGGTCGTTACGACGGGCCCAGGTTCGACGCCATCCGGCTCGAGGTCCGGGTCGACCCGGTCGATCCCGAGACCGACGTCGACCTCCTGCTCGGCCGGGCCCGGGCCGTGTGTTACGTCTCGAACACGCTCGCCCTCGGCCCCGACCTCGAGGTGGTCAGGGTCGACGCCGAGCGCTGACCGGTCGCCAGGCCCAGCCGCAACCCGTACACCAGGTCGGATCCTGACGAGCCCCCAACGGCACGTACATCGCGCAGCGCACGCCTGGCCCCAACCGGATCTCCAGCCGCCAGCGAGCCCAGGAGTCGGTGAACCGGTTCAATCGACTGGCCGGCCGCGGCCCAGCGGAGGAACGCCCGGCTCACATCGGTCGTCGCGACGCTGGTCGCCGCCTTCCGCCGGCCGATTGGTCTAAACCGGTTCAGGCCGAGCGCGTCGGCCACGAGGATGCCGGCCAGCACGTCATCACCGGTGGGCGTGAGGCCCGGGCCGCGACCGCCGATGAGCCGGGCCACACCGCCCAGGTCGCCCGCTTCGAGCAGCGATCGGACGTCCGCCGTCAGCACCGGGTCGAACGGCGAGGCCGCCGGATGGAGCATTGCGGAGATCAGGTCGCGCTGGGCCGCCAGACCGCACGGGTCGACGGCCGGAGGTCGCCACCGCCGTTCCGCAGCCACCGCGACCTCGACCTCCTGACCGGCGACGAACGGCGGCAGCCGGGTGACCCGCAGGTGAACCGGTCCAGACGGAATCGACGGGTCGCCGACGGCCAGGAGGTCGCCACCGAAGTCGACATAGCTCACGGTCGAGAAGCAGGCCCGGACCACGCCCACTTCCGTGGACCGCTCGAACCAGGCCGCGCCGGCGTCGGCGACGTCAGGCACCTCAGGCCAGCCGGCGATCGAGGTCGAGAACCGCGTCTCGAAAGCAGGCGATGGGCGCGGTGGCGACACCCGCACCGATCTGCCCCGTCCCCGCGCTGGCGTGGAGGACCCCGGTGGTGACCTTGGGCGTGCGTCCGAGCTCGACCACCCGGCGGGCGTCGACCCCGATAGGCGTGCCACGGAAGTCGAGCAGCGGCATCTTGAACCGCGAGCTCTCGCCGGCACAGATCGACGCCATGTGCTCGCTCGTCGCCGCGGCGTCGGCCATGGTGCCGCCGACGAACGCGGCGACCGACGGCGACGAGCCGGCCGCCGCTCCGCCGAGCCCGACCAGTTCGAGCACCGTGCTGTCGCCGACGTCGGGCGCGCCGTCGTCCGGCCCGAAACCGGCGTAGAACATCGCCTGGCCGACGGCCGGCGCCGGCGCCGAGAACCAGTGGTCCGACCCCGCCAGGGCGACGGCGAACTGCGAGCCGTTGCGGGTCATGGTCGTCACGATCGACGAGTCGGCCACCTCGGCGGCCCACCCGACCAGCGCCCGGGCGGCGGCCATCGCCATCGTCAGGAAGAACAGGTGGTTGGCCGACAGGAACTCGGCCAGGGCCCGGCCGGGTTCGCCGCCGAGCTCGACGAGCCGGGGGAGCAGGTTGCGCAGGAGCAGGTTGGTGCTGGCCTGGGTGCGGATGTGGACGTCGTCGCCCATCTGCACGCCCTGCCCGGCCAGGCCGACGACGTCGATCGGGCCGTGGCGCCTGACCACCTGGTCGAGCAGGGGCCCGGCGATGTCGCGAAGGAAGCACAAACGCTCGATGGCGGCGTCGGACTCGACACCGAACCACGCGGTCGCTCCCGGCCCTTGACTGATCGGGGCCATGGCCCGGTTGCCGCCGGCCGCGTTCTCGACGACGTAGACCGGTTGCGACGGTCCGATGGCGGTCACCATCGGCACCACCGCGTCGTGGTGGTTGGCCGGCTCCAGGCCGATCCCGCCGGCGCCGTCCGTTCGCAGCCGCCGGTCGGCTTCGCCCACGTCGACCGCCCACCCCTCGGCGACCACCGCGGCGCGCATCGATCGCTGGAGCGGGTCGCAGGCCGTTGCGTAGGCGATGGGGGGACCGCAGTGCAGGAGCGTGCGGCTCGGCAGGGCGGGCGCGGCCCGGCCAAGAGGCTCGACGCCGACGAGCATCGGCACGCCCTCGTCCAGGCGGCGGACGACCTCGGCGTTGGCCGTGTCGACCCGGTCGGCCTGGGGTCCGTAGAGGCGACGAAGCGCCGCCACCAATTCGGGTTCGCCGTCGCCCGGGATGCGCCAGTCGACCGACACCACCGGCCGGCCCTGGGCCTCGACGGCCTCCGCGAACCGGTTCAGGCCGACGTTGATGACCGCCACCTCGTCGGGCAGGGAGATCATCCGCCGGCCCCGTCGGGGAGGGAGATCACCGGCCGACCACGTTGCCGGCCTCTGTGCGGAGCCGGGCCTCGGCTCGGGCGAACGCAGTGGCGCGCCGGCTGGAAGCCAGGCGCAGCGCCTCGGCCCGCCCGGTGATGTCCTCCACCATGGCGCGCAACGGTTCCCGTGCCGCCCCACCGACCGCGGTCCTGGTGGCGACGATCGATGCCGGATTGGTGGCGTCGGCCAGCGTCGCAGGATCGAGCCCGAGCGGTGAGCCGATCTCCTCCTTGGCCGCCCGCTCGAGTAGCTCGGGCCCCAGCGCGCCGCCGCCGCGCCCCTCGGCCGCGGCCTGGCGCACGGCCCGGCCGACGATCCGATGGGCGGTGCGGTAGTCGAGGCCGCACGTCACCATGACCACCTCGGCCAGGTCGGTCGCCTGACTGAACCCTTGCTCGAGCTGTCGGCGCATTCGGTCCTCGTTCCAGCGCAACGTGCTCACGACGGCCCGGGTGAGCCGGGTCAGTCGCCGGGTCGTGTCGACCGCCCTGGGCACCTCGCCATAGGCGAAGATGAGCTTGTCGCTCCGTGCCGACGGCGCCTGCTGGACCGCCAGGAACCCGGCCAGCCGTCCGATGAGCGTCCCGGTCGCCCCCCGGACCATCGACAGGGCGTACGGGTTCCGCTTCTGGGGCATGAGCACGCTGGCCCGGGTGTAGGCGTCGTCCAGGTCGACGAGGTCGAACTCCGCGCTGGCCCAGATTTCGAGGTCCTCGGCCAGGGTGTCCTGGGTGGTCGCCAGGCTGGCCGCGGTGGCCAGCAGCTGGACGAGGCCATCGGTCTGCCACATGGCGTCCCTGGTGTGGGTGATGACCCCGTCGAACCCGAGGAGCTCGGCCAGCGGCGCCCGGTCGTCGAGGAGCCGTGAGCCGTTGACGCATCCAGCCCCGCCGGGGCTCCGGTTCACCCAGCCGACGGCATCGAGGAGCCGGTCGCCGTCTCGCAGCAGCGGGTAGGCGGAGACAAGCAGATAGTGCCCGACGGTCGACGGCTGGGCCTGCTGCAGGTAGGTCTGGTCGGCGAACAGGACCTGGGCGTTGGCCCGCGCCTGGTCGGCCAGGGCGGTCCCGAGGTCGGCGACGTCGGCGGCCAGCGCCGAGACCTCACGCCGGAGGAAAAGCCGGAAGGCGACCCTGGTCGCCTCCCTCCTGGGGCGGCCCGCGTGCAGCCACCCGGCGGTGTCGCCCATCCGGTCGACGAGGACCCGTTCCCTGAAGTTGTACGTCTCGCCGTGGCGGGGGTCGTACGGGAATTCGTCGGCCGGGACGGCGTCGATGTCGAGCAGGGCCGAGAGCAGGTCGACGGCCGCGGTCTCCGGGAGCAGCCGACGCGACCTGAGATCGAGGACGTGGGCCAGATCGGCCAGGTTGAGACCGTCGTGGAGCACCGGCGCATCGGCGGTCTCGATGGCGAACCCGCCCTCGACGAGTTCCTCGGCCGGGCCCGGCCCCGCCTCATGGGACATTGACGGCCTCGGCCCGCTCGCCGTGCATGGCCAGTTCGGTCAGGGCGCCGACCCAGCCCCCGGTGTGCCAGAAGATGATCGGAGCATCGGCCCGGCCCGCCAGCCGGGGGAGGAGGGCGGCCGCCTTGGCCGTGCACGTGGCGTCGAGCAGCAGTCCCTCGGTGCGTCGGGCCAGGTCGACGACGGGTGCCGCGTCGGGGTCGGCGATACCGAACCCGGGCCCGATGCAGTCCAGCACCTCGAGCGTGGCCGGCGCGGGCCGCGGGCCGCCGACGAGGTCGGCGCAGGCGCCGGCCAGGTCGATGATCCGGCTGCGGGTCGCGTCCACGGGCCGGCTCACGGC
>JBOGGX010000286.1:0-3422 GCA_050744245.1 Acidimicrobiales bacterium
ACCGGGGCCGGCGTCGCAGGCCCGGCGGCCGCGGGCACCGGGGTCTCGGCCCCGACAGCCACCTTAGATGCCTGCTCCTCGGCGAAGCGGACCAGCGCCTTGTGGAGGGCACGGACATCGCTGCCGAAGCGTCGGTCCTCGAGCACGACCGCGTTGCGGAAGGCGAGGTCCTTGAGCCCCTCCGGGAGGTCGGCCACCTTCGGCATGTGCGCTCCGCCGACCAACACCGGGATGACCCGCACGCTGCTCCGCAACGCCGACACCACCTCGGTGCGGTGGATGTCGCCCTCGTCGTCGAGCCGTCGCCCACCGTCCGGGTCGGCCGCGGTGACCCAGTCCGGCCCGATCACGACCAGCACCACGTCGCTGTTGGCCACGGTCTCGGCGATCACGGCCCGGAAGTCCTCCCCCGGCGCGATCGTGTCGACGTCCATGAACACGTGGTCCTCGCCCCAGTCACGCACGAGCGAGTCGTAGACCCGGCCCGCCCACGGCGCACTGTCGGTGCGCCGGTAACAGATGAAGATCCCGCTCACTGGCGCGCCATCCTCGAATCACACCAGCTGACGTCACCACCGACCCACGGGGCACCAGTGAGCTCTTCGCCGCTTCGCGGCGACGACGCGCTGTGTTGATGGTTCGCTCGCCCTGCGGGCTCACCCATGGCCCCGTCCCGGCCTCGTGTCTGTGCCGGGCACGCTACCCGTCGCCGACGAGCCGGGCCGCGATGAAGTGGGCGAGTCCGTCCGGGTCGCCCGGGTTGAGCTGGTGGGCGATGGGCAGGACCCGGGCCAGGAGCTGGGCCCGGCGTTCCATGCCGAACCACTCGGCGTGGGTGACCGGCTCGCCCATGGCCGGGACGTACGCCGGGCCGCCCGCCGGCGGCTGCTCGGCCGCCCCGGCCGCGAGCCAGTCCGCGAGCCGGCCGTCCGCCATCGGTGGTTCGCCCATGGCGGCCAAGGCCTTCTCGGCCGCTTCGAGCAGCGTGCGTCGGCGGTGGGCCGCCAGCAGCAGGTCCCACCGGGCGATCACCCCATCGAGCAACGGCAGCACGTACAGCCGTACGTCGGGCTCTGGATCGACGGTGAGCACACCGTGGTCCCACTCCTGGCCGAAGGGGCCGAGCAGCTCGCGCACCTGGGGCGCGGTGGCATCGAGAGCGAGGGTGCGGGAGATGCGCTCGACGCCCGCACCCGTCTCGATCTCGGCCACGAGGAAGCGCTCGCGCCGTGAGGTCAACGTGCTCAACATGCCTGCTCCTCTCATCAGTACGAGCACCCGGAGGCGGGCAGGGCGCCGAGGTCGACCGCACCCCCGTCGTGGATGGCCGCGAACATGGTTTGTGGGCAGACCTCGACGCCGTTGCGCCGGACGCCCTGGTGCAGGTGGGTGCCACCGGGACCCGGCGGGCTGACGTTCCCGGTCCACGACGAGTGCATGATCAGCTGGCCGGCCGCCACCCGGTCGCCCGGCCCGACCAGCCGGCCGCCGTCGGAGCCGTGACAGGCCACATAGGACAGTCCGTCGTCGCCCCGGTAGCTGACGCCCAACCCGCAGCGGCCCCCCACCGGCGCGGCGGTGACCACCCCCGAGACCATGGCGTAGATCGGGGTCCCCCCGGGAACCGGGATGTCGGACGCCGGGTAGTCGTGGTGGGGCTTCGAGAACCAGCCCGGGTGCCGCTCGTACCAGACCCGGTCCACGGGCAGGGAGTAGCCGTCGGCGCCCACCGGCGCGCCGGTCAGGCCGGCACACGACGGCCCGCCGCGGGACGCTCCGTCAACGGGACCGCCCGTGATGGCGACGAGCATGGCCACGACCTTCTCGGCATAGGCCCCGTCCGCGGCCCAGGTGCCGGCCAGCTCGACCAGGGTCGCGGCCCGAGCCCCGGCTCGCGGGGCGACCCGCTCGGACGCAAAGGCGACGTCGTTGCCCTCGGCGAAGGCCCGCAGCAGCTGGACGTGGGCCCGCACCCCGCCCGCCGGCGACAGGAACGGGAACCCCGAGCCGGCCCCGCCGGGGTGGCCGATCCCGGCATAGTTGTTGATCGAGGTGTCGGTCGAGGAGAAGAACCCGGTCTCGAACACGGCCTGGGCGAAGGCGAGCTCGGGCCGCACCCCCTCGGCCACCCCGTCGGCGTAGTAGAGCGCGATCAGGTCCGGCGGGCTCGCATCCAACCGAGCCGGCTGCGGTCTGGTCCCCCACCACGCCACGACCTGGTCCGCAGTGGACAGCGGCGGGCCCATGATCGACAACGACTCGGCCGCCGTCACCGGGCAGGCGGCCGCCAGCGTCGCCGTCGACACCGCGGCCATGAGGATCACCAGGACCACGCCGAGCTGGGCCATCACCGCGGCGGCGGCCGCGACCAGGGCCCAGCCCAGCAGCCGCCGACCGCGACGGCTGCGCAGCACCATGAGGGCGGCGCCGGTCGCCGGATCCACCGCCTAGCCCGCCCGTCGCAGCCCGTCCACCAGCCAGCCCCCACGAGGATCGGCCACCACGGTCACGTCCCACGAGTACGGGCCGGCCAGCGGGCGGGAAGGACCGTCCGACGCCTGCCACACCGTCACCCGGAAGACGGCCGGCTCGAGCGGCGTCGTGGCCCCCATGACGGCGACCGATCCGGGCCGGTCGTCCATCCCGGCGGCGGACAGGCGCTCGACGGAGGTCCGAAACGCGAGGGACATCAGGTCGCCCAGCCGTGACGCCAGGGCGGGCGGCGGCTCGACGCCGGGCGGATACGTCAGCCACTCGGCGACGAACCGGGTCGCCAACCCGGCCGGATCGGAACGCAGACCGGAGGGTCGGGGTGGCAGCGGCGGGGGATCTCCGGCCTCGGCCGGCGACGGCTCCGAGGGATCGGCAGCCGTGGGCAGGACGGGAAGGACGGTTGGACCGATCGACGGGGGCGACGGCGCCGCCGACGGCGGCGTCGAAGCCGCGGCCGAGACCGACAGCGGCGCCTCGGCCCGCCGGAACATCACCCGGGCCAGCCCGACCACGGCGGCGAGTAAGGCGAGGACGCCGAACAGTGCGATCAGCCGGGCCGGATGTCGAGAGCGACGGGCGGGGGGACTCCCGTCGCTCATCGACACCGGACGCTCGTACTTCATTGTCGAGCGGCCTCTACCCGTTGATAGACCTGATAGATCTGGCGTCCGTCACTTCCGACCACGAGGTGGGCGTCGAGCACCTGCTCCGGCGGGTCGGCCGCGGGGGTCCGGGGATGGGGCCACGGCGACGGACCGGGCTCGATCGACCGCGGTGGCACCGGGCTGAGTGGCCTGGGTTCGACCGACCGCCCGGCCCGGGCATCGGGCTCCGGCTCGAAGGCGGCCGGGGCGAGCGACCGGCTCGACGTGGAGGGCGACTCCGCCGCCGTGGGCAGGGCGGCCGCGGGCACGGGCACGGGCACCGGC
>JBOGGX010000287.1:0-6714 GCA_050744245.1 Acidimicrobiales bacterium
TTCCCACGAACGGGAAAGATCCACGGCAAGTTCAGCATGACCCGGCCGACGCCTAGGCTCACACCGGGTCCCACGATGCCCCAGGTCCAGCTCGCCCACGTCTCCGCCATCTTCCCGGACGGCACGACGGCGCTGGACGACCTGAACCTCGACGTCGGCGACGGCGAGGTGGTCGTCGTGGTCGGTGCGTCGGGGTCGGGCAAGACCACCCTGCTCCGGGCCATCGCCGGCCTGGCCCCCATCGCGGCCGGCCGGATCGTCATCGGCGGCCGCGATGTCACCCACGACGACGCCGCCTCCCGCAACGTCGCCATGGTGTTCGAGGGGGATGCGCTGTATCCCCACCTGACTGCGGACGGCAACCTCCGCTTCGGTCTCCAGATCCGAGGCACGCCGCGGCCGGAGATCGACGAGAGGGTCGCGGCCGAGTCGCGCACGTTCGGGCTGCGAGGGTGGCTTCATCGACGCCCGGCCACGCTGTCGGCCGGCGAACAGCAGCGCGTGGCGGTGGGCCGGGCCACGGTGCGCAAGCCGTCGCTGCTGCTGCTCGACGAGCCGCTCACCCACCTCGACCCGGGCGAGCGGTTCCGGTTGCGCCGCCAGCTCGGCCTGCAGCTGCGCGAGACGGATGCGACCTGCATCATGGTCACCCACGATCAGGAGCAGGCCATGGCGGTCGGCGACCGGGTCGGGGTCATGAGTCGCGGCCGGATCGTCCAGGTGGCCGAGCCCGGCGAGCTCTACCTCAGGCCGGCCGACACCGAGGTGGCCGCCTGGCTCGGCGACCCTCCGATGGCGCTGCTGCCGGCGTGGTTGGAGGCGGCAGCGGACGGCGCCGAAGGGGCCGGCGCCGCCTGCATCGTGGTCGGGACCCAGCGCCTCGACCTCGCGGGCCCGGCGTCAGAGGCGCTGCGGCTGCGGCTGGGCGAGCCGGTCGTCGTCGGCGTGCGCCCCGAACACGTCATGCCGGCCGGGTCCGGTCGCTGGCGGGGGGCGGAGATCGCGCTCGTCGTGGCTGCGGTCGAGTGGCGGGGCGGCGACCAGCTCCTCATCTGCGCGGTCGACGAGGCGGGCACGCTGGTGGCCAAGTCGCCCAACCGCCTGCGGCCCCGGCCCGGCGAACTGGTGCGACTGCAGGTCGACACGTCGCGTCTCTCGCTGTTCGATCCGGTGACGGGCGCCGCGATCTGGCACGGCGCCTGACCCGCCGCCGGCGGGCCTGACCGGCGAAATCCTCCTCTGTGTCGGAATGGGCCGGCTGTGGGTGCAGAAGTCGCCACAGAACGGCGGATCAGCCGCGGCGGGCGCGGGCCCGGCGCTTGCCTTCGTGCATGGCCTGCACCCGACCGGTTGGGACGGCGTGACCCTCCTCGATCAACTCGGCGCTCAACCGCTGCGGGCCGGGCATCCGCTCCGCCCACGGGTCGCGGTCGCCCAGGTGGCGCAGCGCCGTGTGCACGGTGAAGTCGGCGGGCACGATGTCATCGAGATCGTCCCATCCCACCGGGAAGGAGACGGGCACGCCAGGTCGGACCCGCGGGCTGTAGGCGGCGATCACCGTCGCGCCGCCGACCCTGGTCGAGTCGACGAAGACCTTCCCGCCACGGTCCTCCTTCATGAACGCCGTGGTGGCGATCTCGGGATCGAGCCGCTCGGCCCGCGCCGCGATGGCTCGGGTCGCGGCGGCCGAGTCCTCGGGTGCCGCCTCATCGTCGACGGGGACGAAGACGTGCACCCCCTTGGCGCCGCTGGTTTTGACCGCACCCTCCAGGCCGACATCGGCCAGCGCCTGGCGGACGAGGCGGGCCGCCCGGACGGCCATCGGGAAGGCGTCGGCGTCGGGCGGGTCGAGGTCGAGCACCAGGTGGGTGATGCGGTCGGGACGGTCGGCCAGCACCAGGGTCGGGTGGTACTCGACGGCCCGCTGGTTGGCGAACCACAGCAACGTGCGCCGGTCGTTGCACAACGCGTAGGACACGTCCCGCTTCGACGTCTCGGCCCAGAAGCGCACCGTCCGCACCCACGACGGGGTGTACTTCGGGACGTTCTTCTGCATGAACGCTTCCTGGCCGCGGTGGACGCGGATCACCGAGAGCGGCCGATCCTCCAGCTCAGGGAGGATCCGATCGCTGACCCCGTCCAGGTAGTCGACCAGGTCCCGCTTGGTCGCGTCCGCCCCGTCGAACAGGGGCTGATCCAGGTTGGTGAGCGACACCCCCTCCCGTGACTCGCCGCCGCTCTTGCCGCTCACCCTCGACACGCTACCGACCAATCGCGAGCACGGTCTGTTCGACCCCCGGTGTGCGAGTCTCTGACCATGGAAGGGCCGAGCACGCCGAGACGACCTGCGGACGACCCGACGGGAGCGCTGGTCGAGCGGTTGTCCCGCGCCACCATCGGGGCGCTCGAGCTGTACGCGATCTATCTCGGGGAGCGGCTCGGCCTGTATCGGGCGCTTGCCGAGCGCGGCCCGGCGACCTCGTCCGAACTGGCCGAACGCACCGGCACCGTCGAGCGCTATGTACGGGAGTGGCTCGAGCACCACGCGGCCAGCGGCCTGGTCGATGTCGACGACCCGGGCCGGACGCCCGATGATCGCCGGTACCGGCTGCCGGCCGCCCACGTCCCCGTGCTCGCCGACCCGGACGATGTGCGGTACCAGGCCCACAAGGGCATCGAGATGGTCCGCGCCAGCCGCCCTCTGCCGCAGTTGGTCGAGGCGTTCCGGACCGGAGGCGCACCGCCGCCGCTGCCCTGGGAGCCGGAGGGCCGGGCGGAGTTCAACCGGCCGCTGTTCGTCAACCTGCTGGGCACCGTGTGGCTCCCGGCGATCGACGACGTCGACCGGCGGCTTCGAGCCGATCCGCCGGCGCGGGTGGCCGACATCGCGTGCGGGACGGGCTGGTCAAGCATCGCCGTGGCGAAGGCGTACCCGGCGATCACCGTCGACGGCTTCGACCTCGACCCCGACGTCATTGCCGTTGCCACCCGGAACGCGGCCGCGGCCGGCGTGGCCGACCGGGTGTCGTTCTCGGTCACCGATGCCGCCTCGCCCAGCGTGTCGGGCCGGTACGACCTGGTGACGATCTTCGAGGCGCTGCACGACATGGCGCGTCCCGTCGCGGCGCTGCGGGCGGCGCGAGCGATGCTCGCCGATGGCGGCGCCGTGCTCGTGGCCGACGAACTGGTCGAGAACGAGTTCACCGCGCCAGGGCCCGACCACGACCGGCTCGCCTATGGGTGGAGCGTCGTCTCGTGCCTGCCCTACGCCATGGGGGACCCGGAAACCGCGGCGACCGGGGCGGTGATGCGCCCCGCCACACTCGTCAGTTACGCCACCGAGGCGGGATTTGGCGGCGTCGACGTCCTGCCCATCGTCACCGACTACTGGCGCTTCTACCGGCTCACCGTGTGACCCGGGGCGTCGCCGGACCGATCGGCGACGCAGACCCCTACGTCGTCTTGACGATGATCACCGTGCACGGCGCGTTGTGGGCGACCTTGTTGGGAACGCTGCCCAGCAGGAACCGCTTGGCTCCCTTCATGCCCTTGTTGCCGACGACCACGGCATCGGCGTTCACCTCCTCAGCGACCTTGATGATCGCATCGGCCGGATCGTCACGCGTGGCGTGGATCTCGGCCTTCACCCCCCGGCCGCGTGCCGTGGCGACGGCCTCGGCCAGGACGGTGTCGACGCCGGCGTCGGGAAGAATCTCCCAGTGTTCGGCGGCCGTCCCCGCGTGGCCAGACACCGGTTGGTAGGAGCTGACGATGTGCAGGCGGGCGTCGTTGGCAATGGCCAGATCGACGGCGTGGCGCAGCGCCACGTCGGCGGTCGCCGAACCGTCCGTCCCCACGACGATCACCGAGTACATCTCCGACCTCCCGTCGACGAGCCCGAGTCGTGCCGGATGATAGACACGACGGCCCCGACACCAGCCACCTAGCCGTCGTTTGAGGTCCGCGGCGGGGGGAAACGGGCGACGAGTCCCTTGGCGGCGACCTGGAACAGCGGCACCGCGTCGGGAAGGCCGCGCAGCCGGTACGTGCCGATGGCGCGGAAGCGCACACCATCGGGTGTCTCGCCCTTCGCCGCCTCCCTGGTTGCACCGGACACGAGGATCTGTCCGCCGTGGGCCGCGGCACTGACGCGCGCCGCGGTGTTGACCACCATCCCGATGTAGTTCGGCGGGCTGAGGGTCGGGTGGCCGCTGTGGATGCCGACGCGGACCCTGACGGCGACATCGTCGACCCATGACCGGACCCGGAGCTCGCGCTGGATGGTGACGGCGGCGCCGAGGGCAGATCGGGGCCGTTCGAACACGGCGAAGAACTCGTCTGCCCGCGTCTCGACGACCAGGCCGCCGAGGCCAACCACGGCCTCGCTGAGGATCGTCCGCAGCTCGTCGATCAGGTCGTGGTAGCGCTCGCCCAGCCGATGGACCAGCGCGGTGGAGCCCTCGACATCGGCCATGAGCAGCGTCACGAAGCCGGAAGGAAGCAGCGCCGGCTCGCTGGCCCGGAGCTCACCGATCTCCCGCTCCGACTGGAGCTGACCGGTGATGAAACCGACGGGAACGATCCCGTGCTTCTTGGCTGCGTTCAGCAGCCTCCTCCGTGCCCGTTCACGGGCCCGTTCGTCCTCGAACTTGACCTGACCGAACCGGGCTAGGGCGTTCCGGACGTGGGCCTCGTCGTGAATCGGGAGCCGGCGCCGGCCACGGGAGTCGACCTAGGCGAACGCGCGGTCAGGAAGGTTGGCGCGCTGCGTGGAGTCGAGTCGGGCCACGCATGGAAGATAACGGCGCGGTCGACGGAATGACCGCACCGGTGCCTCCTTGCCGCCGGCCCGGCACGGTTCGATCTCGCGTACCGTCAGGACGCCGGGTCGAGCCACTCCTCGAACGTCGGTCCGCCGAGGATCGCCCCCGGGCCGGGCAGCAGGTCGCCGTTCTCGTAAAGCGCGTGGTCCGGTTCGGCCGGATCGCTCACGCCCTCGATCTTCAGTGGGCGACCGTTCCGGGAGACGAGCAGCCTCGCCATCTCGACCAGGCTCTCCGCCCTGGGCCCGGCGACCTCGGACACGGGCGCACGGTCGGGTCCTGGTTCGGTGGCCAGGTCGGCGAGCACCTCGGCGACGGTCTGGCCGCGACGAGCTGGGTGCGCATCCTCGGCAGGTAGCTCACGTCGCCCTGGGTGCCCCACGTGACGAGCTGGGCGACGAACTCGTGGAACTGGGCCGCTCGCAGCACCCGTACCGGGATCGGACCCGACCGCATGGCCTGCTCGTGGGCGATCTTCACCGCGCCGTAGCCCGCGCTGAACCGGTCGGTCCCGATGATGGACACCACGACCACCCGGCGCACGCCCGCCTCCTGGCCGGCCTGCTGAAGGTTCCTGGCTGCCGTGGTGAAGAACGCCGTGGCCGCCGCCTGCTCGGCCGATGGCCCGGTGGCTGCGTCGATGACGCACTCCACGTCAGCCAGGGCGGCGGCGAGGCCTTCACCGGTGATCACGTCCACGCCGTGTGAACGCGACATCGGAACCACCTCGTGGCCCTGCGAGTCGAGCACGTCCACGACGTGGCGCCCGACCCGGCCGGTCGCCCCGGCGACCGCGATCTTGATCGATGCTTGCATGGACATGTCCTCCTGGATCTTCTGTGTGCCGTGGGCCGAACCACCCGATTGGGCTCGTGTCACATCGGCCGGGTCCTGTCGGTCAATGCACTGACACGACGCGACCAAGGAATGTGACCGAGGAGCACCGGGCCCACCTCGGGCCGTCGCCTTCCGGATGCTGGGCTCGCTTAGCGAGGCGGACGACGCCGTGCAGGAGGCGTGGGTCAGGCTCAGATGGACCGACACCAGCGCCGTCCAGAACCTGGGCGGGTGGTTGACGTCGGGCGGGTGTGCCTGAACATGCTGCGCTCGCGCCGGACGAGGCACCAGGACCCGCTCGATCCGCACGTCCCCGATCCGATCGTCGGCCCCGCCGACCGCATCGACCCAGAACACGAAGCCCTGCTGGCCGACTCGGTCAGACTCGCGCTGCTCGTGGTGCTCGAGCGGCTGCCCCCCGCCGAACGGCTCGCGTTCGTCCTGCACGACCTGTTCGCCGTGCCCTTCGACCAGATCGCCCTCGCGGTCGGCCGTTCGCCGACCGCGGCCGGCAGCTCGCCAGCCGGGCCCGGCGCCGGGTGCAGGGCGCGGGGCCAGCCCCCTACCGCGACCTCGCCCGCCAACGGGAGGTAGTCGACGCCTTCTTCGCCGCGGCGCGCGGCGGCGACTTCGACGCCCTCGTCGCGGTGCTCGACCCGGACGTCGTGCTGCGATCCGACCGCGGCGACGTTCCGGGAGCTTCGGTCGTCCTACGCGGGGCCGACGCCGTGGCCCGACAGGCGCTCATGTTCGCCGGCCCTGCCCGCGCCGTGCGCCCGGTGCTGGTCAACGGCGCCGCCGGCGTCGTCGTCACGGTCGACGGGCGCCCGGTCTCGGTCATGGGGTTCACCGTGATCGACGGCAAGATCGTCGCCATCGACGCGCTCGGCGACCAGGCGCGCCTCGGCCGGCTCGATCTTGCCGGGCCGGACGGTTAGCGCCGCCGTCGGGTCAGACGTCGAACACCCCGCCGACCACCAGCGCAACGCTGGCGACGACGAGTGCCGCGCTCGTGACCCGGGCGGCCCATCGGATCACGCGAGTCCCGGGTCGC
>JBOGGX010000288.1:0-11852 GCA_050744245.1 Acidimicrobiales bacterium
CCCGACCGGCTGCCCGGCGTGGTCACCGGGGTCGACGCCCCGGCCCTACCCGGGATGAGCGGGCTCGAGGTGGCCCGCGCCGACCTGTGGGCCACCGGCGTGGCCCCGACCGGCCACCCGACCCGCTTCGTCCGCGACGACCTCGACCGGCGCGGCGCGGTCACCGTCGCCGGGCTGCCGGCGGTCGACGACGGCGAGAGGGTTCTCGTGGGCGGGGTCGTCACCCATCGCCAGCGGCCGGCCACGGCCAGCGGCACCACGTTCCTCAACCTCGAGGACGAGACCGGCATGGTCAACATCGTCTGTTCGAAGGGGTGCTGGGCCCGTTACCGCCAGGCCGCCCGCGAGGCCCCGGCCCTGCTCGTACGGGGCAAGCTGGAGAAGGCCGACGGCGCCATCAACGTGGTGGCCGAGGTGATCGAGCCCCTGCCCATCGGCGTGCCATCGAGGTCCCGTGACTTCCGCTGAGCTGAGTACGGTCGCCGAGCGTGGCCAACGTGCGCCGGCTGACCGACCACGACCGGCCCTGGCTCCGCGACCTGATCGAGCGCTTGTGGGGTCTGCCGGTGGTCTCGTCGTCGGGTGTCGACGACCGGCCCGAAGTGCTCGACGGCTTCGTGGCCGAGCGCGACGGCGAACGGGTTGGGGCGGCCACATTCGTCGTCGACGACGCCGCCTGCGAGGTGCGGTACAGCCCGAGGTGCGAGTACTGCCACGGGGCGGGGAGCTGGACCGTGACCTGCCAGGTGTGCAACGGGTCGGGCCTGCCGCCCGACCTCTCGGACCCCTTCTCCGAGTAGTGAGCCCGTCGAGCCCCGCGCCGCGTTCACCGGTTGTTGTCGGAGAAGTGCATCCAGTCGAGGAGTGAGCTCCACCGGCCGCCCCAGCCCCAGCCCATGGCGGCGAAGGCTTCGGTCACCACGTCGCCCTCCACGATCATCCCCGGCCGGAGATTGGCCCGGTCGACGTACGCCGACGCCAGCTCGGGCAGCACCAGGTCGCCCTTCAGGTACGGGTTGTGGAACGGGTTGATGTCGATCGCGAGCCCGAAGGCGTGGCGGGACCACGAGCCGCGGCCGACGGCCGGGCGGCAGACGAACGACGTCGTCGTGTTCCCGTCGCCGGTCGGTGGGGCGTCGATCTCCTCGGCCCGGATCACGCGCATCTCCTCGATCGGGAAGCGGGCGTCGAACAGTTGGCCGAACACGCCGGCGATGCTGTCGGCGAACGCGGCGTTGACGATGAGCTCGCCGGTGTGGGGCCGGTCGTCGAAGCCCCAGAAGCCGACGGTGACGTAGCGCAGCTCGTCGAGGGTGACCGGACAGGCCGGCTCCCAGCTCGACCGGGCCACCACGTCGGGCGGCACGATCGACACCGTCGAGGCGAACCGTCCGTCGGCCGGCGGGGGGAGCAGATCGATGGTCGGCAGACGCCGGTCGGCCAGCTCCGGTGGCGTCGGGAGGACCTGCCCGAAGCCGTCGGGGCGCAGTGGCAGGTTGCGGGTGCCGAGCCAGTCCGGTCTGGTCGGGGAATCCGGGACCGCGACGGTGGCGGTGGTGGTCGTCGCCGTCTCCGTCTCCGTCGTCGGCGGCTCCGGTGCTCCCGTGGTCGTCGCCGCCCGACCGAGCTTCGCCCCCGACCCGCTCGAGCAGGCGGCCAGGACCGCGACGGAAGCCGCGAGCAGGGGGCGACCGAGCGACGACGTCACCCCATCGACGGTACCGCCGCGACCATCGCTCGTATCGTCGCCGCCCTCCTGTCGCGCAGCTCGGGCGGGTCGAGGATCTCGATGTGCTCGCCGAAGCGCAGCAGCTCGGCGTGGGCGATCTCGATCGACTCCTGCGGGATCGTCATCCGGGTCCACCCGACTCGGTCGGGGTCGGGCGGGCCGACGCCCGGGCCGCCATGGCGGCCGCTCGTTCGAGCCCGCCCAGCGCCATCATGCCGTCCGGCAACCCTGACCGTGACCGGCACCCGGAGCATCGACGTCTCGAACTCGGCGGCCGCCCGGTCCCAGTAGGAGGCGAGATCGAAGCCCGCCGGCCGCTCGAACTCCTCGGCCAGCACCACCCTCCTGGATGCGCCCGACGCGAGAGGTGAGCGTCCGCCCGGCCTGCGCGGCGACGAGCTACCAGACGCCGGCCTTGAGTACCGAGCGGCTCGATCCGCCGCCTTGAGCCGGGCCGCGGCCAGCACGGTGCCCAGGCCGAGCTGGGCCGCCGGCCCCGGCGCGCCGGCCGCGCTACCTGACAGAAGATGTCAGGAACCGCGGGTACCGTCGCCATCATGACCACCTGGGCAGAGTTCGACACGGCCGCGCCCGAGCTGGCGGCGTTGGCCACGGAACGCTTCGCTTCGACGCAGCTCATACTCCTCGGCACCATCCGCCGGAACGGGTGGCCGCGCATCAGCCCGTGCGAGTACCTCGTGGTCGATGGCGACCTCTACCTCGGCATGATCTGGCGGTCGAAGAAGGCGCTCGACCTGTTGCGCGAGCCCCGGTGCGTGCTCCACAGCACCACGACCAGCAAGGACGGCGACGAGGGCGACGTGAAGGTCTACGGGCGGGCGGTGGACGAGCGGCGGCCCGAGCGTCGGGCCGGCGCGCGGCGGGCGGCCATCGAGGCCATGGACTTCGATCCGGAGTCCGGCGGCGACTACCACCTGTTCCGCATCGACATCACCGAGGTCGGCTACACCAACTTCGCCGATGGGAAGCTCAACGCGAGAACATGGCGACCCGGCCCAGAGCCGGCCGCGGCCTGAGCCCACCCCGCGGCGGGTCAGCCGGTGGTGTCGGCGGTCTCCGGCTCGGCCACGAGATGGGTGATCGGCAGGGCGAACTGGCGGCGCATCCGACTGAGCACGTCAACCTTGAGCCACCGTGATGGACCGGCCGGCAGCGTCGACAGGATGATCTCGTCGAAATGCTCTCGGCGCAGCAGGCCGTCGACGGCGTACACCGGGTTGGTGTCGCCGACCTCGCCGTCGACCACGGCCCCGATCGCCGTGAACCGCTCGAGCCCGGCGTCGAGCACCCGGCGGGCCTGCTCCTCGATCTCGTGATCGGACCAGGAGTGATCGTGCGGGTGATGGCACGGCACCAGCAGATGGAACCGGCAGGGTCCCTCGGCCATCCGGCGCTGCGCCTCGTCGATCAGGTGCTGCCCGCCCAGGGTCCGATGGGCGACGACCAGGTACCGACGCATGTGCGTCCCCCTTTCGATCGCGGTCGTGCGGGTCGACCGCGGCGCAGTGTAGGTCGGCCGCCGGCCCGGCAGCCGGGTCAGACTTGGGCGTGGCCGTGGTGAGGAAACGGGTGCTCGTCTCCGGATGGGTCCAGGGCGTGTTCTTCCGCGACTCGGCTCGACGCCAGGCCGAGGCCCGCCGGGTCGCGGGCCACGCCCGCAACCTGCACGACGGCCGGGTGGAGCTCGAATTCGAAGGCGACGAGGCCGCCGTCGACGCGCTCGTCGACTGGGCCCATCAGGGTCCGGCCCGAGCCGACGTGATTGCGGTCGACGTGGTCGACGTCGAGCCCACCGGCCAGCGGGGGTTCGCGGTCAGCTGACGCCGTTCACGGCCCGTTCGACCGTGATGGCGTTCGAAACGACCGACCAGACGTTGTTGGCCGGGGTCGGGTCGCCCGTGCTGCTCAGCACCCGAACCCGGACGACGTCGGTGCCGTCGGCGACCGCGATGCTGACCCGGCTCTGACGGCCGGTGGGTATGACACCGAACGAGCACGACACGCTCAACTGGTTCTGGCTCAACGTGCAGCCGGCGGGGACATACCGCGGCGCCCGCCGCAGGCTGAGCTGCACCGTCGGCGAGGCGGCCGCGTGGGGTCCGGCATTGGCGACGACGACGGTGACGCTGGACGAGCCGGGATGGGTGCCGCTCACACCGACGGTCAGGTCGGCCGCGGGGGCCAGCGCGGGTGCGGCGGCCACCGGCGGCGCGATCACGACCGGCGGGGTGGTGGCCGGCGGCGCCGGCGGGGGTGCGGTTGCCGTCGGCGCCGATTAGGCGCCGGGCGAGCCGGTGCTCGACGGAGGGTCGGGAGCGTCGCGGTTGTCGGAGGTGGCGGCGGGAGCGGTCGAGGGCGCGGTGTCGCGCTGGGTCGCGGTGGCGCCGTCGGCCGGTGGCGAGGTCGGCCCGTCGCCGACCCCGACCGTGGTGTCGGCGTCCGCCGCCCTGGGCCCGTGGTCAGGGTCGGCCCGGCCGAGATCAGCGGCGGCCTCGCCCTCGGACGCCGCCGTCTCCTCGGACACGCTCGCCCCGCTGGCCGCATAGACCATCAAGGTGACCAGGGCGGCGACGAGGACGATGAGCGCGGCCGCACCGACACGGACCGGGCCGACGGGTCGGCGCCGGTCGCGGGCGACCGGCTCGGTGATCGGCACCGGTGGCTCGGCCACCGGCACCCGGGCGAGGTAGGACCCGGCGGCGGCGCCGAGATAGCGGGGTCCGACGGCCCGAGCGAGCGAGCCCCGAAGGTCGACGAGCTCGGCCGCCAGAGCGGCGCACGCGGTGCACGTGTCGAGGTGATGCTGGACCCTGACGTCCTCGCCGGACGTCAGGGCGCCGACCGCGTGGGCTTCGATGCGCTCCCGGGCCCTGCGGCAGTCGTCGGATGGCTCGGCGTCGATCCGGATCGCGACATACGACTGGCGGAGCGCCTCGCGGGCCCGGTAGGCGAGCGCCGCGACCTCAGTGGAGGACAGACCGAGATGGGCTTCGACGGCCGAGGGCGGCGTGCCCTCGACGTCGGTGTACCAGAGCACCGCCCGCCATCGTTCGGGCAGCGCCTCGTACGCCCGGGCCAGGCCTGGGCCGGGGGGCGGCGGCTCGACCGCGACCCGGCCGAGCGGAACGGTGCCTTCGGCCGGTCGGGCCGCCCCCCGGCGCAGGACCGAGAACAGGTAGGTGCGAAAATCGATGTCGGGCCCGGCGCCCCGCCGCAGGGCGTCGAGCACGACGGCGAACGCCTCGTCGACCACGTCGTCGCCGCGCGGCCCGAACCGACCCGCCCGCCCGACGAGCCGGCGGGCGGCTGCGACATGGCGGGCCCGCAGCTCGCTGTAGGCCCCGTCGTCGCCGGCCCGAGCCCGGGCAATCAGCTCTGCATCGCTCGGCGACGTGGCGGGCCGCACCTCACCTCTCCTGGCGTGTCGTCGGGGCCGAGAGGCTACCAGGACGCCGAGGTCGATGCAGCCCTCCCGAACGTGGTCTCACCGGCCGTAGAAGGCGGTCAGCTGGGCGGCTTGCGCCGGGCTGGACTCGATCCTGGCGATCGCATCGGCCGAGGTCGCGCCGGCCTCGAGCCCGAGCGGCGAGGGCAGGGCGTACAGGGTGAAGACGTAGACGTGCGCTTCGGTTCCCGGGTTTGGGCACGGGGGCTCGTAGCCGAGATCGACGGCCCCGCTGGGCAGCGCGTTGGTGTCGAGCTGGGTGGCTACGGGGGGCAGCCCGGCGACGATCCACCTCACCGAGTCGTCCTCGTCGGTGTCGGTGACTACCAGGGCCAGCTCGACGGCGAGCGACGGCGGGTCCGACCACTCGACCGGCGGCGGCGCGCCGGCGCCGTCGCAGGTGAACTCGACCGGTAGGGCGGCGCCGTTGGCGAACGCCGGGCTGGTCAAGGCGAAGGTCGGCGTGCTGCCCACCGAGCCGACGGTCCCCGCCTGCTCGCCGCCGGTGGGTGGCGGGGTCGTGGCGCCGGGGGGCGGGGGCCGAAGGGTGCGACCGTCGTCGCGGGCGCAGCCGGCGCCGGCGGCGACGCCGACGAGCAGCACGACGATCCAGCTCGATCGCCGGCGGCTCATGCAGGAAAGAGCGTGCGCTCGGCCAGGGCGATGGGCAGGGCCGCCGACCCGCACAGCGTGTCATGGAAGGTGAGGAGGTCGCCGGCCTGCTCGTCGAACCAGCGCTGCCTGAGCCGCTCGATCTCAAACGACCCGGTGAGGTAGGCCGAGGCCTGGGTGGGCCAGGCGCAGTAGCGGGTGACCTCGGCCCTGGCCACCGGCTCGGTCAGCCCGGCCCGGTCCCGCATGAACGTCACCGCCTCGTCGAAGCCCATGTCGCCGCAGTGCAGGCTGGTATCGACCACGATCCTGGCCGCCCGGAAGAGACGGGCGTCGAGGTGGGCCAGCTCGTGGGCCGGGTCGGTGAAGAAGCCCTGCTCCCGCATCATGAGCTCGGCGTAGAGCGCCCACCCTTCGGAGAGGTATGGCGTGGTGAGGATGCAGCGCAGGGGCCGGTCCTCGGCGTGGATGGCCCGCAGCCGCACGAAGTGCCAGTGGTGGCCGGGGTAGGCCTCGTGCACCGAGACGGTCGGCATCTCGGCATAGCAGTTGGTCGCCAGCCGCTGGGCCACCTCGTCGGGCGGCGTTCCGTCGGGTGGGAACGGCACGTTGAAGCGTCCCGTGCAGGAGGAGCGGAACACCGGCGGTCGCTGATACGAAGCGACCGCGAGCACGGGCCGGAGGAACGGCGGCGACGGCACCACGTCGCAGTGCTCGCCGTCGGGCAGCGTCACCAACCCGTTCTGGATGAGAAACTGATGGGCCCGTTCGGTCGCCTGCTCGTAGCCGAGCCTCATCTCCTCTGGCGTCTGTGGACGGTGATCGGCGAGCTCGCGGAGCACCGAACGAGAGTCGTCGGTGGCCCAGTGCCTGCGGGCCAGCTCCCGCATCTCGGTCGCCAGCTCGTCGTAGGCCGCCGCGCCTCGCTCCCGCAACGCGGCGGCGTCGAAGTCGAGCAGCTCCTTGTCGCGCAGCAGGGCGGTGTAGCGGCGCTCATCCACCTCCCATGTGCCGGTGGCCCGTTCCTGGAGATCGGTGAGGTGGGCGCCGAAGGCTCCGTAGGCCTCGGCCGCCCGGGCGCCCGCCTCGGCCAGCTCGGCCCGGCCGGCATCGTCGGCCACTTCGGCGGGCACCAGCTCGCGCACATACCCGGCGGCGGCGCGGCACAGGTTGACCCCTCGACCGGCGATCGGCGCCCTCACCAGTTCGGGGTCGAGGTTGGCCCGGCCCGCGTCGAGCAGCGCAGGAATGGCGTCGAGCCGGGCGCGGGCGCTGCGCACCAGCTCGGGCTCCGGGTGGAGCCGGCGCAGGAACAAGGCGAACAGTCCGGTGAGCCCGGGCTGGGCATAGGTGTCGGGCAGCCGGCGCCAGTCCTGCCACTCGTGGAGGATCTGCCTGCCGCGCAGGAGCGACCGCACCAGGTCGCGGTCGACCCGCTCCTCGGCCGAGAGGGCGTCATCGGCGATGGCGGCGAATCGCTCGTCCCACTCGTCGTCCTCACGGGCCCGCCGGACGATGTCGTCGGCGCCCAGCGCGGGCAGGCGGTCGTCGAGTCCGTCGAGCCCGTTCATGGTGGCCAGCTCGGGTGACTCGGCGAAGTGGCGGTCGAGGAAGGCGCGGGTCAGTTCGGCGATGTCGGCGTCGTCCATGGGCGACAGCTTCGCGTGCCCGTGGGCCGATCACGTGTCCCGCGAGCTGCACGAGCTGGCCGGCGGTGCGTTCGACATCACGTGGCTCGATCCGGACGAGTTCGTGACCGCCGATCACGTCGTCGAGCGGCACGAGGATCAGCGGATAGGCCTGGCCGACGCCTCACTCGTGGTGCTCGCCGCTCGCCATCGCACACGAACGATCCTGACCCTCGACCGCAGGCATTTCGGGGTCGTCCGCCCGCTCGACGGCGGCCGATTCAAGATCGTGCCGTGAGCGCGGTCAGGACCCGGCGA
Source organism: Acidimicrobiales bacterium (assembly GCA_050744245.1). GTDB lineage: Bacteria > Actinomycetota > Acidimicrobiia > Acidimicrobiales > JBOGGX01 > JBOGGX01. Next base: position 7,754 of record JBOGGX010000288.1, read on the forward strand.
GCAGCCTGGCCTTCTGGGCGTTGAACTCGTCCTCGGTGATGACACCGGAGTTCTTCAGGTCGGCGAGCTTGGTGAGCTCGTCGGCCGTCGACGGCCCACCGTAGGTGGCGACGCTCTGGATGTACTGCCGGGCCGCCCGTTCGCGCGCCGCGGCCTCCTCCATGCGGCGCTGACCCATCGAATCGCCGCGTGCGATGAGGTACACGAGGATCCCGAGCCAGGGCAGGACGATGATGAACACGGCCCAGAGCGCCTTGCCCCAGCCGGACAGGTCGTCGCTGCGGAAGATGTCGAAGATCACCATGATCACCAGCCAGAACCAGGCGATCCACAGGAAGAACCAGAGCATCGACCAGAAGAGATCCAACAACGGCATGGCCGCGTTCTCCTTCGCTTCGTCGCGCGTGTACGGATCGAGCCGGCGTAGCTTCCTCTGTTTCGACCAGGCGAGGGTGGATGCCTGCGGCTTAGGGTTCGTCCTGGAGCGTTCGCATCGCCTCGGCCATCGAAGCTTGGAACTCCGCCGCGATCTGCTGGGTGCCCTCGGTGAGCGCGTCGGCGGCGAGCGCTCGGCCGCCGCACGATTCGGCTGCGGTCAACACGTCGCGCTCGACGCGGAGTGGCGCTCCGGTCAGCAGGGCCAGGTTGATGGCGTCGCTCGGCCGGGCGTCGATGGCGATCGACCCGGCCGGGCCGTCCAGCCCGATCTCGCCGAAGAACACCCTTTCGGTCAGGCGGGTGACGCGTACCTCGGTGACCCGGCCACCCAAGGCGCCGATGACGTTGGTCAGCAGCTCGTGGGTCAAGGGCCGGGGCAGGTCGGCATCGGTGAGGCGAAGGGCCACGGCCGTGGCCTCCGGCTCACCGACGTAGATCGGGAGTCGGCGGTCACCGCCATCCTCCTCCAGCACGATGGCGTGCCGCCGCACGAGGTCGGCGGTGCGTGGTTCTCGCCGGACCTCGGCGACGTGCATCTCGATGCTGGTGGTCATGGTCGTGTCCCCTCTGTCGTCTCGTTCATCGGCCAACCTGTGTCTGAGTGCGTGGCGCCCCTTGTGGAGGCGGGCCTTGGTGGCCGTGGCGCTGATCGCCAGGGCGGCGGCCACCTCGGGCCCCGATCGTTCGGCGAGGTAGTAGAGGGCCAGCGCGTCCCGTTGCCCGGGCGCCAGGTCGGCCACGGCCCGCCGGATCCGTGCCGTGCGATCGGCGTCCAGTACGGCTTGCTCCGGGCCCGGGCCGGGATCGACAGCCTCGATCGATTCGGTTGAGCCCGTCCGCCGGGCGGCGTCACGGAGCCAGCGCCGGGCGATGTTGAGCGCGATGCCGCACAGCCACGGCCCGAAGCGGTCCGGTTGGCGCAGGCGCTCGAGACCGACGACCGCGACGACCAGGGCTTCCTGGACCACGTCCTCGACCACCTCGGTTCGTTGCAGCACGCCGCGGCACACGGCGTCGGCGAGGGGCCGGTGCCGGCGCACGAGCGCGCCCAAGGCATCGCGATCGCCGCCGCGGGCGCGGGCCACCAGCTCGGCGTCGGACCCATCGGATCCCCAGGAGGCCTCCGAGCCCACCATGGCACCCAATAGTCGCCGACGCAGGTCCGATGGTTACCCGGCCCGGTCATTCTCGACGCACCTCGCGCCGCATACCGGCGCGAGATGCGTCGAGTTCAGGTCTGCTGGTCCTCGCGGCGGTGGCCCTCGGCCAGTCGGGCCAGGCGCTCCCGGTCGATCTGGTCGGCCCGGGCCACGGCCACCCGGCACGGCGTGACCGTCGTGATGGTCGACGTTCGGATCCCGCCCTCGAGCGCGGCCCGCTCGCCGAGGACCGCCCCCGGTCCGATCTCGGCGACGGCGACGCCGTCGACCTCGACCGCGACGACGCCGTCGAGCAGCACGAACACCTCGTGACCGCCGTCGCCCTGGCGGACGAGGGCCTGCCCGGCGTCCAGCCGCCGAACCTCGGGCCGGGCGCCGCCCTGCATCAACTCGGTCGAGAGCTGGCGCTCCAACGCGGTCTCGACCGCGGTGACCAGCGCCGGCGAGTCGGAGTCACCCCACGGCGTGTTCGAGCCGAACGAGGTCCTCATCCAGTTCTGGAGATCGGTGAGACCGCTCTTGGCGACGAGCCGGCCGTCGCCGCCGTAGACCCAGTGGCGGGGGAACCCGCTGGCGCCCACCAACCGGCCCTCATGGCGCCCGTCGGCCCAGATGGTGAGCTCGAGCGTCGTCCAGGCGATCGGGGCGAAGTACCGCACGAACGGCGGACGCCGGGTCGGCCGGGGCGCGGGCACGCCGGTGCGGCCGCCGGCGGTCTGGGTGAACCTGACCCAGCCGTCGCCGACCTCGGGCTCGGGTCGCAGGTCGGGGAGGGCCACGGCGGACACGGTGACCGCGCCCACCCCGAGGTGCAGCGTGGTCGAGCCGATGGCGCCCCCGCCGACGTGCCCGTACGTCGCGCTGATCCGGCCGTCGTCGACGTCGACCCACGCCCTGAGCCGGTTGGCGAACCGGAAGCCGTCGGCGTCGCGGAGGCGCTCGAGCTGGCCGCTGTCCGGGTCCCCGATCTCGTCGGGCGGCGGCTGGTCGTGGTGCATGACCCCCATCTGCTCGGTGAGACGGGCCATACCCGTGAACGCCTCGGACGGGATCCACGAGATCGTGGTGATCGTGTGCTCGATCCTCATGGCTTGCATCCTTCCTCTACTCGACTCTGAGGGTGTCGGCCGGAGCCAGGTGGGTGGCGCGCACGGCAGGCCCGGCGACGACCAGATTGGCCAGGACGACCACGGCGACGACGCCGCCGCCCACCCAGGCCAATGACACCACCGGTGCGGTGGCCACGCCGAACTGGTCGGCGACGGCCCACCAGCCCCATCGCCCGGCGACCACGCCGAGCGGGATCCCGATCAGCGCGGCGAACAGGACAAGCACCGTGGCCTGCGATCCGAGGCTGGCGACCACCTGGCCGCGGGTGAACCCGAGCGTCCTGAGCACCGCCAGCTGCCGCCGCTGACGGCGGGTGGCGAGCACCATGGCGTGGGCCGGCGAGGCCGCGGCCAGCAGCCCGACCAGTGCGGCGAGGACGAAGGGGACATAGGCGACCCGTTCCACGTTGCGAATCGCCTCCTGCTTGATCGGCGGGCGGATCGTGCTGGGGAACGACTCCGCGAGGGCGTTCATGAACGCCGACCGGTCGGAGTCGTCGGTGAGCCTCACGACGTACGGATCTGGTGACGAGGCATCCGGTGCCACTCGGGTGATGAGGTCGGCCGTGACGATGGCCCCGACGCCAGGACTGCCCTCGTACGAGTCGTTGATGAGCGCGGTCCCCACGACGGTCAGGCGCGACGGCGCCGAGTTGGTGACGGTGCTGCGCAGCTCGACGGTGTCGCCGACGACGACGCCGAGCCGGCGCATGGTGATGGCGCCGAGTGCGATCTCGTCGGCGCGGACCGGCTCCCGCCCCTCGGTGACGACCGGCTCGACGACGTCGGCGACTCCCGGCACGGGCGCGAAGCCCTGGGCCCGGAGGACCAGATCGCCGATCTCGACCTCGGCGCCGACGATTCCCGCGGCGGCGGCCACGCCGTCCGTCTGGCGGAAGAAGTCGACCGCCGCGCCGGGGTCGGCCGAGGGGCCGCCGAAGGAGAAGTCCCACGGTGCGCCGTAGGCCTCGGGCGTCGAGGTCAGGGCGGTGAGGCTCGACGTCAGGCCGGCCCCGGCCACGAGGGTGCCCGCGGCGAGGGCGACGCTGGCGATCGCCGTCCCGACCGGTAGGCCGTGACCGCCTCGTCCGCCGTTGACGGCCATGCCGACGCCTGACGCGACGGGCGGCGGGAGCGGTCCGGGCGGCACGACGAGCCGACTGGTGGCCCGAGCCCCGCGCCTCGCGGAGCGTCCCGTCGTCAGTCGGGCCACCGGGAGGCACCCGGCGGCGATGACGATGGCGAACACGACACCGGCGCCGATCACCAGGACGGGGCCGTCGGCCCGAACGCCCGGGGCCACTTCCAGGATGCGAGCGACACCGATCGGGCCGACCGCGGACAGCGCAACGGCCGCGCGGCGGCGGCGACGGCGGTGACCGCTCCCCGGGC
>JBOGGX010000289.1:0-2467 GCA_050744245.1 Acidimicrobiales bacterium
GGCCTCGGCCGCGGCGCACATCGCGGCCCACGCCGGTGGCTCGCCGGGCAGCGGCCACGGGAACACGACCCCGGCGCCGGCCGCGGTGGCCTGGCCGTGGTCGCCCCGGTCGACCAGCACGACATCGGCCCCGGCCGAGGCGAGGTGGTAGGCGGTGCTGGCGCCCACGACCCCGGCGCCGACCACGACGACCCTCGTTGCTGACGGTGACACCGCCCGCAGTATGGTCCAGCGCGATGACGACCAGACCCCCTGTCCGCGTCGCGGTCACCGGCGCGGCCGGCCAGATCGGCTACGCCCTGCTGTTCCGGGTGGCCAGCGGCCAGCTGCTCGGCCCGGACCAGCCGGTGATCCTGCACCTGCTCGAGATCACGCCCGCCCTGGGCGCGCTCGGCGGGGTCGTGATGGAGCTCGACGACTGCGCCTTCCCGCTGCTCCACGACGTGGTGGCCACCGACGACGTCGACGTGGCCTTCGGCGACGTCGGCTACGCCCTTCTGGTGGGGGCCAAACCGCGCGGCCAGGGGATGGAGCGGGCCGACCTGCTGGCGGACAACGGGAAGATCTTCGCCCCCCAGGGGCGGGCGCTGTCCGAGGGCGCCTCGGCCGACGTCCGCATCCTGGTGGTCGGCAACCCGGCCAACACCAACTGCCTCATCGTCCAGGCCAACGCGCCCGACATCGAGCCCTGGCGGTTCACCGCCATGACCAGGCTCGACCACAACCGGGCCATGGGTCAGCTGGCCAAGAAGGCAGGGGTCCTCGTCGGCGACGTCACCCGGATGACGATCTGGGGCAACCACTCGGCCACCCAGCACCCCGACGTCGCCAACGCCCGAATCGCCGGCCGTCCCGCGCTCGAGATCGTCGACGACCAGGACTGGTTGGTGAACGACTTCATCCCCACCGTACAGCAGCGGGGGGCCGCGGTCATCGAGGCGCGCGGGGCGTCGAGCGCGGCGTCGGCGGCCAGCGCCGCCATCGACCACGTCCATGACTGGGCCATGGGAACCCCCGACGACGACTGGGTGTCGATGGGCGTGTACTCCGATGGCAGCTACGGCGTGCCGGAGGGCCTCATCTCCTCGTTCCCGGTGACGTGCGCCGACGGCCGATGGTCGATCGTGCAAGGACTCTCGATCGACGGCGAGCTGGCCCGGCCGCGGATCGACATCAGCATCAACGAGCTGGCCGAGGAGCGCGAGACCGTGCGCCAGCTCGGCCTGTTCGGCTGACCGCGGCGATGAGCTTGGGTCGGCGAGCCGGTCCAAACCGCGACCGATTCCGCCAAGCCAAAGGTTGACGATGACCGACATCCAGGAGCAGGTGCAGGACAAGATCGACGGCCTGGTTGCGTCGGGCGTCGAACGGGGGATCCAGGTCGCGGCGTACCGCGACGGCGAGCAGGTCGTCGACGCGGTCGCGGGGGTCGCCGACCCGGCCACCGGTCGCCTGGTCACGCCCGACACGCCCTTCTACAACTTCTCGATCGGCAAGGGCGCGACCTCGACCGTCGCCCACATCGTGGCCGAGCGCGGGCTGTTCGACTACGACACCCCGGTCGTCGAGCTGTGGCCGGAGTTCGGCGCCCACGGCAAGGACAAGGTGACGGTGCGCCACGTGTTGAGCCATACGGCCGGCGTTCCTGGCGTTCCCCTCGACACGACGCCGGAGGACGTCTGCGACTGGGACAAGATGTGCGCCGCGATCGCCGACGCCGAGCTGTGGTGGGATCCGGGCGCCAAGGTGGGCTACCACGCCTACACGTTCGGCTACATCGTCGGAGAGATCGTGCGCCGGGCCACCGGTCGGCGGATCTCCGAGGTGCTGCGCGACGAGGTGGCCACGCCCCTCGGGGTCGCCGACGAGCTCTACTTCGGCATGCCGGTGTCGGAGCACCACCGGCTGGCCCGGTTGGAGGACGCGCCGGGCGGCGAGGAGATGATGTCCTCGATGCCGGCCGATCTCCCGATGTTCAAGGCCGGGCCGATGACGCTCATGCCCACGGCCGAGTTGGGCAGCCGGACCGACGTCCTGGAGGCCGACATCCCCGCCGGTGGGAAGACCTCGGCCCGGGCCATCGCCCGGATGTACGCCGCGCTGCTGGGCGAGGTCGACGGTGTCCGGCTGATCTCGCCCGACCGACTGCGCCGGGCCACGACGGTGGTCTCGAGCGGGGTCGACGAGGTCTTCGGCATGCCGACGTCCTGGGGTCTCGGGTACTCGATCGGCCTGCTCGGCGAGGAGGGCGATTCGGCGTCGACCGCGTTCGGCGTGGGTGGCGCCGGCGGGAGCTTCGCTTTCGGCGACCCGGCCACGGGCGTGGCGTTCGGCCTGACCAAGAACGTGCTTTCGCTCGACTTCACCACCGCCACCGAGCTCGTCGAACTCGTGAGGAAGGCGTAGTCCTCCTCGCCGCCGACAGTCTCGGTGACCGGTTGTGGTGCGCCTGACCACCGTGGTGGTC
>JBOGGX010000290.1:0-3241 GCA_050744245.1 Acidimicrobiales bacterium
CCCCGCCCTCGCCCCCGCCGCCACCCCCGCCCCTCGTCGAGGCATCGGCTCCCGAGCCGGCCCCGCCGCCGCCTCCGCCTCAGCCGGCGGCGCCGTCACCCCCGCCGGCGGGGCCGCTCTGTCCGGACTGCGGCGTCGACAATCCGGTCGAGCGCCGCTTCTGCCGCAAGTGCGGCGCCGTGCTCACCCACCCCGGCCCCCCGGCTCCTCGGTGATGCACTGGAGTCCAGCGGTCTGGCAGTAGGCCATGGCGTCGGCCTCGGTCGGGAAGCCGCCGATGTACACCCACAGAAACTCGCCGGTCTCGCGGCTGAGCCGGGGGTAGTCGGCGGTGTTGAGCACCTCGGCCGCATGCCCGGCCGCCCTGAGCTCGTCCCGGCGCTGGTTGGCACGCTGTTCGGCCTGGGGGTCGGTGACGGGAATGACGCCGTTCTGTACGACGACGATCACCTCGAGATCCTCGGGCACCGTCGTGGCCGTCGGCCCGGCGACGCACTGCTGATCGGACGCGGCCGACGTCGCGCCGGCGCTCCTGGCCTGGACCCGGAAGCAGTTCTCACCCTCCTCGAGCTCGAGCACGGCCTCAGACGTGCCGGGCGGCACGATGGCGACCACCGGGCCGTTGTGCCGGACCAGGTGCTCGTTCTGGCCCTGTGATCCGTCGACCCAGCGCACCCGCGCCCGGCCGGCGTCGATCGCTTCCACCGTGACCTCCGTCGGACCCCCCGTCGCGGCCAGGGCGAGCGTGTCTACGCACTGCGGCGCCGACGGCGCAGACGATGTCGCGGCCCGCACCGCGAGCACCTGGAAGCAGTAGGGGCTCGAGGGCAGGAGGTCGACGGCGTCGAACCCGCCCTGGGTGGTGGGAATGCCTTCGAACGTCTGGACCACGGTCGGTTCCGCCTGCTCGGCGGTGGCCGGGTCGAGGCTGACGACGACGTAGCTGTCGGCGTCGGGGACCGGCACCCACGTAAGGTGGACCAGGTCGGAGCTGACCGCTTCGGCCGCGAACTCCTGCGGCGTCTGCGGGAGGTCGGCGGCGAGCGTGTCGGCGGTGCCGTCCCCGCGGTCGGCCTCGTCGTCGTCGCCGCCGAGGCCGGACAGCCAGGCGAAGGCGAAGAAGCCGAGCACGGCGACGATGGCCGCGAGACCGATGACGAGCGGCAGCCGCCCGATCAAGGGCCGCTGCTCGTACCCGCCGTCGACCACGGTCTGGGTCATGTCGGCGCCCCGCGCGACCACCTGGAAGCGATGACGCACCCGATCACCACGCACGAACGTGCTGCGGGGCTGCACCACGAGCTCGGCCGTCTCGGTGCCGCCGATGGGGACGTCGAGGGTGGGCGGCGTGATGCGTACGTCGAACGCCTTCGACACGTGGGTGGCTTCGAAGGACAGTCGAGCCGGGCCGCCGCCCCAGTTGGACACCTCGAGCCGGTGGTGACCCGACCGCCAGCCCTTCGACTGATCAGGCGTCAGCTTGACCGAGGCCCGGCCCGGCTCGCTCACCACGAGGTCGCCTTCGGCGACGGCCGACGACGTGGGGTCGGTCACCGACTGCACCCGCACCCCGAACGGCACCGCGCCTCCGGTCGTCGCGCCGGCCGCGCTCGAGGGCGGGGCGAACGCGATGGCCGCCATGGCCTGGCCTTGGGGCCCGACCTCGACCATCGCCGGACTGACCTGTGACCATCCGGCGGCGTCGCCCAGGACGTCGAGCCGAAACGTGTCGTTGGTCTGGCCCTGGTTCCGCACCGACACCGTGACGGTCATCTGCCCGCCGGGCGCCACGGTCACGGAGGCGGGATCGACGATCACGAGCGGGTCCATGTCACCTCCGGCCCGGCATCGTAGGGCCGGGCGACCGGTGCGCGGTGCCCGACTCTCAGGGTCGCGTGCAGCCCACCACACTCCATGTTGCCAGCGGCACGCGACGACTCCGGTGTGGGGCGGACGACGCGGCGCAGCCGCCAGGCGGAGCCGCAAACAACGGCCGGGCGGTTGCCGAAGGCCGCGCCGGCGAGGCCGAAGGCCGAGTGGCGCAGATGTCGCGGACCCACGCGGACGCACCGGTCAGTGCCATGCTCTGTCGGCGATGGGCTATCAGGCGGCGGTCGATCTCGGGACGACCTACACCGCCGCAGCCGTGCACCGGGACGGGCGCGTCGAGGTGGTGTGGCTGGGAGACCGGGCCGCGGTGATCCCGTCGGTCGTCTTCGTCAAACCCGACGGCACCGCGATCACCGGGGAGGCGGCCAACCGCCAGGGATCGATCGAACCCGCGCGCGTGGCTCGCGAGTTCAAGCGGCGGATGGGCGACCGGGTCACCATCATCGTCGGGGGCATGCCGTTCTCCGCCGAGGGTCTCACGGCGCGGATCCTCGAGGCGGCGCTGGCTCGGGTCAGCGAGCGCGAGGGCGGACCGCCCGACCACGTGGCCATCGCCCACCCCGCCAACTGGGGCCCGTACAAGCTCGACCTGCTTCGGCAGGCCGTGCGGCTGGCGGAGCTCGGCGAGATGCCGGTCACGTTCCTGACCGAGCCCCAGGCGGCGGCCATCCACTACGCCACCCAGGAGCGGGTGGAACCCGGCGCGGTGGTAGCGGTCTACGACCTGGGCGGCGGCACCTTCGACGCGGCAGTGCTGCGCCGCACCGACGACGGCGGCTACGAGGTGATAGGCGAGCCCGAGGGCATCGAGCAACTGGGCGGGGTCGACTTCGATGCTGCCGTGCTGGCCCACGTCGACCGCTCGCTCGGAGGGGCGGTGGCGCGGCTCGATCCGGACGACCCGGCCGTCGCCATGGCGGTCGCCCGGCTGCGGGCCGACTGCGTCGACGCCAAGGAGGTTTTGTCCTCGGATGTCGACGTGACCATCCCTGTGGCCGTGCCGGGGATCACCGACAGCATCCGGCTGACCCGCGTCGAGTTCGAGACCATGATCCGACCGGCCATCAGCGACTCGATCGCCGCCCTGCGCCGGGCCATGCGGTCGGCCGACGTCACCCCGGAGGACGTGAACGGGATCCTGCTCGTCGGCGGCTCGTCCCGGGTGCCCCTCGTGGCCCAGATGGTGACGTCCGAGCTCGGACGACCGGTGGCGGTCGACGCCCACCCCAAGCACGGCGTCGCGCTGGGGGCCGCGGTCTGGGCCGCCCGCCAGAGCGGCGCGACCGGCACCGGGCAGCTGACGGTGCTCCCGACCGCCGAGGACGCCGAGCTCCCGGTCGGGGTACCGTCC
>JBOGGX010000291.1:0-2449 GCA_050744245.1 Acidimicrobiales bacterium
TGAAGATGCCGACGTCGAAGCGCAGGATGGGCTGGGGCTCGATCAGCCGCGGAATCGCGGTCGCGACGATGGCGAGCGCCGCGAGCAGGATGAGGGCGCCTTCGACCGCGGCGGAGAAGTACTCCGCCTTGGTATACCCGAACGGATGCTTTTCGTCGGGCTGGCGGGTGGCGACGCGCAGCGTGTAAAGGGCAATGAGCGCGGCGCCGAGGTTGACGAACGACTCGAGGGCGTCCGAAAGCAGGCCCAGCGACCCGGTGAGCCATGCCGCCACCCCCTTCAGAGCCATGGTGGCGAGGGCGGTGGCCACGGACAGCCAAGCGTACCGGGCGAGCGAAGGCATGCCCCCAAAGCCTATCAGGGGATTGCATCCGGCCCCGGATGGTTCTAGCATGGTGTCCGGGGTTTCCCAATTAGGACAGACCCATGACAAACAAAGCCTTAGCGGCTGCTCTTGTTGCAATACTTGTGGTTCTTCCGACGAGCCTGGCCAGTGCTCAGGCGGAGGCCGCCAAGCCGGCCGGGATCAAGGTGGAGCAGGGCAAGCCGGCGGGCGCGCAGGTCGACGCGAAGCCAATGAAGACCGCCGCGGCGTCGGGTAAGCGCCCGATGCGGATGAACGAAGACGCGCGGCACTGTCTCGATCTCCCTAACACGGCGGAGATCGTCAAATGCGCGGAGCCGTATCGCTATTGAGTCAGCGCGTACTGCGCCTGCACGTCCGCGAGCGACCCTGAAGCAACGATGCGCCCCTGCTCGAGCAGGCACGCACGGTCGGCGACCTGACGCGCGAAGCGCGCGTTCTGCTCGCTCAGCAGCACGCACAGGCCTCGCGCCTTGAGCGCGAGAATGGCCGTCGCCACCTGCCCGACGATGATCGGCGCGAGGCCTTCGGCGGGCTCGTCCAGCAGAATGGCCCGGGGATTGCCCATCAGCGTGCGCGCGACGGCGAGCATCTGCTGCTCGCCGCCCGACATCCGGCCGCCCAGGCGGTCCTGCATGCGCCCGAGGTTGGGAAACAGCTCGAACAACTTCTCGGGCGTCCAGTGCGCCGTGCCCGCTTGCGGCGGCTGGCGGCCCACCTCCAGGTTCTCGCGTACCGTGAGGTCGGTGAAGACGCGCCGATCCTCCGGCACGTAGCCCAGCCCGAGCCGCGCGATCCGATAGGGCGGCAAGGCGTCGATGCGGACCCCGTCGAAGCAGATCTCGCCGGCTTGCGGCGGCACCAGCCCCATGATCCGCTTCAGGGCGGTCGTCTTGCCGGCCCCATTGCGGCCGAGGAGCACCAGCACTTCTCCGGCCTGGGCGGTGAAATCCAGCCCGAACAGGATCTGCGCCCTGCCGTAGGCGGCGCTCAGCGCGCGCACCTCAAGCATCGCCGCCGCCAAGATAGACCTCGCGCACGCGCGCATCGGCGCGCACCGCCGCCGGGCTGCCTGCGGCGATCAGCTCGCCCTCGGCAAGGACGAGGATGCGGTCGGCGTAGGTGAACACCACGTCCATGTCGTGCTCGGTGAATAGCACCGCGGTGCCGCCTGCGTGGGCCAGCGTTGCCGCCAGCTGCATCAGCTCGCCGCGCTCGTGGGGCGCCATGCCGGCGGTCGGCTCGTCCATGAGCAGGAGCCGGGGCTGATTGGCGAGCGCCATGGCGAGCTCGACCCGCTTCAGGTCGCCGTAGGCGAGCACCGCGCATGCGCGCTGCGCGTGCTGCAGGATGCCGACGCGATCGAGCAGGGCGTCCGCCTCATCGGCGCAGGCGTGTGCGGCGACGCTCAGCAGCGACCACAGGCGTCGCCGGTGCGAGAGCAGCGCCGTCTGCACGTTCTCGCGCACGGTCATGGAGCCGAAGGTGGCGGTGATCTGGAAGGTGCGCCCGATCCCCAGACGCCAGATGCGGCGCGGCGCAAGACCGAGCAGGCTGCGTCCGTCGAGCTCGACCGCGCCGGCGTCGGCGCGGGTCTGGCCGTTGAGAACGTCGAAGCAGGTCGTCTTGCCGGCGCCGTTCGGCCCGATCAGCGCCACCACTTCGCCTGCGGCGACGTCGAAGTCGACGCCGCGCAGCGCGCGCACCCCGCCATAGGCCTTGGCGAGCTTGCGCACCGTGAGCGCCGTCATCGCGCGGCCTTTCTGTCCAGCAGCCCGCCCAGCCCGGCGGGCAGGAAGAGCACCAGCGCCAGCAGCACGGCACCGATCACCGCACGCCAGTAGTCGAAGCCGCGCGCCACCGCGTCCTGCAGCCACGTGAACAGTGCCGCGCCCCACACCGGACCGGTGAGCGTGTGCAGGCCGCCGAGCAGCACCATCACCAGGCCGTCGACCGAACGCGGCACGGCCAGCGCCTCGGGAGAGATGGAGCCCTTGGAGAACGCGTAGAGCGCGCCCGCCAGGCCGGCGAACAACCCTGCGAAGACGAAGGCGGCCCATTGCATCGCGCGTACGTCGATGCCGA
>JBOGGX010000292.1:0-20360 GCA_050744245.1 Acidimicrobiales bacterium
GTGTGGCCCCGGCCGGGGTCGCCCGCCGGCTGCGCCGGTCGGTCGGGCTCCCGCCCCGTGACGGGCTGCTGGTCCGGGTGGTCGAGCCCGGCGGACCGGCCGACCAGGCCGGGATCCAGCCGGGCGACCTGCTCGTCACCGCCGTCGACCGAGACCTGGCGACGGCCGACGACCTGTTCGCGGCGCTCGACGCCGCGGGCGACGCCGTGGTCCTCAAGGTCGTGCGCGGCGTCGACGAGCTCGACGTTCGGGTCCAGTTCACCGGGGCCACGCCCACGGAGGGGTCCGCTTGAGCCCTGGCGGCGATTCGGCGCTCGACGCCTACTCCCAGGTCGTCACCCGGGTCGCCGACGAGGTCCTCCCCGTGGTGGCCAGCCTGCGGGTGATGCGGCGGGTGCCTGGCGGGCGGGTGCCGTCCGGCGCCGGTTCGGCGGTCGTGCTTTCGGCCGACGGGTTCCTGCTGACCTCGGCCCACGTCGTCGCCCGGGCCACCGGCGGTGCTGCGGTGTTCAGCGACGGCCGGTCCTTCGACTTCGACGTGGTCGGCCAGGATCCCCTGTCCGACCTGGCGGTCATCCGGGTGGCGGCGGGCGGACTCCGCACCGCCTCCATCGGCGATGCCGACCGCCTGCGGGTGGGCCAGCTGGTGGTGGCCGTCGGCAGCCCGCTCGGTTATGCCGGGTCGTTGAGTGCCGGGGTCGTGTCGGCCCTGGGCCGGTCGCTGACGACGAGCGACGGTCGCAACGCCCGCATCGTCGACAACGTCATCCAGACCGATGCCAGCCTGCACCCGGGCAACTCGGGCGGTGCCCTGGCCACCGTCGTCGACGACGCCGTGGTCGTCGTCGGGATCAACACCGCGGTGATCGGGCCCGGCATCGGGCAGGGCCTCGGCCTCGCCGTTCCGCTCAATCCGGCCACCGGCCGGTTCATCGCCGCCCTCGTACGAGACGGACGGGTCCGCCGGGCCTACCTCGGCGTGGCCGGGGGCACCCGCCCGCTGCCCCCGAGAGCGGCGGCCACGATCGGCCGGCGCGACGGCGTCGAGGTCACCACGGTCGTCGCCGGCAGCCCGGCGGCGCAGGCCGGGCTGCGCACCGAGGACGTGATCGTCGCCGTCGGGGCCGAGCCGGTCGCCGGCATCGGCGACCTCCAGCGGCTGCTCACCGCCGACTGGATCGGACGCGCCGTTCCGCTGCGCGTGCTGCGCCGGGGCGACGTCGTCGACGTCGACATCGTGCCGGCCGAGCTGGGCAGCGACGCCACCGGCGCCAGCCGCTGAACGCGTCGCCCGACCGTCACCCCCGCCGGTAGGGTGCGGGCGTGGCGGACCCCAACCGCTTCGTCGAGCAGGCGATGCCCTTCATGGACTCGCTGTACTCGGCCGCCCTGCGCATGACGCGCAACCGGCCCGACGCGGAGGACCTGGTCCAGGAGACGTACCTCAAGGCCTACCGCGCCTACGACTCGTTCACCGAGGGCACCAACCTCAAGGCCTGGCTGTACCGCATCCTCACCAATACCTTCATCAACACCTACCGGTCGAAGAAGCGGCGCCCGGAGGAGCAGCAGCTCGACGACGTAGAGGACTTCTTCCTCTACCGCCGGCTCGGGGGGCTCGAGGCGGCGCAGATCGGGCGCAGCGCCGAGGACGAGCTGTTCGACTGGTTCACCGACACCGAGGTGAAGGACGCCCTCGAGTCACTCCCCGAGCAGTTCAGGATGGCCGTGCTGCTGGCCGACGTCGAGGGATTCTCCTACAAGGAGATCGCCGACATCCTCGACATACCCATCGGGACGGTGATGAGCCGGCTCCATCGGGGAAGACGCGGGCTGCAAAAGCGGTTGTACGAGTTCGCCGTCGAACGAGGACTGCTCGATCGGCCGTCTGCGGACGGAAACGGCGAACAGCAGAGCACCGAGAGCACCGAGACCACGGAGAGCACCGAAAGCACGCAAACGCCGACGGGTGTCGAAGGTACCCGCGGCGCATGAACAGGGGCAGCAACGATGGGTGAGCACGGCGAGTGCGACGATGCGGTACACGAGCTGTACACCTTTCTCGACGGCGAGCTGACCGAGACCCGCAAGGTCGAGATCAGGCGTCACCTCGACGACTGCCCGCCGTGCTTCGAACAGTTCGACTTCGAGGCCGAGCTGCGGCAGATCATCGCCAGCAAGTGCAAGGACACCGTGCCCGAGTCGCTGCGGCAGCGCATCGCCGACGTGCTCGGGGTGGAACCGCCGCCCTCGATCTGAGACTTTTCCTGACGCTGGAATGCCGGCCCGGTCCCGTGGGTTGGCTGCTCCATGGAAGACCGGGGGGTCATGGGGGAGAAGGTCACCAGCTACGACCACCCCGCCAGGCAGTACGGCAGGGGCCGCACGTGCAAGGAGCCCGGCTGCCACACCCGGCTCTCGATCTACAACGACGGCAAGTTCTGCAGCCTCCATCTGCCCGTCGAGGCCCCCCGCCTCCGGGGCAAAAAGATCGCCTGAACCCGCATCCCGCCGAACTTGCCGTGGATCTTTCCCCTTCTTGGGAAAGATCCACCGAACATTCGTGTCGGCCCCCCCGGCTACCCCGTTCCCGTTCCGGTGATGTGCTCGGGGCGGACGGGCACGCGCTTCAGCGGTAGGCCGGTGGCGGCGCGGATGGCGGCGACGATGGCCGGGGTCGACGAGATGGTCGGCGGCTCGCCCACCCCCCGCAGCCCATAGGGCGCGTGCGGGTCGGCCAGCTCGAGCACGTCGATCCGCATCGGTGGCATGTCGAGGATGGTCGGGATGAGATAGTCGGTGAACGACGGGTTGCTGACCAGACCGTCCTGGAGCTGGATCTCCTCCATCACCGCCAAACCGAGCCCCTGCGCCGTGCCTCCCTGGATCTGGCCCACCACGGCCTGGGGGTTCATCGCCCGGCCCACGTCCTGGGCCGTCGCCAGCTCGACGACCTTGATCAAGCCGAGCTCGACGTCGACGTCGACCACCGCCCGGTGGGCCGCGAACGCGTACTGCACGTGGGCCCGGCCCTGGCCGGTGTCCGGGTCGAGCGGTTCTGTCGGACGGTGCCGCCACTCGACGGTGGCCTCCACCGGCTCGCCGTCGGCCAGCAGCTCGACCAGCGTCACGACGACGGCGCCGGCGCCGTCGACCAGGGCCCCCCCGGCGAGCCCGACACCCTCGCCGGCCCGGGCCAGCACCCGGTCCCGCACCTCCGCACACGCGGCCCGGACCGCGCCTGCGCTCATGTAGGTCTGGCGGGACGCCGAGGTCGACCCGGCGTTGCCGATGCCGGTGTCGGCCGGCAGCACCACCACCCGCTCGACCCCGAGCTCGGTCCTGGCCACCTGGGCCTGAACGGTCACCATGCCCTGGCCCACCTCGGCCGCCGCGGTGTGGATGCTGACGACGGGCTCGCCGGCCACGATCTCGAGCCGCACCCGGGCCGAGAACGGGTCGTCGAAGCCGGCCGAGAAGCACACGTTCTTGATGCCGATGCCGTAGCCGACGCCCCGCACCACGCCCTCGCCGTGGGTGGTGTTGGCCACCCCGCCGGGCAGGTCACGCAGGTCGAAGTCGTACTGATCGCCCGCCTCGCCGCCGAGCGGAAGGGGTTGGTCCCGCACCCTCGTCAGCAGCTCGGCCACCGGCGCCGCGGCGTCGACCACCTGGCCGGTTGGCATCGTCGATCCCTGCGTCATGGCGTTGCGGATCCGCAGCTCGACCGGGTCGAGGCCGAGGCGGGCGGCCATCCGGTCCATTTGCGCCTCGTAGGCGAAGCAGGCCTGCACCGCCCCGAAGCCGCGCATGGCGCCGCACGGTGGGTTGTTGGTGTAGACGGCCCAGCTGTCGATCTCGACGTTGGCCACCTCGTACGGACCGACGCCGAGGGTGGCCGCGTTGGTGGCCACCGCCTGGGAGCTGGAGGCGTAGGCCCCGCCGTCGAGGACGATCTCGGCCCGCACGTACCGGAGCCGGCCGTCGTCATCGGCGCCGTGCTCGTAGCGGAGGAACGCCGGGTGGCGGTGGACGTGGCCGAAGAACGACTCCTCCCGGTTGTAGACCATCCGCACCGGGCGATCGGTGTGCAGGGCAAGGAGCGAGGCGTGGACCTGCATGCTCAGGTCCTCCCGGGCGCCGAAGGCCCCGCCGACGCCGGCCAGATGGAGCCGCACCTTCTCCTCGGGGAGGCCGAGGCACGCCGCGACCTGGTCGCGGTCGACGTGCAGCCACTGGGTCGCCACGTAGATGTCGATGCCCCCGTCCTCGGCCGGCACGGCCAGCCCGGACTCGAGGCCGAGGAAGGCCTGGTCCTGCATCCCGACCTCGTAGTCGCCGGTGACCACGATCGCGGCCCGGGCCTCGGCGGCGGCGACGTCGCCCTTCCGGATGCGGACGTGCTTGACCACGTTGCCCCGCCGATGGACCCTGGGCGCGTCGGCGGCGAGCGCCCGCCGGGCGTCGGTCAGCGGCGGGAGCGGCTCGTAGTCGACCCGGATGTCCTTGAGGGCCAGCCTGGCCGTCTCCGGGTGGTCGGCGGCCACCACGGCCACCGGCTCGCCGTGGTAGCGCACCTCGTCGATGACGAGCACGGGCTGGTCCGGGTGCTGGAGGCCGTAGACCTTGCGCCCGGGCACGTCGTCGTGGGTGAGGACGGCGTATACGCCGGGCCGGGCCAGCGCCGGCCCGATGTCGATCGAGCGCACCCGGGCGTGGGCGTGCGGGCTCCGCAGGGTCGCCCCCCACAGCGTGTCGTCGGTCCAGAGGTCGCTCGAATAGGCGAACTCGCCCTTGACCTTGAGGATCCCGTCCGGCCGGACGGGGCTGTCGCCGACGCCTCCGGTGACCGGTGCCTCGGTCCCGGTGGTCGCGGGCTCGGTCGTGGTCGTCTCGGTCATCGCCGGCTCACCCCGCCTGCCGGGCTGCGGCCAGCCGGACGGCGTCGAGGATCATCTCGTAGCCGGTGCACCGGCACAGGTTTCCGGCCAGCGACTCCCGGATCTCGGCGTCGGTCGGCAGCGGGATCCGGCGCAGCAGGTCGTGCACGGCCAGGATCAGCCCCGGCGTGCAGAACCCGCACTGCACCGCCCCGGCCTCGACGAACGCCACCTGCACCGGGTCGAGCTCGTCGCCGTCGCCGTGGCCGTCGGCATCTGCGGCCGCGCCGGACAGCCCCTCGACCGTGACCACGTCGCGACCCGCGGCCTGGCCGGCGGCGACCAGGCAGGAACAGACCGGCAGCCCGTCGAGGTACACGGTGCACGAGCCACATTCGCCCTGTTCACAGGCGTTCTTGGAGGCGGGCAGGCCCATCCGCTCCCTGAGGACGTAGAGCAGGCTCTCGCCCTCCCACACGTCGTCGACCTCGCGCCGCTCGCCGTTGACCGTACAGATCAGCCGCATCATCGCCTCCGCAGCTCGTCCCACGCCCAGCCCAGCGTGCGCCGGGCCATGACGGCCACGGTGTGCCGCCGGTAGGCGGCGCTGCCGCGGACGTCGTCGATCGGAGCGGCCGCCTCGGCCACCAGCGCCGCGAACCGCCGGGCCAGGTCGTCGTCGAGCGGACCCCGGCCGTCCCAGTCCAGCTCGGCGCCGGCCAGGTCCTCGGCCGCCGGCGCCCGCAGGGGCGTGGGCCCCGCCGAGCCGATGCCGGTGCCGACCCGGCGCCGCTCAGGATCGAGGGCCACCGCGAACGACGCCACCGCGATGACCATCGCGTTGCGGGTGCCGATCTTCGAGAACTGCTGGGGCCCGGTGGCGGTGGGGACGCGCACCGCGGCGATGAGCTCGTGCGGCGCCAGGGCGCTGCGCTTGGGCCCGGTGAAGAAGTCGGCGATCGGGATGTCCCTCGGCCCGCCGGTGAGCGACTCGGCCTCGACCACCGCGTCGCCGGCCAGCAGGGGCGGATGGGCGTCGCCCGCCGGCGAGGCGGTGGCCAGGTTGCCGCCCACCGTGCCCCGGTTGCGGATCTGGGGCGAGCCGACCGTCCGCGACGCGATCGCCAGGCCGGGAAGCCGGTCGGCGAGCTCCGTGATCAGCCGGGTGTAGGTGACGCCGGCGCCCAGCCGGACGCTTCCGTTCTCGGCGTCCCACTCCTGCAGCTCGCCCACGCGGGTCAGGTCGATCAGCGCGGGCGGGCGGCGGCGGTCGAAGTTGAGTTCGACCATGACGTCGGTGCCGCCGGCGATCGGCACCGCCTCGGGGTGCTCGGCCTTGGCTTCCAGCGCCTCGGTCCACGTGCTCGGTCGGAGAAAGTCCACCAGCAAACCCTTCCGCCCCGGACCGTCCTCCGGGGTTCTGTCGCCCCAGTGTTGCGAATTTCGCTCCCTCAGGGCGACAAAACCAGGGCGGCGCGGTTCGCCGTAACCTGGCGGCATGACATTGGCGGTCGTCTGGCACTTCTGGATCGGGGTCGCGCTCATGCTGGCGGCCATCGGGGTGGTCGTCGCCACCATCGGCGGCTATCTGTTCAAGGTCACCCGCTCCCGCTACCCCTCCCGCGGGCAGCAGCGATGAGCACGCGTGGCTAGCCCGGTCGACTGGGCGCTGGCCGAGCGGATCGCGCTTCGCACCACGGGGCGGGAGCCCTTCGCCGAGTCGTATCACTACCACTCTCTCTCGTCCGACTTCGACCGCCTCACCGTGCAGGCCGAGGCCCTGGTCGAGGAGGCGACCGGCCTGCGCTCGCTCGCCGGACCTGCCCGCGCCCGGGTGACCGACCGGGCCGGCTGGGTCAGGGCCAACATCGGGTCGTTCCAACGGATGCTGCGGCCGCTGACCGACCGGTTGGGCGACCGCCTGAGCGGGCCGATCGCGCCGTTCGCGTCCCGGGTGGCGGGGGCGGAGGTCGGGCTGCTGCTCGGGTTCCTGTCCGGCCGCGTGCTCGGCCAGTACGACCTGCTCATCGTCGAGGACGAGCAGCCGGACGAGCAGGACATCGTGTACTACGTCGGCCCCAACGTCATCGCCCTCGAGAAGCGCTTCGGCTTCCCTCCGGCCGAGTTCCGCCTGTGGCTGGCGCTCCACGAGGTCACCCACCGCATGCAGTTCACGGGGGTCCCGTGGCTGCGCGACCACTTCCTCGGGCTCGTCCACCAGGCCCTGGCCGACGTCGACCCCGACCCCAAGCGGTTCCTGGTCGCCCTGCAGCGGGTGGCCGAGGCCTTGCGGCAGGGCAGGAATCCGCTCGAGGACGGCGGGGTGGTGACGCTGATCGCCACGCCGGAGCAGGAGAAGGCGCTCCAGCAGATCGGCGGGATGATGAGCCTGCTCGAGGGGCACGGCGACGTCACCATGGACCGGGCGGGCCAGGACCTGATCCCCAGCGCCGGCCGCTTCTCGCGGGTGCTGAAGCAGCGTCGGCGCCAGCTCGACCCGGCGTCGCGGTTCCTGGCCAAGCTCATCGGGCTCGAGGCCAAGATGAATCAGTACGAGCAGGGCGAGCGGTTCATCGAGGTGGTGGAGTCGGCCGGCGGTCAGGAGCTGCTGCACCGGGCCTTCGCCGGGCCCCAGAACCTCCCGACCCTCGACGAGATCCGGGCGCCCGACCGTTGGATCGACCGGATGCGGCCGGCGGGTTCGGCGGCGTGAGACGGGCCGGATGAAAAGGGCCGGCTCCGGCTGGCTCTTTCCTCCGATCGTCGCCGCCCTGCTCGGGCGGTGCCATTTCCCTCCGGCCCGGTCCCCCGTGACCTGCGCCGTATCCGGCGGGCGGGACTCGCTGGCCCTGCTCGTGCTGGCGACGGCTGCCGGCTGCGACGTGACGGCCGTCCATGTCGACCACGGCCTCCGCCCGGAGTCGGCGGACGAGGCCAAGGTGGTGGCCGAGGCCGCGGCCCGGTTCGGGGCCCGGTTCGAGACCATGCCGATCTCGGTCCTGCCGGGGCCCAACCTCGAGGCCAGGGCCCGCATGGCGCGGTACGGGGCGCTCCCGCCCGGTGTGCTCACCGGTCACACGGCCGACGACCAGGCCGAGACCGTGCTCCTCAACCTCATGCGCGGCGCCGGGATCGACGGGCTGTCGGGGATGGGCCGACGAGCCGGTGCGCCGGTGCGGCCGCTCATCGGCCTGCGGCGGGCCGAGACCGGCGCGCTCTGCGATGCGCTCGGGCTGACCCCCGTCGACGATCCGTCCAATCTCGATCCGGCCCTCCGGCGCAACCGGGTCCGCCACGAGGTCGTCCCCCTGCTGAGCGACGTGGCCCAGCGTGACGTGGCGCCGGTGCTGGCCCGCCAGGCCGACCTCATGGCGGCCGACGCCGCCCTCCTCGACGACCTCGCCGCCGGGCTCGACCCGACCGACGCCCGGGCGCTGGCCGCCGCACCCGAGCCCCTGGCCCGGCGGGCGATCCGGGCGTGGCTGAGGACGGGCGACGACCGCCATCCGCCGGATGCGGCCACCGTCGCACGGGTGCTGGCCGTGGCCCGCGGCGAGCGCGCCGCGACCGAGGTCGCCGGAGGTCGTCGCGTCGCCCGGTCCGAAGGGCGGCTCCGGGTCGAGGGCTAGTTCGCCGCGGCGGGGTGACGCCCGCGCGACCTGAGGTTGTTGCGATCCGCCACGGTGGCGGTGGTCCAGCGCGAAAACCTCGGATACCGGTGGTGGCCCGGTTCTGCACGCGACGAGCCGGGGCTAGGTTCGCCGCCCATGGAAGCCGTACCGTTCAGCGACGACCAGCGCATCGGTCAGGACGTCGTTCCCGCCGACGAGCTCCAGGCCCGCATCGCCGAGCTGGGCGAGGCGATCAGCGACGACTACGCCGGCCGCAACCCGCTGCTGGTGTGCGTCCTGAAGGGCGCCTTCATGTTCCTGAGCGACCTGGCCAAGTCGATCACCGTGCCCGTCGAGTTCGACTTCATGGCCGTGTCGTCCTACGGCAGCTCGACCAAGACCAGCGGCGTCGTCCGCATCGTCAAGGACCTCGACATCGACCTCGACGGCCGCGACGTCCTCATCGTCGAGGACATCGTCGACTCCGGGCTCACCCTGTCGTACCTGCGCAAGAACCTGTTGTCCCGCAATCCGGCGAGCCTCGAGGTGTGCGCCCTGCTCGTACGCGAGGGCCTGCAGGCGTCGGACACCGACCTGCGCTATGTCGGGTTCCGAATCCCGCCGGCCTTCGTGATCGGCTACGGCCTCGACCTGGCCGAGCGCTACCGCAACCTGCCCTACATCGCCACCTATCTCGGCGGTTGACCGGGGGGCCCGTCCGATGGGAGAACGGGGCGCTTCTCCATTAGCCTCTGCCCTTCATGAGACGCCGGCTCCCGCGAGCAATCGTCGCCTACCCGTTGGTGGGGCTGGTGGTCCTGCTCATCGTCGGCGCCTGGGTCCGGCGCGGTCCCGACGCCGAGGAACTGCGGCTCGACCAGTTCGAGGCGGCGGTGGCCGAGGGCGACGTCGAGACCGCGACCATCCACGACGGCGATCATCGGGTCACCGGTGAGCTGACCGACGGCACCGAGTACACCGTCAGCTTCCCCGCCGAGTACGGCGACGAGCTCACCACCGAGCTGGGCGAGGCCGACGTCGAGGTCGCCACCACGCAGGGCAACCAGTCGCTGTGGGTCGGTGTGCTCGTCAACCTCATTCCGATCGTCCTGATCCTCGGGCTCTTCCTGCTGGTGATGAACGGGGTGAACGGTGGCGGCAACCGGGTCATGCAGTTCGGGAAGTCGCGGGCCCGCCAGGTGCCCAAGGATGCGCCGAAGACCACCTTCGCCGACGTGGCCGGGGCCGACGAGGCCGTCGAGGAGCTGCAGGAGATCGTCGAGTTCCTCAAGGACCCGGACCGCTTCGGCGCCATGGGCGCCAAGATCCCGAGGGGCGTGCTGCTGTACGGGCCGCCCGGCACGGGCAAGACGCTGCTGGCCCGGGCCGTCGCCGGCGAGGCCGGCGTGCCGTTCTTCGCCATCTCCGGCTCCGATTTCGTCGAGATGTTCGTCGGGGTCGGCGCCAGCCGGGTGCGCGACCTGTTCGAGCAGGCCAAGTCGGCCGCCCCCGCCATCGTGTTCGTCGACGAGATCGACGCCGTCGGTCGCCATCGGGGCGCCGGGCTGGGCGGCGGCCACGACGAGCGGGAACAGACGCTCAACCAGCTCCTGGTGGAGATGGACGGCTTCGACCCTCGGGCCGGGGTGATCCTCATCGCCGCGAGCAACCGGCCCGACATCCTCGACCCGGCCCTGCTCCGCCCGGGACGCTTCGACCGCCAGATCGTGGTCGACCGGCCCGACCTGGTCGGGCGGCGGGCCATCCTCGCCGTCCACGCCAAGGGCAAACCCCTCGGCGACGACGTTTCGATCGACATCATCGCCCGGCGGACGCCCGGGTTCACCGGCGCCGACCTGGCCAACCTGCTCAACGAGTCGGCCCTGCTGTCGGCGCGGCGCGGCGTCGAGCATGTCGGGATGCCCGAGGTGGCGGCGGCCATCGACCGGGTCATCGCCGGCCCCGAGCGCAAGACCAGGGTCATGTCCGATCGGGAGAAGCAGGTCATCGCCTATCACGAGGGCGGCCACGCCCTGGTCGGCCACGTGCTGCCGAACACTGACCCGATCCACAAGGTCTCGATCATCGCCCGGGGTCGGGCCCTGGGCTGGACGCTCGCCCTGCCGACCGAGGACAAGGTCCTCCGCACCCGATCGGAGCTGCGCGACGAGCTGGCCATGCTGCTCGGCGGGCGGACGGCGGAGGAGATGATCTTCGGCGACCCGACGACCGGCGCCCAGAACGACATCGAGCGGACCACGCAGATCGCCCGGGCCATGGTCACCGAGTTCGGGATGAGCGACCTGCTCGGTCCCCAGCAGTTCGGCGACCGCGCCGGCGAGCCGTTCCTCGGACGCGACGCCGGCCACGAGGCTACCTACTCAGACGACGTCGCCGCCGTGATCGACGCCGAGGTGGGCCGGCTGATCGATCGGGCCCACCGGGAGGCGCGCGAGATCCTCGGTCTGCACCGGGCCACGCTCGACCGCCTGGCCGATGCCCTGGTCGAGCGGGAGACGCTCGAGGAGCACGAGCTGGCCCTGTTGTTCGACGGGCTGGGCACGTGGGAGCCGGCCGACGAGCTGCTCGAGCTGCCGCTGGCGTCGGGCCGGCCAACCGTCGGCGTTCCGGCCATGGTCGACCAACCGGTGCTGCCGCGCGACGGGCGGGTGGTGGCGGTGCCGGCCCGGCTGCTGCCCCGCCTCGTCCGGCGGGTGTCGATCACCATGCGGCGAGCGGGGATCGTCCGGCCCGGCGTGCGCCGGACCCCTGGCCTGGATCACTGACCCGTCGTGGTGGGCGACGGCGCAGGCGGGGAGGGATTCCTGGACGGCGTCGACCGGCCCCGCATCGAGAAGGCGATACGGGAGATCCTCGAGGCCATAGGCGAGGATCCCGACCGCGACGGGCTACGCGACACCCCGGCCCGCGTGGCCCGGATGTACGACGAGATCTTTTCCGGCATTCGGGAGTCGCCCGACCACCATTTGAAGGTCATGTTCGAGGCCGAGCACGACGAGATGATCATGGTGCGCGACATCCCGTGCTATTCCGTATGTGTCCCGTCGAAACAGAAGGTCAACACGGTGGAAGGGGCGAAGAACGCCTCGCGGGTCGAGGTCGGCGACAAGCTCTGGACCTTCGACGACGACGGCGCGCTCGTCCAGACCGAGGTCGTGTCCATCATCGCCCGGCCGGGCCGCGCGGTCATCGACGTACGGGCCGGAATCCATCACCTTCAGGTCACGCCCGATCACCCGATCATGACGCCGGCGGGATGGGTTCAGGCCGGCGACCTCCGTGCCGGCGACAAGGTGCAGGCGTATCCGCCCCGCCAGCTGGGTCAGGCCCGGTACATCGTCCAGGAGGGCTACGAGCTGGGCTACGTGATCGGCGCCGTCGGAGCAGACGGCAGCGTGCAGGACGGCAGGCGCATCTCGTTGGTCGTCAACGATCGTGGATTCGCCGGACGCTTCGCCCACTGTTTGCGCATTGCCTTCGGTATCGATCCAACCATCGAGGAGATCTCGGTTCCGAGCGGTTTCCTCCACCGCGACGTGCCCATGTACCGGGTGCGGATCGTCGCCCGCCCCATCGGCACGCTGTTGCTGCACTGGTTCGGCGGGACCAAGGCGACCAGGGCGTTCCACTTCCCGCGGGTCGTGCTGCGGTCGAAGGAGATGATGGAGGGCTTCCTCGACGGCTACTGCGATGGGGACGGTTCCTGGGACACCACTGTCGATGACGGGTCTCGATCCATCGTCTCGGCCAATCGGGGCTTTCTCGACGAGCTGGGCCGCATTCTGGTGACAAGGCCGTGGTACAACGCCCGCGGGGTGGGTCAACTTCGTGTCCCCGCTCACTGGATCAGGCCGGACGCGCAGTTCCGCCGGGAGTTCGTGCCGGTCGACGTCCCATTGCTTCCGCCGGACGCCCACTGGGTCGAGATCGATGCGGTCGAGCGGTTCGGCCAACGAGGGACGAAGCCATACACCGTCTACAGCTTCGAATGCGAGCCCTATCACTCCTTCATGGTTGGCGGCGTGCAGGTCGCCAACTGTGAACATCACCTCATCCCATTCCTGGGTCGGGCCCACATCGCGTACATCCCGAGCGAGGACGGGCGGGTGACCGGGCTGTCGAAGCTGGCCCGGCTGGTCGAGGCGTACGCCCAGCGGCCCCAGGTGCAGGAACGTCTGACCACGCAGATCGCCGACGAGATCGACCACTCGCTCCAGCCCCGGGGCGTGATGGTGGTGATCGAGGCCGAGCACCTCTGCATGTCGATGCGCGGCGTGCGCAAGCCGGGGTCGACGACGGTCACCTCGGCCGTGCGGGGCCTGTTCCGCGACAGCGTGGCCACCCGCGAGGAGGCCATGCGCTTCATCACCGGCACCCGCTGACCCCCATCCACCTCTGTGTCGGCGGGCGCGCGCACAGCCCGCGTCACTCGCCACAGAACGGCGACCACCGCGAGTCTGGAGTCCGGGTCGCTAGCGTCCCGGCGGTGCAGCCGCTGGTCATGGGGGTCCTCAACGTCACCCCGGACTCGTTCTCCGACGGCGGCGAGTACCTCGATCCCGAGCGAGCCATCGCCCACGGGCTCGAGCTGGTGGCGGAGGGGGCCGACGTGGTCGACGTCGGCGGCGAGTCGACGAGGCCGGGGGCCGAACCGGTCGACGAGGTCGAGGAGCGGCGGCGGGTCGTCCCCGTGGTCGCGGCCCTGGCCCGGCAGGTCAGGGTCTCGATCGACACCCGGAAGGCGGCCGTGGCCGAGGCCGCCATCGAGGCCGGGGCCACGCTGGTCAACGACGTGTCCGCGTCGCTCCACGCGGTGGCGGCGGCCAACGGTGTGGGGTGGGTGGCGATGCACATGCGGGGCGAGCCCAGGACCATGCAGCGCGGTCCGACCTACCACGACGTCGTCACCGAGGTCCGCGACTTCCTGGTCGAGCGGGCCGAGGCGGCCGTCGCGGCCGGGGTCGACGAGGTGTGGATCGACCCCGGCTTCGGCTTCGGCAAGACGGCCGCCCACAACCTCTCGCTGCTCAAGCATCTCGACGTGCTCGTGGCCACCGGGTTCCCCGTGGTTGCCGGCACGAGCCGCAAGGCCTTCATCGGCAGGCTGATGGCCAGGGCCACGGCCACCGCCGGCGGCGGACCCGCAGACACGGTGCCGACCGACGACCGGCTCGAGGGCTCGGTCGCGACCGCGGTGTGGGCGATGAGCCAAGGGGTACGGATGGTCCGCGTTCATGATGTACTGGTCACCGTGCAGGCCGCACAGGTGGTGACGGGCAAGGTGGTGGCACGCTGACCGGCGACCGTGAAGGAAGAGGCACGCCGTGCCGGGGATGAAGGGGAAGTGGGCGCAGGGCATCCGGCCCCGCAACTTCGCCTGGATCGTCACCGACCGCCTGGCGGTGTGCGAGCGCCCGGGCGGGTACGGCGCCAACCATCGCCGCGTGCGCCGCCAGGAGGAGATCATCTGGATCCGTGAGCAGGGGTTCACGTGTGTGATCTCGCTCATCCCGGCCCCGCACAACCTCCACAACTACGACGAGCTCGGCGTGGTCTGGCGCCACCGACCGTTCGGGGTGCACGACGACGCCAGGGAGTTCGTGGCCGGCCTCTACCCCGAGATCCACGACCTGCTGGCCGAGGGCGAGAAGGTGGTGCTCCACGGCGAAGAGGTCGGCGACCGCATCTGCGGGGTGGTCGCGGGCTACCTGTTGTGGTCGGGCCTCGTGCCGGAGGGCCCGCAGGCCATCTCGGTGAGCGAGCGCCTGGTGCATCGCCAGCTCGGCCCGGTGGGCCGGGAGTTGGTCACGCTGGCCGCCGACCTGGCCGGGCTTCGGGACGCGGCGGGATAGGGTCTGCGCCGCGATGACGGGGGGCGGAGCTGACCTCATCGAGCTGCGCCGGCTGGTCGCCCTCGGGTTCTGCGGGATCCTGCCCGAGGAACGGCAGCGACCCCAGCCGCTCGAGATCGACCTCGACATCGCGGCCGACCTCGGCCCGGCCGGCGTCAGCGACCACGTCGACGACACCGTTGACTACGGCGCCATCTGCGACATCGTCGAGAGGGTGGTGCAGACCGAGCACTTCGGGCTGCTCGAACGCTTGGCGGCCCGCCTGGCCGAGGTCGTGCTCAGCGACCAACGCATCGAGTCGGTCACAGTGGCCGTGCGCAAGCTCCGTCCGCCGGTGGCCCAGCAACTGGCCACCGCAGGCGTGCGCATCACGAGGGGACGGTCCTGATCGTGCCTCGGGCGTTCCTGGGCCTTGGCTCCAATCTCGGTGACCGGCACCGCTACCTCAAGGAGGCGGTCGACTCGATCACCGGCGTGGTGGCCGTGTCGCACCTCTACGAGAGCGAACCGGTGGGCGGGCCGGATCAGGGCCTGTTCCTCAACCTGGTGGTCGAGCTCGACACCACGCTGACGCCGCGTCAGCTGCTCGGCGTGTGCCACCGGCTCGAGACCGCGGCCGGACGGGTACGGGGCGAGCGCTGGGGACCCCGCACCCTCGACGTCGACATCCTCTGGATCGACGACGTCGACATCGACGAACCCGACCTCCAGATCCCGCACCCGCGCCTGTGGCGGCGCCGCTTCGCCGTCGCGCCGCTGCGGGAGGTGGCGCCCGACCTGGTGCCCGACGACTGGGAGGAACGGGCCGAGGGCCAGGTGCGCCGCCTGGGCCCGCTCTAGGCGGCCGGCCCGTGCCGACGCTGCGCGTGATCGGGCCGGGCCGGGCGGGCCGCTCGCTCGCCGCGGCGCTGGAGCGCACCGGTTGGCGCGTCGACGGGTTCCTGGGCCGGGGCGACGACGTGTCGGGTGCGGCGGCCGGTGTCGATCTGCTTGTGATCGCGACCCCGGACGACGCCGTCGGTCGAGTGGCCGCCGCGGTCGAGCCGGTGCCCACGACCGTGGTGGCCCATCTGGCCGGCTCGTTCGGCCTTGACGTGCTG
Source organism: Acidimicrobiales bacterium (assembly GCA_050744245.1). GTDB lineage: Bacteria > Actinomycetota > Acidimicrobiia > Acidimicrobiales > JBOGGX01 > JBOGGX01. The sequence continues at coordinate 15,465 of JBOGGX010000292.1, forward strand.
GGACCGCACACGCGTCGGGCCGCGGTCCACCCGTTGGTGTCCCTGCCCGACGCCGAGGTCGGCGCCGTGCGTCTGATCGGCGCGTGGTACGCGGTCGCCGGCGACTCGATGGCCGGCGAGGTGGTGGCCGCGCTCCAGGGGCGGTGGTTCACCGTCGCCGACGCCGATCGGGCCATCTACCACGCGGCGGCCGCCGTCGCGTCCAACCACCTGGTCGTGCTGCTGGCTCAGGTCGAGCGGCTGGCCACCGAGGCGGGGGTGCCGATGGCGGCGTATCTCGACCTGGTGCGGGCCACGATCGAGAACGTGGCCGAGCTCGGTGCCCCGGCCGCGCTCACCGGTCCGGCCGCTCGGGGCGACGTAGCCACCGTGCGCCGCCACCTCGACGCGGTGGCGCCCGACGAGCGCCCGCTGTACGAGGCCCTGGCCGCCGAGGCGCGAAGGCTGGCCGGGTGCGGGTAGTCACGACCATCGCCGAGACCCGCGGTCGGCTCGACGGGGCCCGCGGTGAGGGTCGCACCGTCGGGCTGGTGCCCACCATGGGCTCGCTCCACGCCGGCCACCTGTCGTTGGTCGAGCGGTCGGCGGCCGAGCACGACGTCACGGTCGTCACCGTGTTCGTCAACCCGCTGCAGTTCGGTCCGAGCGAGGACTTCGCCGCCTACCCCCGCGACCTCGATCGCGACGTCGACCTGGCCGAGCGGTCGGGCGCCGACCTCGTGTTCGCCCCACCGCTCGAGGAGATGTATCCCCGCCCGATGCTGACCGCGGTCTCGGTCGGCGCGATGGCCGAGTCGTTGGAGGGGGCGGCCCGGCCCGGCCACTTCGACGGCGTGGCCACCGTGGTCGCCAAGCTGTTCTCCATCGTCGGATCGAGCCATGCCTACTTCGGCGAGAAGGACTACCAGCAGCTCCAGGTGGTGACCCGGCTGGCTTCCGATCTGTCGCTGCCGATCACGGTCGTCCCGTGCCCGACCGTCCGGGAGCCGGACGGATTGGCGCTGTCGAGTCGGAACGCGTATCTCGGCCCGGAGGAACGGGCCGCGGCACCGGTGCTGCAGCGGGCGCTGCGGGCCGGGGCGGCGGCCATCGAGCGGGACGGCGTGCGTGACGGCGCCGAGGTTCGGCGGCTGATGACCGAGACGATCGAGTCCGAACCGCGGGCCGCGCTCGAGTACGCCGAGGTGGTCTCGGCCTCGACCCTGCAGCCCGTCGACCCGCTGGCCGGTGAACTTCGGCTCCTGACCGCGGCCCGCTTCGGCCGGGCCCGGCTCATCGACAACGTCGGGGCCATCGTTGCCCGAGCTTGACCTGCTCGTCCTGGGCAGCGGCGTCGCCGGGCTGTCGGCCGCGGTGCGTGCCGCCGACGTCCACGGCATGGTGGTCGGTGTCCTGACCAAGGGCGAGCTCCAGCAGGCGACCACCCGGTGGGCCCAGGGCGGCGTGGCCGCGGTGCTCGGCGGGACCGACCCGGACTCGACCGACCTGCATCTGGCCGACACCTTGGCCGCCGGCGGCGGGCTGGGCGACACCGACGCGGTGCGGGTGCTGGTCGACGAGGGACCGGGCCGGGTCAACGAGCTCATCGCCATGGGCGCCATGTTCGACGTCGGGCCGGATGGCGGGCTGGCCCGGGCGAGGGAGGGCGGCCACTCGGTCGCTCGCATCATCCATGCGGGCGGCGCGGCCACGGGCGCCGAGATCGAGCGGGCACTCGTGCAGGAGGTGAACGACACCGCCGCGGTGGTGTACGAACACGCCTTTGCGCTGGACCTGATGGTCCAAAGTAGAAGGTGTCGCGGCGTGACGGCGATGTCGGCCGACGGCGAGGTGATCGAGGTGCCGGCCCGCCACGTGCTGCTGGCCACGGGCGGTGCCGGCCAGCTGTTCGCGGTGACGACGAACCCGGTCGAGGCCACCGGCGACGGTGTGGCCATGGCCCTGCGGGCCGGGGTCTCGGTGGCCGACGTCGAGTTCGTGCAGTTCCACCCGACGGCCCTCCATCACCCGGCCATGCCCCGGCCGCTCCTGTCGGAGGCGCTGCGCGGCCACGGCGCGCTTCTGCGCGACGCCAAGGGCGACCGGTTCGTCGACGAGCTCCTGCCCCGTGACGCGGTCAGCCGGGCCATGACGGCCCGGATGCTCGACCAGGAGGTCGACCACCTGTGGCTCGACGCCACCGGGCTCGAGCGGTTCGCCGAGCGGTTCCCGACCATCGCCGACGCGCTGCGCCACGCCGGGCTCGACCCGGCGGTCGACTGGCTGCCGATCGCACCGGCGGCCCACTACTTCTGCGGCGGGATCGTCACGGACCTCGATGGCGCCACCACCATGCCGGGGCTGTGGGCCGCGGGGGAGACGGCCAACAACGGCGTCCACGGGGCCAACCGGCTGGCGTCGAACTCGTTGCTGGACGGGATGGTGTTCGCGCCCCGGGTGGTGGAAGCCATCGAACGGGGCAAGGACGAACCCGAGCCGACGGGCGCCCTGCGGGCCGTGCTCGGCGGAGACGGAGTCGACGGCGACGGCCACGGCGGCGACGGCGGTCTTCCCGGTCGTCGGCTGCGGTTCGTCCGGCGCACGGGAGGAGGCAATAGTCGAGTCGACGTGGCGAAGGCTCGTGATCGGCTGCAACGCTCGCTGACGATGGACGCCGGGGTCCTGCGGTCGGCGCGCTCGCTCGAGGGGGCGGCGGGGGCCGTGGGCGTGGCCGACGCGGCCGTCACCGGCCGGCCCCTCGACCGGGGCGGACACGAGCTGGCCAACCTGGCTGACGTGGCCCGGGCCGTCGTCGCGGCCGCCACCGCGCGCAAGGAGAGCCGAGGGGCGCACACCCGCACCGACTTCCCCGCTACCGACCCCGCGGGCAGGGTCCGCTACGTCATCGGGTGACAGAACGGGCTGGCGGGTACGTTGACGCGGTGACGGGTGCCCATCCACCGATGGTCGTGGTGCGCGAGGCCGTCACCCGCGCCCTCGCCGAGGACCTCACGCCGCTGGGCGACCTGACATCGGCGTTGCTGCCCGCGGGGATGACCGCCGTCGCCGACTTCGTGCCCCGCGAGGAGGGGGTGCTGGCCGGCGTGCTGTGCGCCGGCGAGGCCATCCGCCAGGTCGACGCCGAGGTCGCGGTCACGTGGCGGGCCGACGACGGCGACTGGGTCGAGCCCGGGACATCGATGGGCACGGTCGAGGGGCGGCTGGCTTCGATCCTCACCGTCGAACGCACGGCGCTCAACTTCCTGTGTCATCTGTCGGGCGTCGCCACCCTCACCCGTCGCTTCGTCGATGCGGTGGCCGCCTACGGCGGTGGGGCCAGAATCTGGGACACCCGCAAGACCACGCCGGGAATGCGGGCCCTGGAGAAGGCCGCCGTCCGGGCCGGCGGAGGTGTCAACCACCGGGGCAATCTCTCCGACTGGGTCATGCTCAAGGACAACCACCTGGCCCACGTCGGCGTCGAGGAGGCGGTCAAGCAGTCGAGGCACCGCTGGCCCGGCCGTCTGGTCCACGTCGAATGCGACGGCGAGGACCAGGTCGAGGCCGCGTTGGCGGCCGGGGCCGACGCCGTCCTGCTCGACAACATGAAGCCAGAGGAGGTGCGGTCGTGCGTCGCCCTGGTCCACGACATCGTGAACCGGACCCGCCAGCGCCGACCGCTGCTCGAGGTCAGCGGCGGGATCACGCTCGAGACGGTAGGGTCCTATGCCGCCGCCGGCGCGGACCTCATCTCGGCCGGGGCGATCACCAGCTCGGCCCCGGCGCTCGACCTCGCCCTCGACGTGAGGTGAGAAGCAGGCGTTGCTCGCGACCTCCTGCCGTCCACGGGCGAGACGGCGGAAGGCGGAGGGATCCTTCTAACCTCCGGCGATGCTCCTCGTCATCGACGTCGGCAACACCCAGACCGTCATCGGTATCTATGGCGAGGAACTGGGCCGGGAGACGACCGAGGACGACGAAGACCCGACCGCCCCGCGCACCGACGGCGCCGAGCGCGGCCTCCTCGACCACTGGCGCATCTCGACCAACGCCGAGCGCACGTCGGACGAGTTGGCGCTGGCGGTGCAGGAGTTCCTCGCCTTCCACGGCTTCAGCTTCGAGGAGGACGTCGACGGGGTCGCCCTGTGCTCGTCGGTCCCGAGCATCACCGCCGCCGTACGCGAGATGAGCGAGCGCTACTTCGGGTTCAAGGCGCTCGTCGTCGAACCGGGCATCAAGACGGGGATGCCGATCCTGTACGAGAACCCCAAGGAGGTGGGCGCCGACCGGATCGCGGACGCGGTGGCCGCCTTCGACCTGTACGGCGGGCCGACGATCGTCGTCGACTTCGGCACCGCCACCACCCTCGAAGCCATCTCGGCCAGGGGCGAGTACCTCGGCGGGGCCATCCTTCCTGGCATCGAGATCAGCCTCGATGCCCTGTTCTCCCGGGCGGCCGCCCTGCGCCGGGTCGAGCTCATCGAGCCCCGCAGCGTCATCGGCAAGAACACCATCGAGGCCATCCAGTCCGGCGCGCTCTACGGCTTCGCCGCCCAGGTGGACGGCATCGCCCAGCGGATGCTGGCCGAGCTGGGGGAGGCGACCGTCGTCGCCACCGGCGGCCTGGCCGCGCTCATCACGCCGTTCAGCTCGACCATCCAGTACCACGAGCCGTGGCTCACGCTGCACGGCCTCCGGCTCATCTTCGAGAAGAACCGGGTCTGATCTTGACTGCCGACGTTCCCTACCGGTGGGAGTCGAGCGCGCTCGCGGCCGAGGTCCGCGCCACGCACGCCGACCTGGCGCCGGGAACCGAGACCGGCGACGTCGTGGCCGTCGCCGGGCGGATCATGCTCAGGCGCGTGCAGGGCAAGCTCGCCTTCGCCGAGCTGCAGGACTCCAGCGGCCGCATCCAGC
>JBOGGX010000293.1:0-2960 GCA_050744245.1 Acidimicrobiales bacterium
TGGCGGGCGTGGCCGACCGGGTGGTCGTGTGCGTCGCGCCCGGGTTCGCGCCGGGCTCGTGGGCGACGGGTCTGGCGCCGGTCGTGGCCCGCGAGCCTGCGGTCGTTCTGCCCGCGTCCCCCGACGGCCGTGACCTGGCGCCGAGGCTGGCGGCCGAGCTCGACCGCCCGCTCTACGCCGGGGCGGTGGCCGTCGCCGCCACCCGGATCGACATCGCTCGACACGGGGGACGGTCGATCGAGCGGGTCGTGGTCCGCGGCCCGTTCGTCGCCACCCTCCAGCCCGGCGTCCGAGGCGTCGACACCGACCCCGAGCGAGCCGCACCCCAGCTGGAGTTTGTCGACCTCGAGCCGGGCCCGGCCCACGACGCCGAGGTGCTCGATGTGCTCGCCCCCGACGCGGCCACCGTCGACCTGGCCGAGGCCCGGCGCATCATCGCCGGCGGCGGCGGGCTCGACGGGCCCGATCGCTTGGGCCAGCTGGCCGACGTGGCCCGCGCCATCAACGCCTCGGTCGGCGCAACCAGGGTGGTCACCGACCGGGGCTGGCTCGACCACCATCGCCAGATCGGCACCACGGGCGTCGCCGTCGATCCCCGGCTCTACGTGGCCCTGGCCATCTCGGGCGCGGTGCAGCACGTGAACGGCATCGGTGCGGCCGAACACGTCGTCAGCGTGAACACCGACCCCCATTGTCCGATGATGGCCCTGGCTCATCTGGCCATCGTGTGCGACGCCAACGCCCTGCTCGACGAGCTCGTCGGGCGGGTCGGAGCCGGCGATGGCTGACGTCGACGCCGTCGTCGTCGGGGCCGGGCCGGCGGGGTCGGCCGCGGCCATGACCCTGGCCCGGGCCGGGTGGAACGTCGTCCTGGTCGAGCGGGGGCCCTTCCCCGGCGCCAAGAACATGTACGGCGGCGTGATCTACGGCCGGGTGCTCGACGGGCTCGTGCCCGAGTGGTGGGAAGAGGCGCCGATCCAGCGCTGGGTCACCCGCCGGGCGACGATGCTGCTCACCGGCGAGCAGGCCCTCAGCGTCGACTTCCGCACCGAGGCCTGGAACCGGCCGCCCTACAACGGGGCCACCGCCCTGCGGTCCGACTTCGACGCCTGGCTGGCCGGCCACGCCGAGGCCGCCGGCGCCACCCTGCTGTGCTCGACCACCGTCACCGGGCTGTTGCGGGAGGGGAGCCGCGTCGTCGGCGTGCGGACCGACCGCCCCGACGGCGAGCTCGGCGCCCGGGTGGTGATCGCCTGTGACGGGGTCAACTCGTTCGTGGCCAAGGAGGCCGGCCTCTACCCCGCAGCCGACCCGGCCAACTTCACCCTCGGGGTCAAGGAGGTGCTCGCCCTCCCGAAGGACGAGATCGACCGCCGGTTCGGGCTCACCGGGCGGGCGGGCGCCGACCTGGAGATCGTCGGCGGCACGGGCGGGGTGGCCGGCGGCGGGTTCCTCTACACCAACCTCGACAGCCTCGCCGTCGGCGTCGTGCTCCACCTGCCCGGCCTGGCCGCCCAGACGAGCCGGCCAGAGGAGATCATCGCCGGGCTCAAGTCCCACCCGGCGGTCGCCCCGCTCGTCGACGGGGGCGAGCTCAAGGAGTTCTCGGCCCACCTGATTCCGGAGGGCGGGTACGACGCCATGCCCGAGCTGGTGGGGGACGGGCTCCTGGTGGCCGGTGATGCCGCCGGGCTGTGCCTGGCCGCCGGCATCTGGCTCGAAGGGGTGAACTACGCCATCGGGTCGGGCCTGGCCGCCGGCGCCGTGGCGGCCGGTGCCCTGGCCCGGGGGGACACGTCGGCCGCGGCGCTGGCGCCCTATCGGGCCCGGCTGGACTCGTCGTTTGTCTTGCGCGATCACCGCAAGCTGCGCCAGGTCCCGCACTTCCTGCTGAGCGAACGGGTCCAGCGGCGCTACCCCGCACTGGCGTGCGGCATCGCCGAGCGGGTGTTCCGGGTCGACAATCCGGCGCCCAAGCCCGGCCTCCGCCGCATCGTCGGCCAGGAGCTCAAGCGGGCCGGGGTCAAGGCCCGCGACCTGTCGAGGGACGCCCTCACCGTCTGGAGAAGCTTCGGATGACCGAATGTTGGTGCCTTGTCGCGCCTCCAGGCGCGACAACGACCCGAAGAACGGGTGGCCGGTGACTGAACGCTGGCCAGAGATCGGGTTCGAGGCGCGGATGGCCGCGGTCGAGTTCCGGGTCCACGAGCGGGCTCACATCGTGGTCGACGGCGACAGGTGCAACGGTTGCACCACGAAGGCGTGCCTGACCGCGTGTCCGGCCAACCTGTTCGTCCCCACATCGGACGGCGGCATCCTGTTCAACTACGAGCAGTGCTTCGAGTGCGGAACCTGCTACCTGGTGTGCAACGAGGCCGGCGCCATCAAATGGACCTACCCCGTCGGCGGCCACGGCGTGGTCTTCCATCGGTCCTGAGTCGATGATCGCCGCCGCCATCCAGTGGGCCAACCTGCGACTCGAGGTCGACCCGACCACGGGTGAGCCGGTGCGCGACGCCAAGGCGTACGGGATCCCGGACGCCGACGCCGCCGCCCTCGAGGTGGCGCTGGTGCTGGCCGATCGGTGGGGAACCGACGTCCTCGCCGTGACCGCGGGTCCGGTGGCCGCCGAGCAGGCACTGCGGGAGGCGCTGGCCGTCGGCGCGGCCAGGGCGGTGCGCGTCGACCTGCCCGACGACGCGTCGCAGGCGGAGATCGCCACGGCCATCGGCCCGGTCGTCGCCGGCGCCGCGATCGTCTGCGGCGGGGCGGCCGGGCCCGATCGGGCCAGCGGGGCCACTCCGGCGTTCCTCGCCCACCGGCTGGGCGCGGCCCAGGCGTTGGGCCTGGTCTCGATCGAACCGGGACCCGTCGGTCAGGTCACCGCGATCCGTCGCCTCGACGGCGGCCGCCGCGAGCGGGTGCGGCTGATGGCCCCCGGCGTGCTCACGGTCGAGGGT
>JBOGGX010000294.1:0-4786 GCA_050744245.1 Acidimicrobiales bacterium
CGGGACAACCGGCGGAGGGGCCAGCCATAGCGTCCCGGTTTCCTGTCGCCTTTCGGCCACCGGCGTTCGCTTCTTGGGTCATCCTTCGCCCGCTGGGGGATTGGGCCTTCCTTGCGGTCGGCTGACCTGGACACCAACCTCGTGTCCGGACCCCATCGGGGTTGTCACGTTGCACACGCGCGAGATTCGGCCGGGGTGGGTGCCCTCTATGCCCCGGCGACGGCGGTGCCCATCACGGCTGGCACAGAATCCCCAGCCGCCGCCTGCCGCTTGCCAGCGGCCAGTCCCTGCACCCTGGTGTAGCGACCCACCAGCCAGGGCCAAGCGTCACGAGTGTCGGCCGCCACGCTGGATGAGCACGACGACGACACGCAGCATGGAGATTGTGTTGGGCCGAGCATTGGTCTTTGGCGCAGGTGGGGTGGTGGCTTCTACTCGGCGGTGACTTCGGTGACGGCGGCCCGGGCGGAGGACTCGTCGACGATGGCTTTGTTGTCGGCGAAGGCGGCGACGAGTGATTGCACGGCGAGGTTGTTGACGGCTCGTGGCAGGCCGCGGCTGACCTGGTGGATGAGGGCGACGGCGTCGTCGGAGAACAGGGTGTCGGCCCGCCCGGCGAGGGTGAGGTGGTGCACGACGTAGGAGCCGGTTTCGGTCGGGTCCATGCCGGCCATGGCGTAGCGCAGGGCGATGCGCTGGTCGAGGGCGGCGAAGGCGCCGAGCTTGATGCGCCGGCGCAGGGTGGGCTGTCCGATTAGGAGCACCGCGCCCGGTGAGCGGGAGTCCATGTCGACGCTGGTGAGGAGGCGGAGCTCCTCGAGCTGGTCGGCGTCGAGGAGGTGGGCCTCGTCGACCACGAGCACGACCCGTTTTCCTCGTTCGGCTTCCTCGGCGGCGAGGGCGTCGGTGGCCTGGGGGATGAGCGCGGCCTTGTGGAAGCGGGGCACGCCGCCGAGGGCGGTGACGATGGCGGCGTAGATGCCGCGGGCGCCGACGGCGGGGTTGCCTATGTAGATGATCGTGTGGCGGCTGGCGTCGATGCCGGCGAGTGCGGCTCGAGCGGCCACGGTTTTGCCGGCGCCGACCTCGCCGGTGAGCACTCCGAGGGCGCGCTCATCGACGCACCAGGAGATGCGGGCGGCGGCCTCAGCGTGGGCGCGGTGGGTGTGCAGCATGGAGGGAGCGAGGTCCTTGCCGAAGGGCATCCGGGTCAGGCCCCAGTGGGCGCGCAGACGGTCGATGCTCATAGGTGTTCTCCTTGTTTCTCGTCGATGGTGGCGTCGGGCGGTTGTGGCGGCAGGTCGTCGGGGAGGGCGAGCTGGGAGTAGTTGATGGCCCGGGCCAGCTCGGCTTCGTGGCGGGCGGCGACGAGACCGAGGTAGATCCTCCTATAGATGTCAAGGCGTAGCGGAGCATTTCTGCCTGTGTGGAAATGGTGTGGGACCACGCGGGGTTGGGGCGTGAGAAGCGCGTTGAAGGCAACAGTTGGTCTAGTAACATCACGTCACGCCACTTCATCAATCACACTGGTCATGTCGCTTGTTGCCGCCGCAATGAGCGCGGCGTAGATCTCTCTTGCCACGTAGCGCTTGAGACAACGGATGACCTCTTTCTTTGACTTGCCCTCCGTTGTGCGGCGCTCCATGTAGTCCTTGGTCCTCGGATCCCAGCGGAGTCGGGCCAGCACGATGCGATACAGCGCCGCGTTGGCTTGGCGGTCACCACCCCGGTTGAGCCGGTGACGAATGACCTTGCCGGAGGACGCCTCCACCGGCGAGGAACCGCAGAGCATGGAAAACGCCGCCTCGGATCGCAACCGCTCAGGGTTGTCGCCGGCGGCAACGAGCAAGGCTCCGGCTGAGTCGGGACCGACGCCGAAAAGCGCGACCAGCCTGGGGGCGGTCTCGGTGATGAGGGGGTCCAGTCGGTCATCGAGGTCTTTCACCTCGGCCTCCAGCGCCTCATGCCGGATGGCCAAGCTGCGAAGGGCAACCTTGGTGGCGGCCGTTGGGCTGACGAGATCGCCGGGACGGAGCCGAGCGCAGGTGCGCACCAGCTGGATCGTGGACAGTCCCCGGAGTGTTTCTCTCAGCGCCTCCGGGGCCGTGACGACGAGCGCCTTGATGGCGTTGCTGGTCTGTGTCCTGGCCTTTATGGCGGTCGAGCGAGCCACTCGGAGGGCCCGAATCATCTCGACGGCAGCGTCACCCGCCTTGGGAGCCCCGGCTGCGTCACCCGACAGGACGGCCGACGCAGCCGCGTCGGCATCAGCGGGGTCCGACTTGCCGTTACGCCGGCGAGCCTGGCGGTTGGGCCGGATGACCTCGAGCACGACCTGGCCCTCCGCCCGAAGGTAACGAGCCAGGGCGGCCCCGTAGCTGCCGGTCCCCTCGAGCCCGAACGCTTCGATCTGGCCGAGGCTCTTCGCCCAGCCCAGCAGCTCCCGGTAGCCAGCCGGGGTCGTGGGGATGATCCTCTCGCCCAGGCGCCGCCCGAGCTCGTCCTTGGCTCGCGCCACGTGGGCGTCCTTGTGGGTGTCCACGCCCACCGTCACCTTCACTTCGGTGCCGTGTGGCATCGTGGTCCTTGCCATCGTTCTCCTCTTCGATCGTGGGGGGTTTGCTGGCCGACCCGCCGGGCGGGCGGACAGGACTGCGAGGGGGCTCTGAGCCAGCCTCCTATGAGGTCACTGCTCGTCCGGTTGGTCATGCCTGTGATGGCCGCAGCGCCGAGTCGACAGATCTACCTCTGGGCACGAAGCCGGTCGATTACCTGGGTCAGACTCGGCCTGCGACCACCACGGCGGCATTATTGCATTTGTCCTCTCGCGCCTCATTTGCTGAAATGATCCACAAGCGGCGCGCGATTTATCCACTACAACTTGTGGACATCCTTCAGGTACATCATCGCAGTCGATCCCGGTCACCGGCGCCGGCGGTGCGTGCGTGTCGGGTCGTGCTTTGGGGTGGGAATGCCGGCTGATCTTGTGGGGCAGGCCCGCGCCCATCGACCGCCCCTGAAAGCGAATCTCGACGCTGGCCATGGCGAAAGGGTCGAACACGACCTCGACCCTGTGGCCCACGAGCGCAGCGTCGACCTCGAAGGTGTTGCCGTGCAGCGAGATCGTTGCGGTCTTGGTGACGGTGCGGGTCTCGGACCACAGGAATGCTTCGTGCAGCTGCTCGCGGGTGGGCAGCGCCGGCGCCGGCGTGCCGGCCAGCCGCTCGAGCGGAGCCTGGCCGGTCTCGGTGTGGGACCGACGGTGATAGACGGTCTCGACCCAGGCGGTGAACAGCCGGTTGAGCTCGGCCAGATCGGCGACGCCGCGGGCCTCGACCTCGACGAGGAACTGGATGCGCACCGTCGCGAAGAACCGTTCGATCTTCCCGCGGCCCTGAGGTTTGCCCGGCCGGGAGTGCACGAGCCGGATGCCGAGACTGGCCATGGCTCGCAGCAGCTGGCCGGACACGAACGCGGAGCCGTTGTCGACATACACGGCTCGGGGCACACCCCTCGCCGACAGCGCGGTCCGCAGCGCCGCCTCCAGGCGCACCGTGTCTTCCGAGAGCCCCCAGCGATAGCCGACCAGCACTCGGCTGTGGTCGTCGATGAACGCGAACAGGTAGGTTCTGCGGCCGCCGACGGTCGGGCCGTGCAGCGCGTCGCCGGTCCACAGGTCGTTAGGGCGTTCGGCCTCGAACCGCCCGAACGCCCGGGCCGGTGTCCCGTCGGGTCGGGTGTTGAGCCCCAGCCGGGCGAACAGGCGCTGCACCGTGCGCCCGGAGGGGCCATAGCCCTCGGCGGCGCGGACGATCTCGGCCACCTGCGCGGCCGTGCGTTTCGGGACCTCGCGCTTGAGGCGTTCGGCCATCTCGAGCTGGGCGAGCGGGGTGACCGGCTCGCAGTTGCGGGCGTTGGGGGCCAGCGCCTCGAAGCCACCGAGACGATAGGTGCGGATCCAACGGTCGATGGTGTTGCGGGCCACCCGCACCCGGCGCCCGCCCGGCCCGGCGTGATCACGCCCGGCCAGATCACGCACCAGCTCGCCCCGCTCCGCTCGGCTGAGCGCCGCGTCGGCGGCCTCGCGGATCAGCGAGTAGCGGAACAGGGCGACCTCTCGTTGACGGTCGTTCACGGTCTGCCTCCTTGGTGACGTGACGGTCAGAGGCGACTGTGAACGTTCAGGCGGGCGCCACCCAGGGGCGGCTCGTGTTGGAAAGCAGACCCCCGCCGGTCAGCACCGACGCCACATGCCACACCTGCCGCGGACCCAGACGACGCACCGCCGCCGCGCCCGCCACGCCGATCGCTCCCACCGCGTCGGCGAACACCGAGCCGGCGGGCTCGACCGGCCCGAGCATCGGGTCCAACGCAACCGCCCAACGGGTGAAGTGCGCCCGCACCCGTTCGGCCATCGACCCGAAACGGCGCAGCCAGCCCCGCACCGTCGTCGCCGGCACGCCCAGGCGCGCTGCGATCGGCCGGTGACCCCAGCCCGCCGCCTTGGCCGCCAGCGCGTCGCCGATATCGACCGCCACGTCACGACGGCGAACGAGGCCGTCCTCGGGCAGCAACACGTGCGACACACCGCAACCCGCGCACCTGCTGCGCCGCGGCCGAATCGAACGCGTGCCCGCCCGGGCCCGCATCTCGCGTCGACGCGCCCGACCCCAAGGCCGCAACCCTCCACCACAACCCGGGCATGACAACCGGCCCGCCATCAGGTCGGCCTCGACCACGACAGGGTCCACCCCTACGATGAGCACGGCGACGCCTCCGGGCACCG
>JBOGGX010000295.1:0-4070 GCA_050744245.1 Acidimicrobiales bacterium
ACCCTGCACCCACCGATAGTTCGGCGGCTCTTCGACCCTTGACCCAGCGGCTCCACCCGTCGGGTTTGGCGGCCAGGACGTGAAGGAGCACCACTGCTCCCCCACATCCCCCGGTCGGTACTCACGCCGCCGCCTCGCCGGCATCAACCACGACCACCGGCGCCGGGTAGGCGGCGGCCAGCTCACCGATATCAGCATCGGTGACATGAGCGGCCCGGACCCGTTGGGGTTCCCGGATCCCGTCGACCTTGACGTAGCCGACACCGACCGTGGAGTCGGGGATGCGGTCGGCGCGGGCCCCGGCGTTGCGGGCGCCTTCGCCGAGGATCATGTCGACTTGGGTGCGTTCATCGAGCCGCAGGGCGATCTTGGTGGGAAACAGGTTGCGATACCCGAGGACCTCCTTGCGGGGGTCCTGCAGGGCGGCCACCACCGACACCCCGACCGCCCGGCCCTGCGTGAGCAGGACTGCCAACGCTTTGTTGGCCCGGTCCCGGAGCTTGTTGTCCCCGGCATAGGCGGTGAGGAACGCCATCTCATCGACCACGACCACGAGTAGCGGTTCGGCCCGGGTGGCCTGGTGGGTGCGGCGGACGCCGGCGTAGCGGTCGGCGCGGTCACGCATCGTGGCGACGGCGGCCTCGAGGAGTTCGACCATGCCGTCCAGGTCGCCCCCGGCGAACCGGGTGAACAGCCGGCGGCCGGCGCCCAGCTCCATCCCGCCCTTGGGATCGACCCCCCACAGCTGCACCACCCCGGCGGCCACCAAAGGCGCCACCGCACGGATGAGCGACCACACGACCGAGGACTTGCCGGCCCCGGTCACGCCGGCGACGAGGACGTGATTGGCCGACAGCCGCACCTTCCAGGGCGTCCCGGCCTCGGTCACGCCGACCGGGAGCGCCGTGAGATCGACCTGCCAGCTGATCGACAGGGCAGGGACAACGGTGGCCAGTGGGTCGCCCCGAATGACGTCGAGGCGGAGCAGGCCCGGCCGTTCGATCGCCACCCGGCACTCCCGCACCCCCAACGCCATGGCCAGGGCCTCGGTTTCTCGTTCCCAATCCTCGACCGCCTGACCGACCAGCGGCCGCACCCACAGCGAATCGAGCCACACCCCGGTCCGGATCCTGCGCCGGAGCCGGGGGACCGTCTTCTTGTCCTTGCGTTCGAACCCCAACCGGTGACCCAGCATCAAGTCCGGCCAGTCCCGGCGGTAACGGCAGCGGCGTTGACTTGCCCGCATCGGGCGCAGCACCAATCGCCGAAACGAACGCCGACCGACCAACCACCACCCGGACCCGACGACCACGACCACCGCCACGGCAACGCCGGTGACGACCGGGCCGAGCTCGTCGAGGGCGACGGCCAAGACGAAGCCGACGACGAACACCCGGCGCCGACACCACCGGCCGATGACCACCGCGGCGGCCACGCCCAGGGCGACCACGACGATCAGGCCAAGCAGGATCGTGTCCGTGCCCAGGTCGCTCATGCCGCCCCACCTCGGGCTCGTTCCCGGCGGATGCGCCGGCGTTCCCGTTCGCTCAACCCGCCCCAGATACCGAGCTTCTCCCCGGTCGCTAGGGCGAACTCCAGGCACTCCGAGCGGACCACACAGGCGGCGCACACCGCCCTGGCTTGGGTGATCGATTCGCCCCGCTCCGGGTAGAACAGGTCCGGATCGCAGCCCAGGCAGTTGGCCCCCTCCATCCACTCCATGCCCACCTCGACCGGGGTCCGGTACCGACGCAGCACGGCCACCGGTTCGACCACGGGGACCGCTTCGACGGCCGCCGCCGCCGCTGCTCGACAGTCGGGGCAGCGGTCCGGCACGGTGCCCGCTCGCGCTGCCGTTGGGAACCGGGCCCCGCAGTCGCGGCACGGCAACCGGTACCAACGCCACCGCATGTGAGTGATCACCGGCGGCCGATAGGGATCACCCATCGCCGACCACCATCCGGGCCACCAGCTCGGCACATGCGTCCCACCCCTCTGCGAACCCTGCGTGGAACCGGCACACGTCCCTGGCGGCCAGACAATCGGCGCAGTCGTACGGGTCAACCGGGACCGCCACCGGGCCGTCCGGAGCGGCCTCGACCTCGCCGCTCACGGCCGCGCCCCGGTCGTTTGGCCCGGTTCCACCAGCACCGCCGCCACCCGCGCCTGGTCGACCGGGCTCAACCCGACCCGAGTCGCCGACCACGACGTGTCATACAGCCGGCGTTGCCCTTCAGCCCATCGCCGCCATCGGGCCGCAACCGCCGACACCTCGGCCCCGACCGCCGCGGCCACCTGGTCGGCATCGGCACCGGCGAGTACCGCCCGGTGCACGAGTAGCGGCTGCCAGCGCCACAACCAGTCCGCCAACCTCGACATTACGGCCAGCTCGTGCAGCAGATCAGAACGGGTCGGGGTCGCCGGCCAGATCATCCGCTCGGCCCAATAGCGGGCCAGATCGAACGCCGACGCGTCGACCGACTCGAATCGCACCCACCGCTCAGCCCGAAGACCCGCCGACGACACCGGGGCGGTCACGACGCCGCCGCCTTCACCGACCGCGGCCCCGGCGCCCGCAAACCCTTGGCCCGAAACGAATACGCCAGCCGAGCCCGACCGCTCCCGGTCGTGGTCACCACATACGGAACGACCGCCAGACCGTCCAGCTCGACCGGCCGGAACGGCACCCCATCAACTTGGGCCGGCGGCACCGGCTTGACCGCTGCCGCCAACTTGACCCGCACCAGCTTCTCCCTCGCAGCCGGGTCACCGTCGAGGACGTCTATTGACCACCACAACAGCCCCGAGTCCCTGTCCACCGCCTGGACGAACGTGTCCTTCGAGGACCGTTCGAAGTCACGCACCGCCTCGACCTCGCCCACCGCGAAACAACCGTGGGCGAATGCCTCACCGAACTCCACCGGAATCGCACCCTGCAACGCCATTGGTCACCTCCATTCAGTGCCGACCCGTCCGAGGCAATTCGGATCGGGTTACCTGGGTACCCTAGTACCTAGGCACCTAGGTAGTCAAGCACGGCCGGTGACCAGCCAGAAGCGCAACCAACGAGCGGACCCCGCGCCGCGGCCGGGATTAATGACCGACTACGTGGCCGGGAACGTGTAGTTGAGGCGCCAGCGATCGGCGGCCATGACGCAGTCGCACACTTCAACCGGGCGACCCTTGCTGTCGTATGCCACCCGTGTCAGCAGGATCACCGGCACACCGCTATCAAGCCCGAGCGCGTCCGCCTCCTCCGGGAATGCGGGCCGGGCCGATACGTCCTCCGAGAACTCCTTGAGACGATGGCCCGCCTCCTCGATGCGCGCATAAATCCCGCCCGGACCCGAGTCCTCCTCAACGATCCGAGTGCCCTTGGCGATGTCCCAGGGGATGTACGAAGTGGCGAGCTGGACCGGCTCGCCGTCAGCCAGCATCAGGCGCCGCCGGACGGCCACCTGGCCGCCGTCCTCATACCCGAGCAACGGAGCGATCTCATCCGGCACGGCCTCAGGCCCGGAAACCTCTACCTCGGTCTTCGGGGCGAGGCCCTGATCGGCAATCTCGACATCGAACGCCGCCCGCCCCTTCGGCCCCTGCCGATTCTTCCGGGCAAACCGATCGTTGCCCTTCCGGAACACCGTCGGGCGCCGGCGCACGAACACGCCGCGACCGGACTCCGACACCACCCAGCCCTCGCTCCGCAGCACCGCAATCGCCTTGCGAACGGTGCCCTGCGACGTGCCGTGCTGACGCATCAGCGCAGCTTCCGACGGCAGCATGTCACCCTCGGCGAGGCGCCCACTCCGGATCTCGTCCCGCAGCTCGTCCGCGATCTGCCGATACATCGCCCGATCGCTCTTAGGGTCCGCCATCGCTCCTCGGTGCCTCAGCCCTGAACCTAGGTACCGAGGTACCCTACCAACCACGTCAGAGCACCGGCCAGCGGCGCGAGCCATCGGCTCCGCACTGCCGAATTTGCCTATTCGATCATCCAGCGGCGCGAGCCATCGGCTCCGCACTGCCGAATTTGCCTATTCGATCAGCAAGGCGCCGGCTCCGCCGGCGCC
>JBOGGX010000296.1:0-16239 GCA_050744245.1 Acidimicrobiales bacterium
GGGGATTGTAGCGGAGCGGGTTTCGCCGCCGAGCGGCCGGGGTATCGGATCGGGCATGTAGGAACGTGCAGTTGCCCGTTGACACTCGCCCGCGCTCAACGGGCCCACGTTCGGACCAGGGTGGCGACGGTCTGCCGCCACTCGAACTCGTTTGCGACTTGGCGACCCGATGGCGCCGAGCCGTCAGCGCGTCCTCGTGACCTTTGAAAGCCCGAACGGCGCGTCGACGTCGAGACCGCGATGCTCGGCCATGCCGACGGCGAGCAGCTGGCCGGGGATGACCGCGACCATCGGGCTGAGCCACTCGGGGACGGTGACCAACGGCAGGGTGACCTCGTCATCGTGGGCGAGCGTCGGATCGTCGGAGACGATCATGGGTCGTGCGCCGCGCCTGCGGACCTCGTCGAGGGCTTCGGCCACGTTGTTTCGGGTCGGACCGCTGGGCGCCAGGGCCAGCACGGGGTACGCGGGCCCCGCCTGGGCCACCGGGCCGTGCAGGAAGTCGGCGGGCGAGTATGGCTCGGCGGCCACGCTGGTCAGTTCCTTGATCTTGAGCGCCACTTCGAAGGCCGTGCCGTAGTTCGCGCCCCGACCGATCACCGCCCCCCGCATCCAGCCGGCGGCGGCGGTGACGGCCGCGGCCACCGAGGCGACCGAGTCGTCCCGACCGAGCTGGTCGGCGAGGAGGTCGGGCGTGCGCGCCAACTCGCCGCGTCGGTCGGCGTCCCCCGCGATCTCGGTCACGAGCGCAGCCACCGCGGCGAGGGACGCCGTGTAGGTCTTCGTGGCCGCCACCGCCCGCTCCGGGCGGGCCCCCAGATCGACGACGTGGGCCGCGGCCCTGCCCATCGGAGAATCTGGCTCGTTGGTGATGGCGACGGTGAGGCACCCCTGCCGGGCCGCCTCCTCGACCACGCTCACCACGTCAGGGGAGGCGCCCGACTGGGAGATCCCGATCACCATGGCGCCGTCGTAGCGTGGCGGCGTGCCGTACAAGGTGTGCAGCGACGGTGTCGCCAACGCGACCGGAAGACGGAGCCGCCAACCGAAGAGAAACTCGGCGTACCGAGCCGCGTTGTCCGAGGTGCCCCGGGCCGCGGTGACCACAAGGGGAGGACCGGTCCGCTCGACGTCGGCGGCGATCCGGCGCACGGTCGCCGCCTCCCGCCGCAGCAGTCGGTCGATGACCTCCGGCTGCTCGGCGATCTCGTCCAGCACCAACGACATGCGCAGGTGGTCTAGGTCAGGGGCAGAAACCCGTCAAACCCCCGAACACCGCGGACGGACGTGACCGGTTGGCGCCCATGCTGCTCCTGACCGGCGTCCGCCCATGGGCCCGGTCGCCCGATGACCCGCCGGTCGACGTGCTCTGCCGCGACGGACGCATCACGGCCATCGCCGATGGTCTCGACGGGAGCGAGTCGGCGGCGGCGGCCGAGGTCGTCGATGGTGCGGGTGGCGTCGCCCTGCCCGGCTTCGTCGATGCCCACGGCCATCTCGATTCGACTCGGCTGGGCCTCCCGTTCCGGCCCCACACCGCCGAGCCGTCGCTGCGGGGCCTGATCATGAACGACCGGGCCCACTGGCGCGACGCCGGCGCCTCGGTCGCGGCGCGGGCGACGCACACCCTGGGCCGCGCGATCGCGCTCGGGGCGACACTCGTGCGCAGCCACGCCCAGGTCGACACCGGTTGCGGCCTCGAACGGCTGCACGGCGTGATGGCCGCCCGTGACGCCCACCGCGGCCGGGCTCACGTCCAGATCGTGGCCTTCCCCCAGTGCGGTATCCTCGGCGACGCGGGCACCATCGACCTGCTCGAGGCCGCGCTCGACGACGGCGCCGACCTCATCGGCGGGCTCGACCCGGCCGGCTACGACCGCGACCCCGTCAGTCACCTCGATGTCGTGTTCGACCTGGCCGAGCGGCACCGTGCCGACATCGACATCCATCTGCACGACGCCGGCGAACTGGGCGCGATGGAGATCGAGCTGATCTGTGACCGTACCGACGCCCTCGGCATGCAGGGCCACGTGACGATCAGCCACGCGTTCGCGGTGTCGACCGTCGACGCCGCCCGCCAGTCCACGCTCATCGAACGGCTGGCCCGAGCCGACGTCGCCCTGGCCACGGTGGCGCCCGGCGGGCGGACCCAGCTGCCGCTCGTCGCGTTGCGGGACGTCGGGGTGCGGGTGGGACTCGGCCAGGACGGCACCCGCGACTACTGGTCGCCCTACGGGAACGGCGACCTGGTCGAGCGGGCGTTCCTGCTCGCCTATCAGTCGGCGTTCAGACGCGACGATCTCATCGAGCTGTGCGCACGGGTGGCGACCGAGGGTGGGGCGAACGTGTGCCGGCGAACCGACCATCGGCTCGAAGTCGGCGGTCGGGCCGACATCGTCGTGCTGCGCGGCGACACGACCGTGGCCGCGATCATGGACCGGCTGCCGCAGCGCCTCGTGATCGCCGCCGGCCGGCTCGTCGCCCGCGACGGCGAGCTGGTGTAGCCGGCGAGCCCACGACCGCGGGTCATGGGGGTTCGTCTGCCTGTGTGATGATGCTCGATCATGACGCGGCTCGGTGTTGCTGCGGCGTTGGTGAACGGGCAGCGCGTCCAGGGCGACGTCGACGTCGGCGCCGACGGCCGGGTGGCCGCCGTCGGGGTCACGCCTCCTGCTCGGGCGGGCCTCGCCGCGCCCGGTTTCGTCGACCTCCAGGTCAACGGGTTCTTCGGGGTCGACTTCCTGGCCGCCGACCCCGACGGCTACGAGCGGGCCGGCCGGGCGCTGGCGGCCACGGGCGTCACCGCCTACCAGCCGACGTTCGTCACGTCGCCGGTCGAGGTCTACGAGGCGGCGCTGGCCACCGCGGCAGCACTCCCGAGCACGCCTGGGGGACCACGCGTGCTCGGCGTCCATCTCGAGGGGCCGTTCCTGGCGCCGTCCCGCCGGGGCGCGCACAACGCAGACCTGCTGCTGCCACCGGACCCGGCCCTGCTGCGCCGGCTGCTGGCCGCCGGACCGGTCGCCTACGTGACGCTGGCCCCCGAGCTCCCCGGGGCGTTGGCGCTGATCGCAGACATGGTGGCCCTCGGCATCGTCGTCTCCCTCGGTCACAGCGACGCCGACGCAGCCGCGGCCCACGCCGGGTTCGACGCCGGGGCGACCACCGTGACCCATCTGTTCAACGCGATGCCGGCCTTCGGCCATCGGACCCCCGGCCTGGCCGGAGCCGCGCTGGCCCGGCCCGACGTCGTCGTGCAGGCGATCGTCGATCATGTCCACCTCGCCCCGGAGGCGACCCAGGTGGCGTGGGCCGCGGCGCGGGGCCGGTTCGCGCTGGTCACCGACGCGATAGAGGCCGCCGGGCTGCTCTCGGGCCGTCACCGACTCGGCGACCGGAAAGTGACGGTCGCAGACGGGGAGGTTCGCCTCGACGACGGCACCCTGGCCGGCAGTGTCCTCACCATGGACCGGGCGGTGCGCAACCTCGCCGGTCTGGGCGTGCCCGTCGATGAGGCGCTGGTGGCGGCGAGCGAGGTGCCGGCCGGGGTTCTGCGCCGGGTCGACCTCGGCCGGCTGACCCCCCAGGCCGCGGCCGACATCGTCGTGCTCGACGACGCCCTGGCCCCGGTGCGCACGGTCGTCGGGGGGATCGAGGTCTTCAGTCGCTGACCTACGTGGCGACGCGGAGAGGGTGGGATTTGAACCCACGGACGAGTTGCCCCGTCAACGCCTTAGCAGGGCGCCCCGATCAACCAGACTCCGGCACCTCTCCTCTGAGCTGAGTCGGCCAGCGTAGCCGCGCCCGGCGGCCGACCGACCTGGTCCGCGGAGCGGGAGGGATTCGAACCCCCGAGCCCTTTCGGGCTGCCCGCTTTCAAGGCGGGTGCAATCGGCCGAACTCTGCCACCGCTCCGAGCGGCAAGGTACCCGGTCGACGGGGCGGGTCGGACTATTCGGCCACGGTGAACGAGCCGATCATCTCCTCGAACGGGTCGAGCTCGCGCTCGATGTCGTCGGTGGTCATGGTGATGGCCCACGTCGATCCGCCCGCCGGCACCTGGAACTGGACGCCGTGGGCGTCGATCGTGGAGCCGTCTGGCTGGTTGAACGTGATGTCGTACTCGATGACGAGGGCCCCGCCGACGGGGATGTCGATGATGTCGGTCGTGATGTTGCGGGCGCCGAGGGGTTCGAGCTGGGAGACCACCGTCGACTCGATGAGCCCGAGATCGGCCTCGCCCGGCGACTTGATGATGTTGATGTTCGGCCCGAACGGGGTCTGGGTGGGATCGATGGCGAGCAGCACCCCGCCGGCGGTGACGAGGTCGTCGGCCTGGGACAGCGCCCCGGCGAGCTGGGGGTTGTCGTCGACGAAGTCGTCCAGGCTGTCCTGCACCGCCGGGTCGGCGAGATCGAACTCCCGCCACGTCTCGGGCAGCGCGATGGCGAACCCCTCGTCCTCGTTGATGAGCGGGACGAACCCGTCGGCCACGTCGAGCTCGAGCCCCCCGCCCTCGGCCGTCGTGGTCGTCGAGTCGTCGTCGTCCGCCTCGGTGGTGGTCGTCGAGTCGTCGACCACGACGTCGCCGTCGTCATCACCGGCCGTGACCACGACGAAGCCGATGATGGCTGCGGCCACCGCGGCCACCGCGACGATCACGGCGAGCGGGCCCTTCGACTTCTTCTGCGGCGGGGGCCCGGAGTAGGGGGGGTACGGGGACGCCGGCGGCTGGGCCATCGGCGGCTCCTGCGGCGGGTACCACCGGCCGTCGGAGGCCTGCCACCAGCCGGGCCCCTGCGGGTAGTCACTCATGACGATTCGGCTCCGTTCGGACCTGGAATGCGTAGCACCCAGGGCAACGCCCGCGGGTCGCGCCCGGTTCCGGCGATCAGCGGAAGGCGGCGATCACCGGGGCGAATCGCTCGATCATCTCTGGTCCGTCGAGGCCGGGGAAGTTCACGATCGCGGCCTGGGCCCCGGCCTCGGCGAATTGGCGGAAGCGGCCGATCTGGTCGTCGGCCGTGCCTGCGTTGACCCGGTCGGCGAACGCCTCCGGGCTGACGTTCTGGGGCCGCAGCCGCTCGACCAGCGCGTCGACCGCCGGCTGGTCGGGCGCCACCAGCGCCGACGTGAGAAAGGTCAGCTCCACCTCGGAAGGATCGCGGCCGACCTCGTCGCAGTGACGGTGCAGCACCGAGACCCTCCGGCGCACCGTGTCCGGGTCGCCGAACAGGTTGCAGGCGTCGGCGTAGCGGGCCACGAGCCGCAGCGTCTTCTTCTCGCCGGAACCGCCGACCATGATCGGCACCCGCTCCTGCAGCGGGCGGGGGTAGCAGACCAGCTCGGTCGCACTGACCACCTTGCCTGAGAACGACGGCGACCCCGGGCCCCACAGCAACGGCAGCAGCCGCAGGGCGTCCTCCAGGAGGTCGAACCGCTCGTTCAGCGGGGGGAAGCGCCAGCCGTAGGCCAGGTGCTCGCGCTCGAACCAGCCGGCCCCCAGCCCGCAGATCGCCCGCCCGCCGGACAGGACGTCGAGGGTGGCGATGATCTTCCCGAGGTGGGCGATGTTGCGGTAGGCGATCCCGGTGACCAGCGCGCCCAGTCGAGCCGTCGTGGTCTGGCCGGCGAGGAACGACAGGGCGGTGTAGCTGTCGAGCATGTCGTGCCAGTCGGGGCCGACGAGAGGTATCTGGATGAAGTGGTCCATCACGAAGATGCGGGAGAACCCGACGTCCTCTGCGGTGCGGGCGATGTCGGCCAGGCGGGGACCGATCTCGGCCGGCCCGCCGGGCCAGGTGAAGCCGGGGATCTGGAGTCCGAACTGCAGGGGCATGGGGGCCTCCCTCTGTCGGTGGGCGAAGCGCGGGGCGTCGAGCAGCCGAGCCGGCACGATCTCGACCGGTTCCGGGGGGTGGACGGCGGCGAAGCCTTCGGAGGCGAGCTGGTCGCGGACGACGTCCCACCGTTTGAGCTGACCGGAGAGCACCGCGGGCGGAATGGCCCGCTCCCGGCCGCGGTTGCGGGCGCGGCACTCGCGGGCCGGGGTGTCGAACGCGACGGCGTGACAAGGGACGCGGTGGCGGGCGGCCAGGTCGATCAGCCAGCGGCGCCAGTCGTCGTCGAGGGCCAGGGTGTCGACCACGGTGAGCAGGTGCCGCCTGAGCCGACGTTCGATGACGTTCTCCAGGACGGCGAAGGCGTCCTTGCTGGCCCGCTGGTCGTGCTCGCCCTCACCGACCATGGCGCGGATGGCGTCGGCCGACACCACCTGGCTGGGCCGGAACCACGTCGCGGCCCACGTGGACTTGCCCGAGGCGCCCGGTCCCACCAGGACGACGAGGCTGGGTGCCGGCAGGCGGACGGTCAACGCGACGTGACCCGACCCCGCAGGTCGGTGACCCAGGTGTCGGCGGCCCGCCATGAGGCGTCGCTGGCCCGGCGCACGGCCTCGCCGTGGTCGCCGGCCGCCGGGTACGAGCCGAGGAACTTCACGTCGGCCTGCTTGCTCTTGAGGTCGCGCAGGCAGTCGGCGACGAGCTCGTCGGCCACGTGGCCCTCGCAGTCGAGGGCGAAGCAGTACTGGCCCAGTCCCCGCTTGGTCGGCCGCGATTCGAGCTTGGTCAGGTTGATGGCCCTGGCCGCGAACTCCTGAAGGATGGCGAGCAGCGATCCGGGCCGGTCGTCGTGCTGGAACACGACCAGGGTGGTCTTGTCGTGCCCGGTCGGGGCCGGGATGCCCGCCGACGGCGCCATCACCGTGACGAACCGGGTCTGGTTCTCCGGGTGGTCAGCAATGCCGGTGGCGCCGACGTCGAGCCCGTACATCGAGGCGGCCAGGGCGGTGCCGATGGCGGCGGACGCCGGGTCGCGCTCCTCCCCGAGGACCCGGGCGGCCTCGGCCGTCGAGTTGGCCGCGACCACGGTGACCGAGTCGAGCTTGGTCGCGAGGAAGCGGCGGCATTGGGCGGTGGCGTGGGGGAACGACACCACGCGGCGGATGTCGGCCAGCGATGCGCCCGGCACGACCAGCAGGTTGAGCTGGACGGAGATCACGACCTCCCGGGTGATGAGCAGATCGGATTCGAACGCGAGGGTGTCGAGGGTGACGTTGACCGTGCCCTCGATCGCGTTCTCGACCGGGACGAACCCGACGTCGAGCTCGCCCGACTCGGTGGCGGCCAGCACGTCGCTGATCGAGGCCATGGGGACGAGCTCGCCCGCCACCAGGTCGGGCTGGGTCATCAGGGCCTGCTCGGTGAACGTGCCCGGGGGTCCGAGGAACCCGACTCGCGACGGTGCATCGGCGGCGGCGGCAGCGGTGGGCATCGCGCGAGCAGGATAGTGACATGGACGAATCGGCCCTGCGGCGTCTGCTCGACGAGGTCCGCTCGGGCCGGGTCTCGCCCGACGACGCCGTCGCCGAGCTGCGGCGGCTGCCGTTCGCCGATCTCGGGTTTGCGCGCGTCGACCATCACCGGGCGCTGCGCCAAGGCTTCGGCGAGGCCGTCTACGGGCCGGGCAAGACCCCGGAGCAGTGCGCGCTGATCGTGGGCGAGCTGTTGGCCAGGGGGCATGGACCGGTCATCCTGACCCGGGCCGACGCCGAGCAGGCCGAGGCGGTCCTGTCCGCCCATCCAGGGGCGGTCACGACCGGCGCCCGGCTGGCGACCATCGTCTGGCGGCCCTCGGCCCTGCGGCCGGAGCGGGTCGTCGTCGTGACCGCGGGAACCTCTGACCTTCCCGTGGCCGGCGAGTGCGCGGCCACCATGGCCGCGTTCGGCTTCGATCCGGTGCGGGTCACCGACGTCGGCGTGGCCGGGGTCCACCGGCTGCTGGCCGCGACCGACGCCCTGCAGCGGGCGGACGCGGTGGTCGTCGTGGCGGGCATGGAGGGGGCGCTGGCCAGCCTGGTCGGCGGGTTGACGCCGGCCCCGGTCGTGGCCGTGCCGACGAGCGTCGGGTACGGGGCGGGGCTGGAGGGGGTGACGGCCCTGCTGGCGATGCTGGCGTCGTGCGCGTCCGGCCTGACCGTGGTCGGCATCGACAACGGGTTTGGCGCGGCCTGCGCCGTCTTCCGGGCCCTGACGGTGAGGTCCGATGTCCCCACCTGAGGTCGTCGCCCCGGCCGCGGCGCCGGCCACCACCGACACCGTGGCCTGGTTCCACTGCTTCTCCGGCATCGCGGGCGACATGGCCCTGGCCGCCCTGGTCGACGCGGGCGCCGACATCGACGAGGTGCGGGAGATGTGCGCCCGCCTCCCGGTCACCGGCTGGGAGCTGGAGGCGGCCGACACGATGCGCAACGGCATCGGCGCCACCCAGATCGTGGTGCGGGTCGTGGAGTCCGGCGTCGTCCGCACCTACGGCCACATCAGCGCCATGGTCGAGGAGGCTCGGCTGCCCGAACGGGTCCGCGATCGGGCCCTGGCCACGTTTCGCGTGCTGGCCGAGGCCGAGGGCCGGCTCCATCGGCGGCCGACCGGGCAGGTGCACTTCCACGAGGTCGGCGGGATCGACGCCATCGTCGACGTCGTCGGCACCTGCACCGCGCTCGAGCTGCTCGGGATCGACGAGGTGACCGCGAGCCCGATCGCCCAGGGGATCGGCATGACCCGCAGCGCCCACGGCGCCATGCCCAACCCCGCGCCGGCCGTGGTCGAGCTGCTGCGGCGGGCGGGTGCGCCGACCTACGGGTTGGACATCCCGGTCGAGCTCACCACCCCGACCGGCGCCGCCCTGCTCGCCGCGCTCGCCTCCAGCTTCGGGGCCATGCCGGCGCTGCGGGTGACGGCGAACGGCTTTGGGGCCGGCGGTCGCGAGTTCGCCCAGCGCCCCAACCTCACCCAGGTCGTGATCGGCGCCCGTCTCGACGAGCGGCAGGCGGGCCAACCGGTCGTCCTGCTCGAGGCCAACGTCGACGACGTCACCGGCGAGACGCTGGCCCACACCATCGGGGCGCTGCTGGAGGCGGGGGCCCACGACGCCTGGGTGACGCCTATCGTGATGAAGAAGGGGCGCCCGGCCCATACGGTCAGCGCCCTGGTCGATCCGGCCGCGGTGTCTGCGGTGAGCGCGGCGATCGTGCGGGAGACGGGGACGCTCGGGGTTCGCGGCTCGACGCTCGAGCGCTGGCCCCAGCCCCGCATCACCCATGAGGTCGAGGTCGAGGGCTACCCGGTGGGGACCAAGCTGGCCGCGGGTCGGGTCAAGGTCGAACACGACGACGCGGCTCGGGTGGCCAAGCGCACGGGACTCCCGCTGCGGGAGGTCGTGGCCCGGGCCGAGGCCGCGGCGCGCGCCACCGCGGACGATGTCCCAGGGGTGGCGTCGATCACCGACCGGCGGTCACAGGTGCCGGAACCGCCGGCGCCGTCCGAACCCGAGCCGCCCGAGGCCGGCTGAGCCGGAAGCAACTCACGAGCTCACGAACCGATGGTGGAACCTCGCGTCTTTCGCGATGTTCCACCGCACATTCGGGTGCGCTGGGCCAGGAGGACGACGAGGAGCATGGCCAGGCCGGCGGCGAGGGGTGCGGCTGCGAGCGTGCTCCACCAGTGGCCAGGGATCTCGACCAGCCCACGCGCGAGTTGGGTCGTGGCCCTGACCGTGGTCACGAGCCCGACTGCGACGAGAACGACGGCGGTGATGACGATCGTCCGCATGGCGCTCCGCTTCCCGGCCAGCCAGTCGATCCAGGCCGGCCCGACGGCGAGGACCAGGTCGATGCGGTCGCGCACCGGGCACCGGCCGGCCGCCAGGTGTTCGGCGACCTCGGCGCCGTAGCTCTGCCGCCACGAGCGCGGGAACAGCCCCACGACCCAAACTCGACGCACTACGCGCCGCCTGGCGGCGCGAGATGCGTCGAGAATGCGTGGTCGCCGGGTCATGCCCCACCTCGACCGGCGGCCAGGCGCAGCCGACGACGCGCCTCGCGCGTCACGATGCTGACCCGATCAAGCTCTCGTTGGAGCTCCTCGCGACCGACCGCGGTGAGTCGATACGGCTTGCGCCGGTCGTCGGACGGCACGGCCTCGACCAGCCCGCGCTGCTCGAGCCGGGCGATGGCGCCGTACAGCGTCCCCGGGCCGGGACGAGCTCCGGTGAGCCGCCCGACGTCGTCGCTGATGGCGTAGCCGTGCTTGGCCCCGTCGAGCAGGCTCACCAACACGAGCAGCGCCGGCTCCGAGTAGCGGCCGAAGCCGGGCAGGGCCATACCCGAGGAGGGTAGTACGCCGGGCGATACTACGCAACACGTAGTAGGAGGGCGTTCTCTACGATGCGCCGATGTCCCAGGGCCCAGCCGACGACCGGCTGTACTTCCGCCAGCTGTTGGCGGGTCTCGACATCGCCGGCGACGACCAGGTGGCCAGGCAGATGGTCAACTTCGTCTACCTGATCGGCGACCGCGAGACGCGGGAGGCGGTGGTGGTCGACCCGGCCTATGACGTGGCCGGGATCCTCGACATCGTGGCCGCCGACGACATGCGCCTGGTCGGCGCCCTGGCCACCCACTACCACCCTGACCACGTCGGTGGCGAGCTCTTCGGCTTCGAGGTGCAGGGCATCCGCGAGCTGCTCACCAGGCAGCCGGTGCCGATCCACGTCCAGACCGACGAGGCCCGCTGGGTACGCCAGGTCACCGAGGTCGAGGCGAGCGATCTGATCGAGCATCGAAGCGGCGACGTCGTACGGGTGGGCGACATCGCCATCGAGCTCATCCACACACCGGGCCACACCCCCGGCAGTCAGTGCTTCTTCGTGGCCAACCGGCTGGTGGCCGGCGACACGCTGTTTCTCCAAGGCTGCGGGCGCACCGACCTGCCCGGCGGCGATCCGGTCGCGCTGTACGAGAGCTTGACGACCAAGCTGGCCCGCATCCCCGACGACGCCACGCTCTTCCCCGGCCATCTCTACTCGCGGGACCCCTCGGCGTCGATGGGCGACACCCGCAGGAACAACACGGTGCTCCGACCGGCGAGCCTCGAGGAGTGGCTCGCTCGATTCGGGGGGTGACGATCCGAGGACGCGCCGCCCGAACGGGAAGCGGCCTCTGCCCCAAAGGCAGGCACTCGATCCATCGGACCGGGCGATGGAACCGACTCGACTACCCGGCAGTTGTGAAGACCAGGCAACCCGACATCGCAGCCCCACGGGAGGACTGAGTCCATGAACGAACCGCAACGCTGTGCCGCCTGTGGCATGGGCCTGCCGTTCCAGGCGGGCGCCTGCCCGTCGTGCGGCGCACCGGTGACGCCGCCCACCCAGGCCGTCCCCCCGACGTCGCCGTACCCGGCTTCGCAGCCTTCGGATCCCCGGTACCCACCTCCGGGCCAGTACCCGCCCCCCGGGCAATACCCGCCGCCCGGGCAGTACCCACCTCCCGGGCAGTACCCACCTCCCGGGCAGTACCCGCCGCCCGGGCAGTACCCACCGCCCGGACAGTACCCGCCCCAGGGGCAGTACCCGCCCCCGACCCAGCCCGGCCAGTACCCGCCGCCTCCGCCCGGGCCTCCGCCGTACGGTCCCCCGCCCGGCGCCGGTGGGCCTCCGCCGAACAAGAAGAGTCGGGGGGCGCTGTTCGCCGTCCTCGGCGCGCTGATCGTGCTGGCGCTGGCCGTCGCCGCGTTCTTCGTGTTCGGTGGCGACGACGACGAGCCGGCCGCGCCCGACGACGAGGTCACGCTCGAAGCCGTCACCGATGCAGGCGCCAACCCGTGGACCGACAACCTCGACACGGCCAACCCCGACCTCGAACGGCTCGAGATCCTCCTCGGCGAAATTCCCCCGCTGGACGAGGACGACCTCGGCGGGCTCGGCATCCCGATCGACGGCGACGACGCCGGCCTCTACGGCGGCGTCCGGGACGAGGTCGTCTGTGACAAGGGCGAGATCGCCGGGCAACTGAGCGACGACAACGAGAAGTCGGCCGCCTTCGCCGAGGTGCAGGGCATCGACGCCGCCGACGTCGAGGACTTCGTCGGCGACCTCACCGGCGTCATCGTGCGCAAGGACGTCCGGCTGGCCGACCACGGCTTCGCCGGCGGCCAGGCTCAACGGTTCGAAGCGGTGCTCGAGGGGGGCACGTCCATACTGGTCGACGACGAGGGTGTGCCCCGTGTCCGGTGCGCCAGCGGCAGCCCGCTGGTCGAGGCCCGATCGACGGGCACGACCGAGGAGTTCGGTGGCACCGAGTGGCCGGGCTTCGACAAGAACCGGGTCATCCTGATCGAGGGCAACGGCGTCGGCGACGCCTTCGTGCTCGTCGACAACGACAGCGAGGACGTCTTCAACCGTCCGGTCGGCTCCGCCGGCGACGACGACACCGACGCCGATCCGGAGGTCGCCTGCCGACTCAACCCGGAGTCGTTCGCCTGCCTGTCGGGCGATCCGGGCGACCCGGGCGACCCCGACGACACGAGCACCACCGAGCCCCAGCTAGGAACGGGCGACGTGCAGTTCACGCTGCGCTGGGACTCGCCCGCCGATGTCGACCTCGCCGTCACCGACCCGACCGGCGCCCGGATCGACTTCTTCAACGAGACGTCACCCACCGGCGGTGAGCTCGACGTCGACGCCAATGCGGGATGCAACTCGGAGGACCCGCCGGTCGAGAACATCTTCTGGCCGCCCGCGACCGCGCCCACGGGCACCTACACGGTCGAGGTCACGCTGTTCAACGACTGCGACCAGGGGCCCCAGGCCTTCGAGCTGAGCGCCCTGATCGCGGGCGAGACGCAGACCGAGTCCGGGACGCTGGCCGCCGACCAGGAGGTCCAGACGTTCACCTTCACGCTGTGACGAGGTCGGGCAGCCGTTCGACGACGGCGGCCCAGCTCGGATGGGCGGGGTCGATCACCTCGAAGTGACCGATCCCGGGCCACTCGACCAGCTCGACGCGGTCGCCGGCGCCTCGGCCGGCGGCCGCGTAGGCCCGGCTCATGGCGACGGGCACGAGGCGGTCGCGAGCGCCGTGAACGAGGAGCTGCGGCACCCCCAGTGGCAGCCGTTCGATCGGTGAGGCCAGGGCGTAGCGCGCCGGCTGCTGGTCCGGTCGTCCGCCGAGCAGACCGACCACGGCACCAGGACCGAGATCGAGGGCGGCTGCCGTCCGCAGGTCGCTCACGCCCGCCTGCGCCACCGCAGCCCGCAGCGTGACCCCGCTGTCGCGCCCGGCGCCGGGGACGTCGTCGGGCAGGCCGGGTCGGGCCGCGGCCCACAACGCGAGCTGGCCGCCGGCCGAGTGGCCGACGGCGACCACCCGGTCGGTGGCCAGTCCACGTCCCGGGCCGATGGACGCCAGGCGGTCGATCCCGTCGCCGACGTCGACCAGCGTGCCCGGCCAGCCGCCTCCCGGCTCCCCGACGCGTCGGTACTCGAGGTTCCAGACGGCGTAGCCCCGGCCGACCAGGTCGATCGCCAGCGGCATCATGATGCTGCGGTCAAACCGGTGCCACCAGAAACCCCCGTGGAGCAACACGACCACCGGGTGCGGGCCCGAGCCGTCGGGCACGTGGAGCGAGCCGTGCTGGCTGGGCGCGGGCCCGTACGCGTGGACGGCAATGCTCGCCATGGACACGCATCGTGCCGCGTCCCAGGTTTCGTCGCCCCACGGTCTCGAAAAGCGAGACCCGAGGGCGACAGAACCAGGGAGTACGGGGTCAGTCGAGGATGGAAGGGTGCTCGCGGGCCAGTGAGGAGAAGCCCTCGCCGTCAAACACGAAGAACCGCATGGCCGAGGTGGCGACCACGGTGGCCCCGGGTGCCGGCGGTCGGAGCGGCGGGGCCGCCCCGACCATCGCGCCCGGCCCGAGATGGGCGAGGCCGTCCCCGTCGACGACCACCGCCGCCGTGCCTTCGGCGATCACGAAGACCTCGTCGCCCCAATCGCCCTCGTACACCAGGACATACCCGGCCGGCACCGCCACCTCGTCGGCGAGGAGCACCGCCGCCTCCAGCGCCTCGTCGCTCAGCGAGGCGAAGGGAGTCGCCGCCCTGAGGTGGGCCAGCTTGACCGACGATCCCACCATCACAAGGGTCGATCATCCGCCTGCTGCGGGCCCGATGGAATGCCCCGACGGACCCCGGCGTCCTTCCCGTCAGGCAAGGGCCACCTGGCCGTTCGGCAAGGTCGAGGCCGCGGGATCGATCGGGATCAGGCGGGCCGGGGGTCACGCAGGTCGGCCAGGGTGACCGCGCCCCGGCGGACGGCCTCGTTGGCCAGCCGGACCCGGCGCCGCTCCCCCCCGTCGTACACCCCGAACTTGTCGTACAGCCGCACCAGGTGCTGCTTGACCGCGGCCTCGCTCACGACCAGTTCGATCGCGATCTGGTGGATCGACGCCGGTTCGGTGAACAGGTCGGCCGACAGCACGGGTCGGCACAGGGCGATCAGGACATCACGCTCGCGCTTGGTGAGGGGCGGTGGGGGCGATGCGGTGCGGGTGATGGTCTCGTCCTCGGCGACCGACGCACCCTGGTAGAGCAGCTTGGTTCGCCCGGCCCGGATCTCGTCGCCGTTGCGGAGCGGCCGGGCCGACCAGATCCGCTCGCCGTTGACGAACGTGCCGTTGCTCGAGCCGACGTCGCGAACGCACCACCCCTCGCCGAGCGGTTCGAGGACGGCGTGGACACGGGACAGCTCGGGGTCGGCCGGCACGGCGACGTCGTTGTTCGTGCCGCGGCCCACGGTGACCTGGTCGTCGCCCAGGGCGACGACCTCCCGGCCGTCGGGCTTCCACACCTCGAGCTGGCTCACCGGCGGCGACTTTACCGACCGTTCTGGCCCGCCTCCGCGGTCAGAGCTCGAACGTCGCCGCGACCTCGTTATCGGTCGGGTCGATGAGGGCCAACCCCTGGACGCCCTGAACGGCGACCCAGATCAGCTCGTCGTCGCCGACGATGTAGGTGGGACGGGGACCGACATCGATGGTCGCCGTCACCTCCCCCGACTCGGCGTCGACCCGGACGACCTGGTCGTCCTGCTCGAGCGTGACCCACAGCGAGCCGGCGGTGAACAGCACATCGGACGCCCGCCCGGGCAGGTCGATGGTCGTCAACCGGGAGACCGCGTCGCGCTGGATCCTGGTCAGCGAGCCCCCTCGATCGAGGTACCAGAGCTCCTCGCCGGCGAACACGACGATGCCGATCCCCTCGCCCGTCGGCGCCGCCGCCGTCGGCTGCCCCGACACCGGATCGATGCGGTACACCTGGCCCTGGTCGTCGGTCGCTCACAGCTCGGTCCCGTCGGTCCTGATGCCGGCGATGCCCCCGGAGATCACCGCGGTGGTGGCCGCCCCGGTGGCCAGGTCGGTCCGGAGCAGCCCGTCGCGGCCGCTCTCCCAGATGGCGCCGAGGGCCACCAGCTCGGGCTGGATGATCGTGGGCGTGGCAATGGCGATGAAGCTCGACTCGCCCTCGACCGTCCGGACCGGGCGTGGGTGGCCGGGTCGATCCGGGTGAACGTGGCCCGTCCCATCCACGGCTGAGCGCCGTCGAGTTGGAGCGGGGCGCACGGCGGCCGACGTTGAACACCTCGACCTCACCGGGCTTGCCCGGGTCGAAGACCGACAGCCCGTCCGCGGTCAGCAGCCACCCCTCGTCCCCTACCTGGAGGGCCGGCCACAGGGCGCGGCCGGTGTCGGCGACCTCCTGCACCTCCCCGTCGTCGATGGTGCTCACGGTGTTGTCGAACAGGTTGGTCACCAGGAGTCGCCCGTCGGCGAAGCCGGGCAGGACCGGGCACTGGTCGATGGGGACGGTGTCGTCGATCTCCAGGGTGGCCCGGTTCACGAAGTAGCTCCGGGGCGACGGCAGCGGCCCGAGGTTGGTCACCTCGTCGATGACCGCGACGTCGTCGTAGACGGTGATCGCGGTTGGGGCGGCGCCGCCCGGGATCTCGCCCCTCTGCTGCTCGGCACGACCCAGTGGTCGCCCTCGTCGGCGATGGGCGGGAGACCGGGTCCGGCGACGGTGGTCGGCGACTCGCCGCCCGATCGATCCCTGGTGAGGGCGAGGGTCGCCACGGCCGCCACCACCTGCACCATGGCCGCCCCCACCCCGACGAGCACCTTCGTGCGCCCCGAGGGCCGGGCCGGGGCGGGCCCGCCGGGCCGCCGGCAGCTCCCATGAAGCCGGCGCCCCCGGGCGGCGAGGACGCAGCCATGGCCGCGGCCGAGGCTCGTCGGTGGCGACCAGCGTGACCGTGTCGGCGGTGGCCGCGCCCGACATCTGGGC
>JBOGGX010000297.1:0-11765 GCA_050744245.1 Acidimicrobiales bacterium
TGGCCCGTGAGGCCGACCGCGCCCGAGCGTGGTGCCTCGCCGCGGCCGGCGCCGCGGTCGCGGCGGGCCTCCTCGTCGCCGGCACCGGGCTGTCGGTGGCCTCCTATTGGGAGGATCCCTCGGTCCTGCTCCGGCTGAAGGACCTCGGCGCCGGGCTGCTCCCGTCGGTCCTGGTCGGGGCCGCCATCGCGGTTGCCGGCGGTCTCGCCTTCGACCGCCGGCGGCGGGCGCTGATGCTCGGTTCGGTGCTGGCCGTGGCCCTGCCGGCCGGGTTCCTCCGCCTCCAGGAGCGGGAGGAGCTTGTGTACTGGTGCGGCGGGGACTGCGTGTCCGAGGCGCCCGGTGGCGACTGGTTCACGCTCGCCGGACCGCTCCTCCTGGCCTTGGCCGCACTGTGTGCCGTCGCCCTCGGCCAGGCCGGGGCCTGGACACGCACGCAGTGGGCTCCGACCCGCCTTGTCATCCTGACCATCGGGGCCGTCGTGGTGTGGATCGCCTCGCGGGCGATCAACATCTACGACCTCGACGGTGCCGTCTACGGCGACACCTTCTCCACCCACACCGAGTCGGGCATCCTCTGGCCGCTGCTGGGCGCCATGGCCGTCGTCTGCGTGGCGTTGGCCGCACTCGCGGTCCTCGATCGCGACGCGGGCACCGGCGCACTCGTCGGAGTCGCCACCCTGGCCGCGATCGCCGTGGTCAACGAGCTCGCGTACCTGGGCGGTGTGCACGAGTCACCCACGGGCAGCGCCCGGCTCTGGTACATGGTCATCCCTGCGCTCGCCGTGGTCGGGCTCGTCGTGGTCGTCGCCGTCCAGTCTCGACGTCCCGAACCGGCGCCTACGCCGGACGGGTGAGCTGGACGCGGACGGCCCGACCCGATGAGGGCCAGTCCGCGACTTGGGCGTCGAACACGACCACCTACTGAGGTTTGGGGCGCCGGTCACGATGTTTCGCATCGATCGGACTCGGAGGATGGAGCCCATCCCCGAAACCCCAGGAGATCACAGATGTCAGACGCGGCGACCCATGACGACGACGACGACGAGGACGACGGGAGCTCGCTCGTCGCGGCCGTGGACCTCGAGACCGACGGCATCCTCATCGATGTCGCCGCCATGCAGGAGAACGACGACCAGTGAGCCTGCAGGATGTGAACGACGTCCTCGACATCGTCGGCCGGGCCTGGGAGGTCATCGACAACGACGTTGTCGTCAACGAGAGCACCGTCGTGCAGTGCGTGGCCAACCGCGTGCCCCTCGGCGAGATCGACGATTCGATGGCCCAAGCCAAGGCGTCGGCCATGCGGGTGGCGCTCTGGAACGAGCGAGGGAAGCTCGCCGCGGATGTGAAGCTCGCCGTGGTCAGGACCTTCGGCATCCGCTACCGCGGCCGGGGCGCGTACATCACCGACGCCCAGATCGTTCGCGAGCAACCGACGTCGAAGCCGTTCGTCAATCTCACCATGACCGTCGAGGTGAGGGCGGCCCACCCGTCGTTCGGAAGCGAAGGCGTCGCCTACCTCGAGTTCCTGGTGACCCTGGTGGCAACGAGAACGCTGAAGCCGTGGGCGCCGACCCTGCGCAACAGCGGGATGGTCAAGCTGTACGGCGACGGCCGGGCCGAGCTCGAGACATCTGACCACGCGGCCGCCGGCGGGGCCGGCCGGGGCCTACCAGACGGTGACCGGCCTGGGGTGGCGGTGCCGTCGCAGCCGCAGGTCCTTGGTGACGAGCGGCCAGCCGTGTTCGACGGCGGTGGCGTAGATGAGCCGGTCGGCCGGGTCGCCCGGGAACGAAGCGGGCAGGGCGACCGCGGCGGCGGCGATCGCCGGCGTCGTCCCGATCGTGCGCACCCCTTCGGCGAGCCGTTCCAGCCACGACCGGATCGGGATGGTCACGACGATGCGCTCGTGGTGGGCCAGCCAGCCGAGCTCGAACCACGTGATCGACGCCACGGCCAGCTCGTCGGCGCCGACGAGCACCCTGGACGCACCGCGGCTCAGCCGACCCGGTTCGGCCGACCACCAGTGAACGACGTGGGAGTCGAGGAGCACGGTCGTCACGGCAGGTTCCAGGTCGCCCCGGTGGTGAAGAGGTCATCGTCGTCGGCCGCGGTCATCGCCACACCCTCGAGGCGGCCCTTCAAGGCGTGAGGGCCGGTGGCGGCGACGAGGCGGGCCACGGTGCGGCCGTGCTTGGTGATCTCGATCTCCTCGCCGGCGGCCACGTCGTCGAGCAGGGCGAGGATCGTCGCCTTCGCCTCGGTAGCGGTCAGCTTTCTGGACACACGGTCACTTTAGTGGTCAACGCTCGCAGGAAGAGGGTCCAGCTCCGCCCCGTCGAGCACGAGGAGCAGGCTCGCTTACCCTTCGTGTTGGTCACGGCGTCCCTGGCTCGGGACGTCATGGCCCCGACCTCCTCCCGGGTGGCCGCGGGCTCCCGGTCCACCCGGCCGACCGCCGACGGGTGGCTCCGTGGCTGGCACGTCGCCCTGGTCGGCGTCGGCGCGGGGCTCGTCGGGCTCTTCCTCGGACTAGCGACCGATGACGGATGGAGTGTGACCGTCAACAGTGTCGACTTCAACGCCGCCGATCGGATCCAGGCCGAGAACCAGTTCAACGAACCGGCTCCCGCCGAGTCCCGCTACGCCCTGGTCAACCTCTCCGTCACCAACAACAGCGCCGAACCAGGCGATCCCCTCTTCACCATCATCATCGGCATCATCGGCTCGCAGAATCGGATGTGGGACGGCGCCAACGCGTTCTGCTCGGCGGTCATCCCTGAGGACATGAACATCGCGGGCGAGCTCTTTCCCAGCGGGAGCTTCACGGGCAACGAATGCCGAGTGGTGCCCGAGGCCGAGGTCGCGGACGGCTCGCGGTTGATCGCCGTGTCGTCGCTACTCGGCGATCCCGTCCTCGTCCGCACCTCCTGACGACGCGGTCACCCCCCGGCCGACCGACCTGCGGCGCCACCGCTCGACAAGCGACGAAACGGCGGGCACGACCCCGCGCCGGAACCCGAGGAACAGCAGCACGATCGCCGTCCCGTACAACACGAGCCTGAACTCGCTGAACGATCGCAACCACTCGTCGAGGACGGTGAAGGCGGCGGCCCCCACCACCGGCCCGAGGAGGGTGCCGATGCCACCGAGGACGAGCATGACCACCACCCGCACGTCGACATTGCCGAACGCGTAGGTCGACGGGCTGATGAACCCCTCGGTGTGGGCGAACAGCGCGCCGGCCACGCCGAGCATGGCCGACCCCAGCATGCCGGCGAAGACCCGGTACCTCGTCACGTTGACGCCGGCGAGCTCGGCCGCCAGTTCGTCGTCCCGCAGCGCCCGCCACGCCCATCCGATGTGGGAGCGCTGCAGGACGCGGTACACCACGAGATAGACGAGGACCAGGGCCAGGAAGACATAGTACGGAGGGACCAACTCCCCGAGGGACGTGTCTGAGCCGGTGTCGACCACCAACCCGGTCTCGCCCCCGGTGAGGTCGCGCCGGCCGAGCAGGAGGTTGTCGAAGCCGAGCGAGAAGGCCAGGGTGACGACGCCGGCGAAGATGACGTCGAGCGAACGCCGCACGGCGACCCAGCTCAGCAGGCCCCCGACCCCGCTCGCCGCCACCCCCGCCACGGCGATGGCGAGCAGCAGGCTCAGGCCGTACCGGTCGCTCAGGATGGCCGACGTGTAGCCACCGATCCCGGCGAGGGCGCCGACGCACAGGAAGAGCTGGCCGGTGCTGCCGAAGATGACGTTGAACGCGATCGTGTACGACGTGAACAGCAGGCCGTCGATGACCACGCCCATCATCGATCGGGAGTCGCCGTAGCGCAGCGGGACGAGGGCGAGCACGACGCCGGTGACCAGGATCGGCGCGTACGCCCTCAGCGCCGAACGCCGAAGCTGCGGCGGGCTCGCGACCTCGGGCGGCCGGGGCTCCGACGTCTGCTCGATCATCCAGACTGCCCCAGCAGGCCCGCGGGGCGGAACACGATCGTGACCGCGGCGGCCAGGAGCAGGACGATCGTGGTGACGTACGAGCCGATGTAGAACGAGCTCACCGTGTTGACGATGCCGAGGAGCACGCCCGCCAGGAACGCGCCCGACACGCTGCCGAGCCCGCCGACCACGGCGACGATGAGGGCGAGGATGGTGAGGTCGATCCCGGCCGTCACCGAGACCGGCGAGGTCATCGAGCGGGTCACCGCCACCAGGGCGGCCAGGGCGGCGGCGACGACCCAGATCAGGCTGCGCACCACGGCCGGGTTGACCCCGCAGAGCTGGGCGCCCTCCTCGTCCTGGATGACCGAGCGCACGGCCCGGCCCACGGTCGTGAACCGGAAGAAGGCGACGAGCACGCCGCCGACGGCGATGCTGATCCCCGAGGCCAGGAGGCTGCCCGTCCGCATGCTGACCCCGAGGATCGGAACGGGCTCGCCGCCGACGGGAAGGCTCAGCGACTCGATGGGGTAGCGCCACACCAGCACGCCTTCGATGATGAAGGCCACGCCGAGCATGAGCAGCAGGCCGAGCAGCACGCGGCGCTCGCCCCGTTGGCGGTACACCGGCCGCATCAGGCTGAGATCGATCGCCAGCCCGACCGCTCCGGCGGCCAGCAGCCCGGCGAGCACGGCCACGACGGTCGACGCGCCGGCGTCGACGGCGAGCACGACGACGACCGCTCCGAGCATCGCCAGTTGGCCGTGGGCCAGGTTGAGCACGCCGCCGAGCCCGAAGACGAGGGTGAGGCCCAGGCCCAGCAGCCCGAACTGGAGGCCGAGCACGATCCCGTCGAGCACGACCGCCGTCATGTTTCCCCCTGGGCTGCGCCCCCGCACCCCATCACCGTTCGCCTCGCTGGCGCTCGCACGCCCGGCCTGAGCTCGCTCCGCTCCCTCATGCGATCCCCAGGTAGGCGCGGCGCACGTCTGGGTTCTGTTCGAGCTCGGCCGACGAGCCCTCCAGCTGGATGCGGCCGTTCTCGAGGACGTAGCCCCGCTCGGCCAGCCCGAGGGCCAACGGGACCTGCTGCTCGGCGACCAGGATGGCAAGACCCTGCGCGCGGAGCGCGGCCAGGGCCGTGTACGCCTCGGCCGCCAGCCTCGGCGCCAGGCCCGTGGTCGGCTCGTCGAGCATGAGCAGTCGAGGCTTCGACATCAGGGCCCGGCCCACGGCGAGCATCTGTTGTTCCCCGCCGCTCATGGTCCCGGCCCGCTGGCGTCGGCGTTCGGCGAGCCGAGGAAACAGTTCGAGCACCAGCGCCAACCGGTCGTGGTCGGGCCGCCTGGGGAAGGCGCCGAGCGACAGGTTCTCGATGACCGTCATCCGGGGGAAGAGATGGCGCTCGGCGGGAACGTAGGCAAGCCCGCGGTGGGCGATGGCGTGGGCGCTCCGACGGTAGATCGGCCGGCCGTCGAAGCGCACGGAGCCGCTCGCCGGCGGGAGCAGGCCGCACACCGCTCGGAACAGGGTCGTCTTGCCGGCGCCGTTCGAGCCGATGACGGCCACCGCCTCGCCGTCGCTGACCTCGAGCGTGGCCTGGTGGACGACGTTCTCGCCGAGGTAGCCGGCCGACAGCCCGCGTACCTCAAGCA
This sequence comes from Acidimicrobiales bacterium, assembly GCA_050744245.1. Lineage (GTDB taxonomy): Bacteria > Actinomycetota > Acidimicrobiia > Acidimicrobiales > JBOGGX01 > JBOGGX01. The sequence goes on from JBOGGX010000297.1 coordinate 5,607, forward strand.
TCTGGTGGTGCCGTCCGCCCCAGGTAGGCCTCGGCGACGTTGGGATCGCGCATGACGTCGTGCGGCCGGCCGTCGGCGAGCAGCCGGCCGAAGTTCATGACGGCCACCCGCTCGGCCAGGCTCATCACCGCCTGCATCACGTGCTCGACCCAGATGACGGTGACGCCGAGCCGGTCGCGGGCCGAGCGGACGATGTCGATCGACGACCGCAGCTCGGCGTCGTTGAGCCCGGCCATGACCTCGTCGAGCAGCAGCAGCCTCGGCCGCCCGGCCAGGGCCCGGGCCAGCTCGAGAAACCGTTGCTGGTGCAGGTTGAGCGTGCCGACGGCGTGGTCGGCCCGGTCGGACAGGCCGACGAAACCCAGCGCCTCGACCGCCCGATCGACCGCGTCGGACTCCGAGATGCGGCCGTCGAGGCTGCCGAACATCGCCCCGAGGGCGACGTTCTCGAGTGTGGTCATCGAAGGAAACGTCCGAGGCGTCTGCGGCACCATCGAGATCCCCGACCGCCGCACCCGATGCGGTGGCCGTCCGCTGATGTCCGACCCCATGAACCGGATCGTGCCTCGGGTCGGCGCCTCCAGCCCGCTGACCAGTTTGAGCAGGGTGGTCTTGCCCGCCCCGTTGGGGCCGACGAGGGCCAGGATCTCGCCCTCGTCGACGCCAAGGGTGACGCCGCCGACGGCCGGCAGCCCGCCGTAGTGCTTGTCGACGCCGTCCAGTTCGAGGATGGCCACGTGCGCTTGGCTACGGCCCCAGCGGTGTCACGGCACGTAGGGCTCGAGCGGTTCGGGAAGGAGCAGCGTCTCTGGGTACCAGTCACCGGCCTCGTTGACCCCTTCCGGGGCCGGACCGGCGCCGATCACCGAGAGCAGCGGCTGCGCCGCGGCCAGCTCACCCCACTCGGTCCATGACACCTCGAACGCGTACCCGGGCAGATCGAAGCTCTGCTCGTGCAGGTACTCGGCGATCGCCTCCCGATCGTCGCCGACCTCGCCGACGGCCTGGGCGACCATCTGCACGATGCCGTAGCCGGCGACGGCGTCGTCCTCCATGAACTGGTTGTCGGACGACTCCAGGTACCGGCGGGCGAGCTCCTGGTACTCCTCGCCCTGGTAGTCGGCACAGTCGAAGTCGACGTAGCGGTCGATGGCGGCGTCGGCCACGCCGGACATCACCGCCGACAGCACCGAGTAGGCCCCGGTCACGGGCACGTCGAGCCCGAGGTCGGCCGACTGGGTGGTGATGGGGCCGGAGCCCGGCGGATGGCCGGTGGCCACGATCAGGTCGGGACCGAACGTCTCGAGGCTGCGCAGGTAGGTGGTGAAGTCCTGCTCCGGGACGGGCGCCACCTCGATCTGCAGCTCGACGTCCTCGAGGGCGCCGAACTCGGTCTCGAGCGCGCCGCGGATGGCCTGCCCCCAGGCGTAGTCGGCGATGATGGCGCCGACCCGGGTGAGCCCCTCGGCCTCCGCGTACTGGGCGATCGGCCCGGCCACCATCGGAGCCGCGGGCAGGCAGGTGCGGAAGGTGTAGCGGCTGGCCCCGGTGAGGATGACGTCGGAGCCGGCCTTGACGAGGAACAGCGGCGTCGTCAGCTCCTCGGCGATCCTGGCCGTGGCCAGGCCCACGTCGCTGGAGATCACGCCGCCCACGGCGACGACGTCGTCATCGACGAGGCGCTCCATCGCGGTCGTCCCCTCGTCGGCGTTGGACTGGTCGTCGATCAGGACCAGCTCCAGCGGGCGACCGTCGACGCCGCCGTCGGCGTTGATCTCGTCGACGGCCAGCTGCATGCCGTCCTGCACGTGAACCCCCCACGCCGCGAACGGGCCGGTGAGCGAGGTCAGGGCCCCGATCCTGATGGGTTCGCCGCTCGGCTCCGCCCCGTCCTCGGCGCCGGCCTCGTCGTCGGCCGCGTCATCGTCGTCGTCGCCGCACGCGGCCAGGATCAACACCATGGCCGCCAGCACGCCGAGCCATCTGGCGCGGGTTGTCCTCATCTCGTCCCCCCTCGGTCGCGGATCCCCGTCCTCCCCAGGATCGCGCACGACCGCCCGCCGGCGCTGGGACTGTCGTCAGAAGCCTCTGGCCCGGTCGAGCGCCGTCCAGGTGTCGGCGTCGACGACGCCGTTGTCGGTGAGGTTGCTGTCGCTCTGGAACTTGGTGACCGCGGCGTGGGTCCGGTCACCGAAGTCGCCGTCGATGGTCCCGACGTCGTAGCCCAGGTACTCGAGCGTCTGCTGGAGGTAGGCGACCTGGTCTCGGTTGAAGGCCCCGCGTAGGAGCTCGGGGCGGGCGTCGCCGTCCTGGGCGTCGAGGTACTCCTCGACCATCAGGCCCCTCGTGGTGAAGGCGTCGGTCTCCTCGGGCAGGGCCCGGATCCGGTCGAAGTCGCCAGAGTTGATCGCGTCCCCTCGGGCCGTGGAGCCGGTGCCGTAGACGCTCTCGTACCAGGCGGCGGCCTCGGTGGCCTCCGGGCCGCTCTGGAGGATGGGGTTGGCGAACGCCAGGGCGGCCACCCAGTCGGGGATGGTCATGTCGGTGACGAGATCGGCGGCCGAGAACCCGAGGCCGGCCCGGTAGCGAGCGGCGCGGAACCACTGCTCCGCGTGGCGAGACTCGTGGTACACGGTGCCGAGGAGGGCGGCCTGCTGTTCTGAGGTGGCCCAGTCGGCTGCCGCCGGCTCGAACCGGGGAGGGTCGAGCGCCACCTTCCAGTCCTGGAACAGGAACCGGGCCAGGTTGCCTGCGGCTCCGGCGCCGTCGAGCGTGAAGGTCACGAACGGCACGCCGATCGCGGCCAGCCGCTCGTTGACCGCCACCTCGATCGCGGCCCGCCGGTCCTCGGCGCTGGTGCAGCTGTTGGCGATCCCAATCGTGTCGTCGACGTACTCGTCGATCTGCTCGGGATCCCGCAGTCCCGTCTGGGCGCCGACGCTCGACTCGATGCTCTGCCAGAACAGGTCGTCGACCACCCCGTCGACCGGCTCGAGCCGGTGGTCGGTCTCGTACTGGCGCACCGCCCCCTCGGTGATGGGCCCGAAGTACCCGTCGATCTTGCCGGTCTCGTAGTCGGCCCGGCCGAGCATGGTCTGGAGGTACTCGACCCACTCGTTCTTGGGAGCGTCGTCGTCGCGACGAAGTTCGGGAGGCATCGGACCAGTATCCGCCAGCGTGCCCCCCGGGCTGAAGGCACCTTCGGGCAACCAGGGGCGCAGCCGTCCGGGCAAAGGGTTCGGAGCCAACGTGGTTGCTTCGGCGTCCTCTCGCACGCGAGGGCACCGCCGTCGTCGCGGCCACCTTCAACGCGCCCCGCTCCGACCTCGTCGCCGCAGTCCCCCGACTGGCAGAATGCGGCCGGGCCGGATGGAGGAGGAGAGAAGCGGCATGGCGGACCTGTTGAAGAAGGGTGACCGGGGTCCCGCGGTCAAGACGATCCAGGAGGACTTGACCAAGCTCGGGTATGAGCACGGGAAGCCGGATGGGATCTTCGGTCCTCGCACTGAGGCTGTGGTGAAGCAGGCCCAGGAGGACAACGGTCTGCCTGCGGACGGTGTGGTCGGACCGGCCACCCGGGGCGCTCTCGCCCAGCAGAGCGTCGACGAGCGACTCCTCAAGAGCGGTGCGACCGGCGCCGCGGTCGAGCAGGCGCAGCGGCTGTTGGCCGGCGCAGGCTTCGACATCGGACCGATCGATGGCATCTTCGGTCCCAAGCTCGTGGCCGCCATCAAGGTCCTCCAGGAGAAACACGGACTCACGGTGGACGGTGTGGTTGGCCCGCGGACCTGGCGGGCTCTGAAGAGCCTTTGAGCTCGGTCGGCACTCTGGTAGGGCGCTGCGACCGCAGAGGTAACACGGCGCGCACACAGCCCTACACCACATGGTGTACCGTTGCCGGGCGTGGGTCGAACGAACATTGAGATCGACGACGAGCTGGTGTCGAAGGTGATGCGACGTTACGGCCTGCGCTCCAAGCGCGCTGCCGTCGACCTCGCGCTGCGCCGCCTGGCGGGCGCCCCTCGGTCGCGCCACGAGGCGTTGGCGCTGGAGGGATCGGGCTGGGCAGGTGATCTCGACGAGATGCGGCGCACTCGGTTTGGCGAGTGACGCTCGTCGACACCTCGGCATGGGTTGAGTACCTGCGAGCCACCGGCAGCGACACGCATCGGGCGGTACGGCGCCTCCTCGACAGGGACGAGCCCGCGCACACCACTGACGTCGTGGTAATGGAAGTGCTTGCAGGCGCTCGTGACGATGATCATTGCGACCGGCTCCGCCGCCTCCTCGCCCGCTGCGAGCATGTGCCGATCGAGGGTCTGGACGACTTCGAGGCGGCCGCCGACGTGTACCGGGCATGCCGCGCCGCCGGCGAGACGGTGCGAGCCCTGACCGACTGCTTGATCGCGGTGGTGGCACGACGGGCGTCGTTGACGGTGCTGCACGCCGACCGGGACTTCGACGTGCTCGCCCGACGCGCCGGCTTGCACGCCGGCCGGGGTGGGGGTAGCAGCCGATGACCGTGCGGGCGGCCGCGCGAGCGGTGGTGAAGTAGGTCGGCCATGTGATCCGGCCGTCGCCTTCGGCGTCGGGGATCGTGGGCGTCCCGGTGGGGTCGACGTTGGCGAGGCGGTGGACGTCGCCTCGCAGGAGCCGAGGATGCAGAGTCCGACCGCGCGATGTCCGAGGGCAACGATCGGGCAGCAGCGACAGGCGATGGCATCCGGCGAGCCGACGTCGGACGAGGAAGCTCATGGCTGATGAATGCCGGACCATCCGCTGGCGCGCAAGAGGCTGACCAGGACGTCCTCGCCGCTAACCATCCCCTTTGCCGCGGAGCGAGCGTCGGGGATCGAACCCGCGTTCCCAGCTGGGGGAGCCGGCCGTGGGCGGTCCGTTGAGCAGGTCGTTCGCCCGTTTGCCCAGGTCAGCGGTGCTGCGCCGTCCCTATCGTCCCGTTACCCCGGATCGGATCCCGCTCCGCAGGGTCACGCTAGGGTCACGCGGGACTGACCTGAGGTACTCGGCGATGCCGCTCGCGAGGCATCGGGCCAGGGTCGGGCTCGGGCGGCGCCTCGCAAGCCACCGACCTGCGACCGGCAGATGGAGGTACCGTGGTGCCGATGGATCTCACCTCGGTCATCGAGACCCGCCCGGGTGTCCGTAGCGGCAAGCCCTGCTTCGTCGGCACGCGCATCGCGGTCTACGACGTCCTCGAGTATCTGGCGTCGGGGATGACCACCGAGGAGATCGTCGCGGACTTCCCGGAGCTGACGCCTGAGCACGTCCGGGCCGCCATCGAGTTCGCGGCCCTCCGTGAACGCCGCCTAGCCACGGCGTGAGGCTCCTGTTCGATCAGAACCTGTCGAGGAACCTCGTCGGGCAGTTGCGCGACGCGTTCCCCGAGAGCCAGCACGTCACCGCCCTGGGCCTCGACACCGCGACCGATCGCGAGATCTGGGAGTTCGCCCGCGAGAACGGCTACCTGGTCGTCTCGAAGGATTCGGACTTCCGACAGCTCGCCTTCCTCTACGGCCCTCCCCCGAAGGTCGTGTGGCTTCGGGTGGGCAACGCATCACCGCGACGGTCCTCCAGGGCGTCCTCGAACACGCGAAGACCATCGTGGCGTTCGCGGTCAGCGAGGACGAGGCGCTCCTTGTCCTTCCGGCCCTGTTGAGCTGATCTCGCTCGTCACTCGAACGGGATCTTGCCGTCCGGACCGGTTGGGCCGACGGTGAACGGCACGTACCCGGGATCGACCTGTTCGACGGTCAACTCGGAGAAGACCAAGGTGACGTTGTGGCTGTTCGTCTCGATCCGAACCTCGTGGAACGGTCTCCCCAACGCGTCCGGCCAGTGCTTGGCAAGCCTCGACTCAGTGATGACACTGCCGCCCGGGCCCAGCGCCTTCCACTTCACCCCGAGACATACCCGTCGAGGTCGATCGGGTGGCCGGTCGCGAAGTCGAGATGCGTCAACGGCGGAGCAGGCGGCAGAGCAGCCCTTGGCGGGCCCGGCCGTTCCGTAAGGTCACGTTAGTTCCCAGCGCCCGATCCGGCCCCTGCGGCCAAAGTCCGAGGCCGCCGGAAACCGGCGCTGACCTGGGGCTTCGATGGAGAGCGGGTGACGGGAATCGAACCCGCGTTTTCAGCTTGGGAA
>JBOGGX010000298.1:0-4559 GCA_050744245.1 Acidimicrobiales bacterium
ATCGGCCAGTTCGCCGAGTCGTCCCGCGACACGGTCTTCACCACCGAGTACTCGGTGCGCACCGCGATGGAAGCCGTCTACCAGCTTCTCGATATCGAGCGCGGCGTGCCCGAGGTCATCGGGTCCATGTACGACATCCGCGAGCTGTTCAAATCGACGTCCTACATGCGCGACAAAAAGCCGCTCCCCGTGCCGGGCTTCCTCACCGAGCACATCGAGGGCACCATGCTCGGCCGGATGCTCGAGGAGTACGGCGTCCTCTGACACCGGACGCGGCCGGTCGGGCATCGCCTGATCGTGCAACGTGTCGGGTCGACACCAGTGCCAAGTCGTCGTCGAGTGGCTGGTCGTCGTCGTTCATGGTCTCAACGGTTGCCACCGATCAGGTCGGCGGCCCCCCAGCGCGATCGCCGCTGTCGGGCGGGGGCGCTTCCGTGCTTCCTGTGAGCCGGGCGAGAACGGCGCGATAGATCGCCGTGCCGAGCAAGACACCGAGGGCGATCGCCACGATCGAGTTGGCTATCACGACGAGGTGTTCGCTGCTGAGGTCGTTCGTGTCGCTGAGCAGCTCGGTGACCCCGATCAGCCCGGTCGCACCTGGCACGAGCAGCCAGAAGGCCGGGAGGAACGTCACCATCGACGGCGGGCCGGTCGGGATGCGGGCGACGGTGAAGACCACCGGCGTCATCACCAGGGCGCCGAAGAACCCGCTCAGCGCGCCGCCGAAGAAGTGTCCGCCGACGGTCTGGGCGATGTAGGCGACGTAGAGGACGAGGACGATCCATGGGAGCGAGCGCACCGGAGCGGACAGATGGACGTAGAGGCCGACGCCGAAGATCAGCACACCGAGCCACGGTGCCCACGGGCCGAGCTGGTTGTACTCGCGGTCGATGAGCACCTCCGGAGTACCCACGAGCACCGCTGCAGCCACGATGCCGAAGGCCAGCAGGACGAGCTGCAGCGTGGCGTAGACGAGTCGGCTGGCCCCGGCGATGACCTGCTGGGCGGCGAGCTCGACCGTGGCGATGGTGAGGGCGGCCCCGGGCAGGAAGGTGACGAGCGGCGGGATCAGCGTCCGGAGCGGGTTGTCGGCGTCGGGGATGCGCTTGGCGCCGGCGAGCACGATCACCCCGATTGTGAAGCTGGCGATGACGGGGAGCACGAGCTCGAGGGTCTGCCAGCGGATCAGCTTGACGATACCGACGAGCAGGCCGAGCGCGGCGCAAACGGCGAAGACGCTCCACGATGGCTGCAGCAGCAAGGCCAATCCGGCGGCCTGCACGGCGTGTCCGATGGCGCGGACCATCGGGGGGAAGCTGGGCCGCAGGCGCTCGATCGCGGCAAGTCGGTGCAGACCCTCTGCCGGCGTGATCAGCCTCCGCTCGGCCTGCGCCGCGACGTCGTAGATCGCCGAGACCTGGTCGAGACGCAACGACGCGCCGCGAGTGGAGCGCAGCTCGACCCGGCCCTCGGCACCCTTCGACGTCTGGATGAGCAACACGGTCGGCAAGACGATCACCTCGACGTCGCTCACCCCGTTGACCTCGGCGACGCGGATCAACGCCTCCTGGATGGCGTCGACGGAGTCGCCCGCTCGCGTCATCGCCGCTCCGATAGCGATCAGCAGAGCGCGTAGCTCCGGGTACTCCTCTGGCAACAGCTCCATGACGCTCGCCGATCAGCCAGCCGGCTCAGGGGAATCAGCGATCACGGGGGAGCGCTGAGCCACCAACCACGCTGCGATCACCTCCGAACCTTGGTGGACGGGACCGATGTCAGACCCATGCGGGCCGCGCCGAGATGCGCGCGGAGACGACGATAGGCGCGCCAGACCGCTGGAGAACCACCCGGGTCGGGTGAACATCGCCGCCCAGATCCGTGATACAGGACGCCCAAGGTCAGCGAAAGGATTGCGCCAATGGATCGGCCAAGAACTCATTGGCACAGGACAACACGCCGCGGCACGAGTCGGATTGTCGTGTAGCATTTGCCCTGCTCACAGACCACGAATCGTCATCCGACACCACGGGCTGGACAGTTCCGCTCGCCCTCTCAAGGTGGCGGCACGGGTTCGAATCCCGTGCGGGCTGCCAAGAACGGCGAAGAAGCCGACGTCGCGGACGGTGACGACTCCGAACTCCGCGGCGACCAGATTGGCGAACTACCACAGCGCCAACACGCTGATGACGAGGTTCGTGAGCCACGCAAGCACCCACGGCGAGCTGGGCACGGTGCTCGCCGCTCGCCATGCTCGTCGCCGAGCGACGGGCTGACCCGATGGCGTCGACGGTCTTGGCGTCGGCGGCCTCGATCGTCGCCCCTGGCTCGGTGTCGGGCGGGGACGAAGCGCTGAGCCGCCACCCGCACTTCTTCGTCGGTGTCGTCGAGCTCGACGCCGACCTGCTGGACGCGGCGAGCTGCACGCTGGCGACCGGCCGGCGGGTGAGCGCCCAGATCGGCACGCACTGGAACGTCCCGATCTACCACTGGCTCGCGGCCCTGACCGCCTACCCGCGGCGAGATCGACCGGCTTGGCCCGCAGTACGGCTTCGAATGGGTGCTCGTGGCCGAGGGCATGCTCGCCCAGGTGGAGGGCGACACCGAACGGGCCAACCAACTGCTGCAGGAGGCATGGGATATCGACGACGGCCTCGGACTGGTGTCCAAGGTGCGCACGACCGGTCCCGCGGCCTGCAGGGCCGCGCTCGACGTCGGTGACAGGGACAGAGCCCGTGGCCATCGCGGCCCGGCTCGAGGCCCTGGCCGAGTCCAGCGGCTTGGACTCGTACACGGGCGCGGCCCGGCGCTGCCGGGGCGTGGTCGACGACGATCCCGATCTCCTGGTGGCTGCGGTCGAGGACTACCGCCGGGCCGGCCATCCGCTGGACGAGGGGCTGGCCGCCGAGGACGCCGCGGTCTCGCTCATCCGGGCTTCACCCGCCGCCGAGCGACGACGGGCGCGGGCAGCCTGACCGGGACCGAACGTCGGGTGGTCGACCTGGTGGCCCACGGCCTGACCAACGGTGAGATCGCGGCCCGGTTGTTCGTGTCGCGGCGCACCGTCGAGACCCACGTGTCGCACGCCCTCGCCAACCTGGGCGCCACCAGCCGGCGCGAGCTGGTCGAGCTGGCGAAGCTAGCGGGCGGCCGATGCCGCGACGGCGGTGAGCTCGGCCAGCCCCATGTTGGGCCGAGGCCCGAAGTGGCCGATGACCTCCGACGCGGCCATCGACCCGAGACGGGCCGAGGTGACCACGTCGTGGCCGTTGGTCAGCCCGAACAGGGCACCGGCGGCGTACATGTCGCCGGCACCCGTCTTGTCGACGATGACCTCGGCGGGGGAGGCGTCGACCTGGTGGACGGCGTCGCCGGCGACCACCAACGACCCCCTGGGCCCACGCGTGACGAACGCCAGCTCGGCCCGGCCCCTGACCTGCTCGATGGCGTCCTCGCACGACTCGGTCTCGTAGAGCGAGCAGATCTCGGTCTCGTTGGCCACGAGGATGTCGACCCGCTGGTCGACGAGCTCACGGAACTCGGCCCGGTGGCGATCGACGCATAAGCCGTCCGACAGCGACAGGGCGACCAGCCTCCCGGCGTCGTGGGCGGCGTCCATCGCGGTGCGGATCGCCAGCTTGGCGATCTCGACATCCCAGAGGTAGCCCTCGCAGAACGTGACCTTGGACCGGGCGATCACGTCTGGATCGATGTCGTCCGGTGAGAGCAGAGCGGCGATGCCGAGGAAGGTGCTCATGGTGCGCTCGGCGTCCGAGGTGACGACGATGAGGCTGCGCCCCGTCGGGGGGCCGGTGGGAGCGGGAGCGACGTCGAAGTCGACCCCGACGGCCCGGATGTCGTGGCGGAAGATCTCCCCGAGCTGATCGTCGCGAACCTTGCCGATGTACGCCGCCCGACCACCGAAGGAGGCAACGCCGACCGCGGTGTTGGCGACCGACCCTCCGGACGTCTCGACGCTCGGCCCCAGCGCGGCGTAGAGCCGGTCGGCCTCCTCGGCGTCGATCAGTCGCATCGACCCCTTGTGCAGCCCTTGGGCGGCCAGAAAGTCGTCGGCGGCGTGGGCGAGCACGTCGACGAGGGCGTTTCCGACCGCGACGACGTCGTAGGAGGTGGCGGGCACGGCGGACAACGCTACCGCGCTACGACGCTGGTTCAGAGAACCCGGAGAACGAGGCCGCCGGCGTGCAGTTGGCGCCGGTCCCGGCGGTCGCGCACTGGACGGCGAAGACCACGTTCTGACCGGCGGTGAACCGCAGCGGCGTCACGAAGTGGTAGTCGTAGTCCCGGAAGTTGGCCAGGCCGATCTGGTACAGGACCGTGTTGTCGCGGCGGATCTGGATCTGCCCGGTGTCACCCGCCGGGTTCTGGAACACGATGTCGGTGATCTGGAACACCTGCCCGTCCGGCACGGTGTTCTGGGCGGTCACGAACGAGGCCGAACCGGCGGCGAAGTTCGTGCCCGTGAGGCGGAAGTCGACCGGGTTCGAGCCGGCCGGGGCCGAGGCCGGGCCGAGGCCGGTGGGCGGGGCCGTGGTGGTCGG
>JBOGGX010000299.1:0-10779 GCA_050744245.1 Acidimicrobiales bacterium
CCTGAGCGCGCTTAAAGGACGATTGGGCGACGAGCACCACGGCCAGGAGGGTGAGGGCGAGGACCGGTCCGAGACCGGTTGAGGCTCGCGTCGACACGGCCAGGGCGCCGGCCACGCTGGCGAGCACCAGATCCCGCGGCCCACGCGTTGTCCACCACGCGACCACCCGCTCGAACCCGACGAGGGCCAGGGCCGCCCCCCATAGCTCGGCCTCGTGGTACACGAGCGGCCGCGCCGCCAGCCAGAGCAGCGGTGACGCCGCGCCCACAGCGAACGGAAACGCCCCGGCGATCCAGGGCGACAGCGACAGCGACAGCGACACCGACGCCCCCATCGCATCACCGCCGCGCCACAACAGGCGAGCCGACGCCAGCGACGCCACGGCCACGCCAAACAGCTGGCTGAGCACCACCAGTCGACCGTCCAGCGCGTCGGTGAACGCGGCGACCGGGAGCCGGGACAGGGCAGGCACCAGCCCGTAGTACAGATGAGTCTCCCCATCGACCAGGTAGCCCTCGATGCCGACCACCTCGGCCGGGACGGCGAGGCGGCCCCGGCTCAGGGCCCGAGCCTGGACCTCGTAGAAGTCGGCCGTGAACGGCCCCCGGTCGAACAGCTCCCCCGGCTGGAACCCGGTGGCGACCAGCCAGAACCAGGCCACGGCCAGGGCCGTGCCGAGCCAGGCGGCGCGGCGGAAGGCGGTCCCGGCCGGCATGGGCGGCAGCGTAGAACAGGGCCCCGATGGACCGGCTGCGGATCGTGCTGCTCAGCGCCCTGATGCTGTTCGTCGAGCTGGCCCTGATCCGGTGGACCGGCTCCAACGTCGTCCACCTCTCGTCGTTCTCGAACTTCGTGCTGCTGGGCAGCTTCCGTGGCATCGGGATCGGCTTCCTGCGCGCCGGCCGGCCCCGTGACTCTCGCCCTGGGCACCGGTGGCGCTGGCCCTCCTGGTGGCCGCGGTGCGCTTCTTCCCGGTCGAGGTCAACCGACCGGCCGGCGACGACCTCATCGTCCTGGGCCGGCTCACGACCGGCGGCCCGCCGCGGGAGGTGGTGCTGGCGACCATCCTCCTGGCGGTGGCGGCCACCATGGCGCTCATCGGCGAGGGCGAGGCCCGGACGTTCGTCCGGTTCCCGCCGCTCGGGGCCTACCGGCTCGACATCCTCGGAAGCATCGCCGGCATTGTCGCCTTCTCCACGCTGGCGTTCGTCGGCTCGCCGCCGGTGGTGTGGGCCCTGGTCGCCGGCGTCGGCTTCCTCGTCCTGTACCGACCCGAGCCGACGATGTCGGCCGGCCTCATCCAGGTCGGCGCGGTGGCGTTGACGATCGTCGTCCTGGCCGTCGCGTCGCTGGCCGCCGGCGCCAGCTGGTCGCCGTACTACAAGGTCACCGTCGAGACCGAGCCCTCCTCACCCGTCAGCGTGAAGGGCATCCCGCACCAGGCGCTGTCCCCGACCAACGACGACCCGCCCGGCTCCCACGTCGTCCCCTACGACCGAGCGGCCCATGTCGACGCGGTCGAGATCGACCGGCGGCTCCACCAGTTCAGCACCCAGCTCCACCCGACCGCCCCTACGCCGATCCGCGGGTCGACGTCCACATCGACGACGGGCGGGCGTTCCTGGACCGGACCGACCGCGAGAACGACCTCATCCTGTTCGCCCTGCCCGACTTGTTGACCTTCGTGTCCGGCCAGTCGTCGCTGCGGCTGGAGAGCTACCTGTTGACCCGCGACGCCATCGAGTCGGCCCGCGATCATCTGGACCCGGGCGGCGTGTTCGCGATGTACCACTACTACCAGCAGCCGTGGCGGGTGGACCGGCTGGGCCAGACCCTCAGCGACGTCTACGGGCGGGCGCCCTGCCTCGACCTGGGCGGGGGCGAGGGCAGCCTGGCCGTGCTCGTCGCCAACCGGGACCCGGCGGCCATCGACTGCGAGACGACCTGGGCGGCCGCCACCGGCAACGCGGCCAACGCCGAAGTGATCGCGGCCCCGGCCACCGACGACCACCCGTTCCCCTATCCTCAGGAAGCCCGGCCCTCTGCGGCGGCTCTTCGGCTACGTCGACCAGTTCTTCATGGGTGCCGCATTCCTCCTGCTGGAGACGAAGAACGTCGTCCAGTTCTCGCTGCTCTTCGGCACGACCTGGTTCGTGAACGCGTTGGTGTTCGCCGGGATCCTGCTGTCGGTGCTGGCCGCGGTCGAGGTCTCACGCCACATCACCTTCGCCCGGCCGGGGCGCCTGTACGCCGCCCCGCTGGGCGCGCCGGCGGTGGCCTGGGGGGTGCCGCCCGAAACGGTGCTGCCTACCTGGTGTTCGCCCAACGGTTCAAGGACGTCGGCTCGTCGGCCTCGCCTTCGCGGCAAACCTGCTCGGCGCCATGGTCGGCGGGGTCCTCGAACACCTGGCCCTCGTCACCGGCTACCGCGCCCTGCTCCTTCTGGTCGCCGGGCTGTACGGCCTCGCCCTCTTGACCGGCGCCGCCATCTGCGGGCCGGTCAAGGAGCGGGAGCAGACTCCGAGGCGACGGTGACGGAGGCGTCGGCCGGGGCGACGAGGACGGCCGTGGGCAACCCGAACTGATGCAGCTCGACAAGTAGCTCTCGGGTACGGGTCGACAGCCGGGGATCGAGACCGACGGCGAACAGGTTGCGGTCGACCTCGGCCACCAGATCGTCGAGGCCGTCGTCGTCCAGCGAGTCGATCACCTGGCCTCGGACCCGTGTGTACTCGACGCGCTCCGACGGTGACCGGGGGTCGAAGAAGCCGACCTCGACCACGCCGGGCACGGCCCGCCACTCGTCCACGCTGACCCCGGTGGCGAGCACGATCTGGGCGGTGGCGTCGTCGGCCTCCAGCACCCGATGCGCACCGAACTGCGTGTGGTACGGGGACGGGACGCCGACGTCATACCCCCGCCGCTCGAGCTCGCCGAACAGACCGAAGCCGTTCTCGCCCAGGTTCAGCGAGTCGCTCCACGTCACCAGGTACCGCCCGTCCCGGCCGGTCGCTTCGCCCGAGCCGTCGTCGATGGCCGCGGTGACGTCGGGGAGGATCGCGGTGATCACGCGCGACGGCATGGCGTGGAGGCCGTCGACCCGAGTGGCGGCGAACGACAACCGGCCGGCCACCAGCGCGACCATGCCGGCCAGGACCCAGAACCCGATGACGGCCGGACGGGTGCCGCTCGTGGGCATGGGCCGCAGGCGGCCGACGACGGCCACGATCGTCCAGCCGATCGCCAGCAGCATCACCGCGGCGATGCCCCACAGCCACAGTGTCAGGTAGTACCAGGGCACCCCGAAGATCCGGCTGGCCGAAACGAGGCCGATGGCCAGCGCCCCGGCGACCACCGCGTGCAGCCCGACGAGCCTGGCGTGCCGCAGCCAAATCGCGGCCGCGGCGGCGGCCAGCCAGACGACCAGCACCCCGGCGCCGACGGCCCGGTTCGGACCGGCGGCGAAGCCACTGCTGAGCTCGCCGGGCGACGACAGCTGGCCGAGGATGAGGTAGGTGGCATCGAGGTGGGCCACCACCGCGCCCGCGGCCGATCGAAGCCCGACCGCAGGCTCAGGTGATGTGGCGAAGTGGTCGGCCAGGATCGAGACGTTCCCCGGGTCGGCGTCGGTCGCCCGAAGCTGCTGGTACACGGGAGGCAGCCAGAGCACGGCGGCGACACCAAGCGCCGCCCCCATCCAGCGCACGGCCCGTCGGCGCTCGGCGCCCGGACCGCGGGCCCTGGCCCACCATACGGCGGCGCCCAGCGCCAGTGTTCCGAGACCGAGGTACAGCGCCAGGTATGAGATGTGGGTCTGGGCGCACAAGGTGCCTGCCGCGGCGGCGACCGGTAGCAGCGGCACGTCCCCGACGACGACGGACCACACCGCCAGCAGGAACACCACCCACATCAGCACGGGCAGATAGGGATTCCAGGGTTCGGCCAGCGCCCGGACGCCGAACCCGACCGTGAGCACGCCCAGCATGAGCCCGGCCCCGGCGGCCAGCATCCGCCCGCCTCTCCGGTAGCCGATCCACAGCGTCACGCCGGCCGCCAGCAGGTGGACGCCGACCGTCGCCGCCTGGAGGGCCCAAGCCGTCGAGCCCAGGAGCCGGTAGATGACGGCCAGCAGATAGAAGCTCATGGGACCCGGATGACTGCCCTGACGATCGAGGGTGCCGACCCGGCCCGGCAACCCGAGCAGTGGGGGGTGCGCGCTCAGGGTGTCGCGCACCCTGAGCTCGGTCAGGGTGAGGTCGACCACCGGGACCCATGGCGGCTGCCGCATGACCGCCAACCCGATCAGGAGCGGGACGGCGATGACCAGACCGATCGCGGCCACCACCAGCGCGGCCCGGTGCTCGTCGAACCTGCGGAGCGCCTGCCTCATCCGGTGAGCGGTGGGGCGTCGCCGAGGTAGACGCCACAGGCGAAGACGACGGCCCACACCAGCCCGATGACCTGTAGCGGCCGGTCGCCGAGGACAATGTCCTCCGGGCCCTCGTACTCGTTGGCCTCGTGGACCATGGCATAGCGCAGGACGAGCAGCACGAACGGCACGATCGACAGCTGGAACCATGGGATCGACGTGTCGGCCACCTCGGCCCTCTCGAACGCCCACAGGCAGTAGGCGAGGAGCACGACGCCCGACGACACGGCCCGCACGTACTGGAGGAAGGCGTTCGAGTACGACGCCAAGGCGGGCCGGGTCGAGCGGGCGCCCACTCCGAGACGCAGCTCGGTCGAGCGCTTGCCGGCCACGAGGAAGAGCGAGCCGAACGAGGCGACGATCAGGTACCAGTCCGACAACGGGATGTCGGTGCCCACCACCCCGGCCACCGCCCGGATGACGAAGCCGCAGGTGACGGCGACGATGTCGACCACCGCGATGTGCTTGAATACGTAGGTGTAGCCGACCGTCAGGGCCAGGTAGGCGGCGATGATGCCGGCGACCTCCCATGACCCGGTGAACGACCCGAGGCCGATGGCGCTCGCAATGAGACCGAGGCCGAGCAGGCGCGCCGTCCGCGCGGAGATCTCGCCCGCGGCCACCGGGCGTTGGCCCTTGGTCGGGTGATGCCGGTCGGCGGCGGCGTCGGCCGCGTCGTTGAGGCAGTAGACGCCGCCGGCGGCCAGACAGAACGCCACGAACACGACGCTGGTGCGGGCGATCTCGCCCGGCTCGTCGAGCACCCCGGCCGCGGCCGGCCCGGCGAACACGAGCAGGTTCTTGATCCACTGTCGGGGCCGCACCAACCGGAGCACGGCCGACGGCGTCGTCCCGCGGTCCTCGCCCAGCCGGCGGGCGCCCGACGACAGCGACGGATCGGTCGGGTCGATCACTGCCGGGATCGTAGCCAGCGGGTGCTTTCGGCCGCGCGGCCCGCCGTCGCTCGTGGTGCCACAACGAGTGCCGCGGTCTGGCTTGGACCGGTCAGCCTTGGACCGATCTGTAGACGACGGAGCCGTCCTCGGCTCGACCTACGACGCGGTCGATCGGCAGGAGCAGCCGGAGCGGGTCGACGTCGCGTCCACCGAGTTCATCGCGCCGGGACATCATCACCCTCCGATTGGAGCGCGACGAGGACCCCGGCTCGGGGGCAATCATCGGTGACTCATCGAGGATGGAGGCGGTGTCGTACGGGATCTCGGCCCGCCCCGACGGCGACTTCGGTGGGTCATGGACGTTCGTGTCCGGACGCCGCCGGAAGCTCGAGCACGAAGAAGCGCACCTGAGGCAGATCGGGGCTGACGACGGTGTCGGTCCGGAGCGGCGCGCCGTCGACGAGGAGCTCGACCTCCGTGATCTCGGAATGGGTCGCTCCGAGTTCGATGACGTGCTGCGCACCGCGCTCAGCTCGGTCCAGATCGATGCTCCGGTCGAGGCCGGATGGGCGGCCACTCGAACGCGGCAACGACGCCGCCGCCGGAAGTGGCTCGTGGGCGGATCGATCGTGTCGCTTCTCGGCCTGGGGGTGGTCGGCGATCGCGAGGACGCGACGACACCCGCGCCCCCTCTCGTCGGCTCGTCGGGTCCGCCTCTCGTCGACGGTCCCATCGACGCCGACGGCGTCTTCGAGGTAGTCCGCCGCGGCGACATCAGCCTCACCGCCGGCGTGTCGACCGGTGAGCTCACGCTGACGTTGGAGCATCGTAACCAAGCGGCGCCGAGCGCGGTGCAGCTGGACCCGGACCGGCCGGACGGGCGGCGAAGCAGTGGGCGATCTCTTCGATGGGAGCGTCGAGGAGGTACCGCAGCACGATCAGGGTGCGGTCACGGGTTCGAAGCGCGAGCCGGATGGTCACCGATGACGAGGGACGCGGCCCGTACGAGCCCCGGTACTCTCGCTCGAACCGCGCCTTGAACGCTGGGTCGTCCGGCACCACCGTTCACACCCCAAACGAGCCGTGACGTTGCGTCGTCAGGTCTCGTCACCGACCTCGGTAGTGTCGCGAGGCCATGACGAGCCCGGCCGTCGATGCCTGAACAACTCGACGAACGGACGCAGTCTCCTGAGCGATCAGGGAGTGTCGACGACGAGGGCCACGACGGTGTCGACGGACCTGCGCATCGCTGGGCCCCTCCGGCACTGGTCCTCGCCGTGTGCCTGCTGCCGCTGGTCGGCCTGTGGCGGACACCGGGCCCCCCGATGGAGGAGGGCTTCATGCTGGTGTTCCCCGAGCTGGTGCTCGAGGGCCGCCTGCCCAACCGCGACTTCCTCCACCTGTACGGACCGGGCGGTCTGTGGGTCCTGGCCGGCGCCTACCAGCTGTTCGGCACCTCCTTGGCGGTCGAGCGCGTCGTCGGGCTGGCCCAGCACCTCGGCGTGGCGTTCGGTGTCTACGCCCTCATCCGGCCCTGGGGCCGGTGGGTGGCCGCCGGCGGCGGGGTCACCGCCGCGGTGACCATCCTGACCCCGCACGGGCTGACCGCCCTGGCCTGGGTCGGCGCCGTCGCCCTCGGGCTGTGGGCCGTGCGATCCGGGTGCGAGGCGGTCGACGCCGAGCCCGGCTCGACCCGCCGCCGGCGCCAGGTCACGATCGGCGGGCTGCTGGCCGGGGCCGCGTTGCTGTACCGGCTCGACCTGGTGCTCGCGGTCGGACTGGCCGCCGCGGTGATCGCCACCGGGCTCGACCGGGCCACCCGCCGCCGCGGGCTCATCGCCCTCGCCGTCGGGCTGTCGCCCTATCTCATCCATCTCCTCACCGCCGGCCCGGCCAACGTCGTCGATGGCATGCTGATCGAACCGGTCTTCGGTCTGCGGGGCGGGCGGGGCCTGCCGCTGCCTCCCGCGACCGGCGACTTCTACGACGGCTTCCTCCAACAGGTGGGCACGATCGACGAGCCGCCGTGGCCGCTGCCCGCCCTGCGCGGCCCGCTCCAGCTCGCCCTGTGGCTCGGTCTCCTGCTGGTGGTCGTCGGCGTGCTCGCCTGGGCCGGCCTCAGGGCGTTCCGGCGGGGCGAGCGCCGCCTGCTGGCCATCGCCGGGTTCGGCGCCGGGCTCCTGCCGCAGGCGCTGCAGCGGGCCGACTCGACCCACGTGGCCTGGGTCGCCTGCGTCGCGTTCGGCGTGCTCCCGGCGGCGATCATGGAGCTCACGCGCGGTCACCACCAACGGGTCCGCGTCCTGGCCGCGGTCGGCCTGCCCCTGCTGGTCACGCTGGCCGTCATCCCGTACTTCACCTGGCGGCCCTACGCCGACGCCGTGGCCGCCACGTTCGGCGGTCGGCCCGAGGTCGGCACCATGCGCAACGGCGACCGCACGTTCCTGTACGGCCGCCCGGAGGCGGTCGACGCGGTGAACGACCTGCTGCCCGTCGTCGACGACATCACCGATCCGGGCGACCGGCTGTTCGTCGGGCCGGGCGACCTGCGCAAGACGCCGTACAACGAGGCCTTCCTCTATCACCTGCTGCCCGAACTGGTCCCCGCCACCCGCTACATCGAGATGGACCCGGGCGTGGCCAACGCGGCCGACTCCGGTCTGGCCGACGAGGTGGCCTCGGCCGACGTCCTCATCCTGTCCACGATCAGGGACGCATGGACCGAGCCCAACGGCTCACGCGACTTCGGCCCCGACGAGCCCAACCAGGTCGTCGCCCGCGACTTCTGCCTGGTCGGTGCGTACGGCGACGGCGACGGCGACCGGGGCCTGTACGAGGTCTACCGCCGCTGCTGAGCGCGAAAGCGGTGCTGACGGCCACCACTAAGGTTCCCTCCCGATGCGGACCCTGGTCGTGCTGCCGACCTACGAGGAGGCGGCCAACATCGCCCAGGTCCTCACCCGGGTCAGGGCCGCGGCGCCGGACCTCGACGTGCTCGTGGTCGACGACAACAGCCCGGACGGTACCTCGGCGCGGGCCCGGGCCATGGCCGCCGAGCTGGGCCACATCGACGTCCTCGTGCGCGACCGCAAGGGCGGGCTGGGCAACGCCTACCGCCACGGCTTCGAGATCGGGCTCGACCGCGGCTACGAGGTGCTGGTCCAGATGGACGCCGACCTGTCACACGACCCGACCGACCTGACCCGGCTGCTGGCGCCGCTGGCCGACGGCGCCGACGCCGTCGTCGGCTCCCGCTACGTCCCGGGCGGGTCGATCCCGTACTGGACCTGGTACCGCAGGGCGCTGTCGCGCCACGGCAACCGCTACACCTGCGCCCTGCTCGAGCTCGACATCCACGACGCCAGCTCCGGCTTCCGGGCCTACCGGGTCGACACGCTCAAGGCCATCGACGTGGTCAGCACGCGGGCCAACGGCTACGGCTTCCAGATCGAGACCGCCTACCGCATCAACCGGGCCGGCCGCCGGATGGTCGAGATCCCGATCGCCTTCACCGACCGGGCGCGGGGCCGCTCGAAGATGTCGCTGGGCATCATCGCCGAGGAGATGGGCCTGGTCGGCTGGTGGGGGTTGCGCGACCGCACCCGGCGCCGGCTGCGCCGGTGGCGCGGCCTCGGCCGCGGCCAACCGTGACGGGAAGGCTCGAGCGCGTCCTGCCCGTCGCCGGGTTCGCCGCGCTCATCTACCTGCCCCTCCTCCTGACCGCGCCGGGCGCGGTGGTGGCCGACACCAAGGCGTACCTCTACCTCGACCCCGGCCGGTTGCTGTCGAGGGCGGCGTCGATGTGGGACGCCCACGTCGCCCTGGGCACGGTCACCCATCAGAACATCGGCTACCTGTGGCCGATGGGCCCGTGGTTCTGGCTCCTGGACCGGCTTGGGTTCCCCGACTGGGTGGCCCAGCGGCTGTGGATCGGGACGATCATGTTCGTGGCCGGGCTCGGCGTCCGCTACCTGCTGCGCACCCTCGGCTGGCGGGGCCCGGGCGTTGGCGTGGCCATGGTCGCCTTTGCCCTCACGCCGTACCTACTCACCCTGGCCGCCCGCCTGTCGGTCATCCTCCTCCCCTACGCCGCGCTGCCCTGGCTGCTGGCCCTGACCGTCCGGGCCGTACGGGTCGGCGGCTGGCAGCACCCGGCGCTGTTCGCCCTGGTCGTCGCCACCGCGGGCAGCACCAACGCCACCGCCCTTATCCTGGTCGGGCTGGCCCCCGTGCTCTGGCTCCTCTACGACATCGGCAGGCGGGCCGTGCGCCCCCTGAGCGCCCTGGGCGTCGCCGGCCGGATCGGCGCGCTCACCCTGGCCGCCAACCTGTGGTGGATCGCCGGGCTGTCGGTGCAGGCGACCAACGGGCTCGACGTCCTCCGGTACAGCGAGACGGCCGAGACCGTGTCCTCCGGCTCGCTGGCCCACGAGGTGCTGCGGGGGCTGGGCTACTGGTTCTTCTACGGCGACGACCGGTTGGGGCCATGGATCGAGCCCGGCGTGCAGTACACCCAGCGGCTGTGGCTGCTGGCGATCAGCTTCCTGGTGCCGATCCTGGCCCTCGCCGGCGGGGCCCTCGCCGGCTGGCGACACCGCACATTCTTCGTCGTGCTGCTGGTGGCGGGGCTGGCCGTCTCGGTGGGCGGCTACCCGTGGGACGAACCGCCGCCGTTCGGGCGGCTGGTCAAGGCGATGGTGCTCACCGACGCCGGCCTCGCCATGCGCAGCCTGCCCAGGGCGGTGCCGCTGGTGGTGTTGGCCCTGGCCGTCCTTCTCGGCGCCGGGTTGAGCGCCGTAGTGCGCCGGCGCCCGTCGTTGACCTGGCCGCTGGCCGTAGCCCTCGTGGGTCTGGTCGTGGCCGCGTTCCCACCCTTGTGGCAGCGGGGGATGGTGCCCCAGAACCTGCGCCGCCCCGAGGCCGTGCCCGAGTACTGGGCCGAGGCCGGCGCCTACCTCGACCGCACCGACGACGGCACCAGGGTCCTGGAAATTCCGGGTGCCGACTTCGCTTCGTATCGCTGGGGCAACACGGTCGAGCCGGTCAGTCCTGGGCTCACCGACCGGCCCCTGGCGTTCCGCGAGCTGATCCCCTACGGGTCGGCGCCGTCGACCGACCTCCTCATCGCGTTCGACGCCAGACTCCAGGCCCACGTGGCCGAGCCATCGTCGTTTGCCCCCGTGGCCCGGCTGCTGCGCTCGGGTCAGGTGCTGGTGCGGTCCGACCTCCAGTACGAGCGGTTCAACACGCCGAGACCGAGGGAACTGTGGGACCTCGTCCGGCGGGCGCCGGGACTCGGCTCTGCCGTCGAGTTCGGCGGGAACCAACCGAACGAGGCGATCGCCCTGGCGCCGATGCACGACGAGCTGGCGTTGACGATCGATCCGTCGGTGCCCGACCCGCCGGCCGTGGCCGTCATCCCGGTCGACGGAGCGCTACCCGTGGTGGCGGCCC
>JBOGGX010000300.1:0-4062 GCA_050744245.1 Acidimicrobiales bacterium
GAACGAGGCTGGTCAGCCAGGCGCTACGGCCGCTGGGTCGCCGACGCCTTGATCGCCGCCCTCATCGCCTGACCTCGCCCTCGTCCCTCGCGTTGGCCTGATCACCGGCCAACCGCACGAGCGATCAGGCGACGGAAGCGCGCTCGGGCCGGTCGGTCGCCGGTGACGCGCGCCGCACCGGTCCTGGCCGCGTCATGGAGATCGAGCCGACCAGTGACGAGCGCGAAGGCGGTGTCGGCGTCGGCGACGATGGGGAGATCGGGCGTGGTTGCGGTGCCGAGCTAAACGCGGACCCGCCACAAGCTCGGACGCATCTCCACCGACGACACCGACGGCTACCACCGCGTGGGGTGCCCCGCGCTGGCCGGCAAACTGCGCTGCCCGCTGCGACCCGACTCCATGAGCCTGCCCCACGACCGGCCCGAGATCCTCGCCCCGCCGCCAGGACCGCCCCGCTGCTGCACCCAACAAACCCTGACCGTCCCTCCCGACATCAACGCCAAGACCACCCAGAAACACGACTACCCGAGCGCCGCGCACCGCGCCTCCTACCGCCGCCGCACCGGCTCAGAACGCGCCTTCTCCACCGTCAAGGACCCAGCCACCACCGACACCCGCCGCGGCTGGTGCCGGCTCATGGGGGTCACCGACGACGCCCGGCGGCTCGCCACCGGCCGTCCACCAAAAACACGCCGCCGGCGCAGGCGCACACTCGCCGACCTCGTCGACGCCAAACCGCCCTAGCCGGCGCGCCCGTTCACCACGATCATCGCCACAGGCCAACACCCCACAGCACAGGCACGCGGGCCCGACACCCACGACACCACGCGGAGACGCCGGACACCGCCGCGACGAACGCTGTCACACCCTTCGGTGAACATGTATCGAGGACTTCGGTGAAGACCTCGTTGGTGAGGTCTTCACGTAAGGGTGTGACCTGCGGTGATGCAGGTCTTGTGTGGGGCTGACCGCGGGGTAGGGGCGGGCTGACCACAGCCGGTTCAGCGCCGGGGTGGCTTCCACTGGGGGTCACGCTCGACGATGGCGAGGCTGAGCTCTTCGAGTTCGCGCACGAGGGCTTTGAGGCGGCGGTGGTTGTCGAAGAGCGGCTGGTAGGCGTCGAGTTGTTCCTCGGTGAGCAGGCGGGTGGCGGTCTTGCCGGCGATCTTGCGGGTCCAGGAGCGGAACGGGCCGTGCAGTCGGGGCGGGTCGTTGTGGCAGGAGCAGGCCGGTTTGCCGCAGCGGCCGGTGCGCACGACCACGCTGCCGGGTAGGCAGGGGCCGAGGGCGGCGAGCTCGGCGCTGATGCGCTTGAGCCGTGCTTGCTGGCGCTTGGTCGGCTCCACGTCTTTCAGCCTGGCAGCATCCGCGTGTCAGCACCGGTCATGTGCCACAGTATAAGTGCTGTGGCATATGACTTGTTCCCGGAGGTGGCGGCGGTCATCGCCGGCTACCGGCCCCGGATGCCCGAGGCCGCCGGCGGCTTCGCCCGCACGGTGGTGGCGTCGGTGGACCCGCCCAGCCCGGCTCGGGCCAAGGCGCTGTTGTGGTCCTGCGCCCGGCTGGCCAGCTTCGGGATCGGGATCGGCTTGGAACCGGAGGCGGCGGTGCTGTTGCACCCGTCGGTGATCGAGCGCTTCGTGCTGGTCGGCGCCCCGGGGCTGTCGGGGGCGGCCCGGCGGACGTTGCGCACCAACCTGCGCTGGGTGGCGGCCCGGGTGGGGGGCGGCCCGGCGCCGGTGACGTTGAGCCGGGAGCGGGCCAAGGCCCCCTACACCGGCGCCGAGATCGCCGCCTGGCTGGGCCTCGCCGAAGCGCAGCCGACGACGGCCCGGCGGATGCGGGCGCAGGGGTTGATCTGTCTGGGTGCAGGGGCCGGGCTGATGGGTGCGGACCTGCGCCGGGTGCGAGGCGCCGATGTCGTCGCCCGCTCCGGCGGGGTCGTCGTCGTCGTCGGGGGCCGGCGGGCCCGGGTGGTGCCCGTGCTCGCCGCCTATCACGATCGCCTGGTCGCCTCGGCGGCCTTCGCCGGGGACGGCTGGGTGATCGGGGGCATCGACCCGGACCGCCACAACGTCACCACCCCGCTGATCTCCTCGCTCGCCGGCGGCGCCGATCTGGGTCGGCTCTCGACCGCCCGGCTGCGCTCGACATGGCTGGCAGCGCTCGCCGAGCGGTTGGGGATCGCCACCTTGTTGGCCGCGGCGGGGATCACCTGCAGCCAACGTCTCGGTGACCTCGTCGCGACCCTCACCCCGGCCGCCGAAGCCGACGCCGTCACCTTGTTGAGCGGTCGCTGACGAAGTTGGCGTCCCTCGCCGATCTCGAGACGATCGTCGACACCGCCGGCGTCGCCGCCACAGTGGAGTTGCTGCTGCCGAGCGGGGGACGGCCACGTCAGCTGTCGGTGCGCACCCTGCTCATCGGCATGCTCGCCACGCAGGCCGACGGACGTCCCGCCCATCTCACCCGTGTCCATGACGCGCTCGTCGAACTGGGCGGCACCGACCAGCGTCGCCTCGGGATCGTCATGGACTGGCGGTCCGGTCCACACACCCTCACCTATCGTCAGGTGGAGCGCACCTTCGGGCTCGTCGTCGACGCCCTCGCCGACACCGAACCCGACGGCTCACCCACCGACGCCTTCGCCCGCTTCGTCGACGACGTGATGGAAGCATCGATCCCCGAGCGATACAAGCAGGCGACCAGCGCGCTGGCCATCGACTGGACCGATCACGAGACCTGGGCGCTGGCCCCCCACAGCGACCAGACGGGCGCCGACCCCGAGGCCACCTGGGGCCATCGAGCCAGCCACGCCATCGGCACCAGCGACGAGCTGTTCTTCGGCTACTACCCCCAAGCCGCCACCATGGTTCCCGAAGAGAACGGCCCGCCCGTCCCCGAACTGGCCCGCCGGCTGCTCGTCACCTCCTGCCACCTCGACCCGCCAAGGGCCTTCGTCGGCGTGCTCGAGCGCCTGCACCAGGCGGGCGTCGCCCTCGGCGACATCCTCGCCGACTCCGGCTACGCCCACCGAGCGGCCAGCGCCTGGGCGCTGCCCCTGCGCCGGCTGGGCGCCCGGCTGATCCAGGACCACCACCCCCACGACCGGGGGCCCCAAGGCACCCACGCCGGAGCGATCTGCGCCAACGGCAACCTGTTCTGCCCCGCCACCCCACCCGCCCTGCTCCAGATCGGCCCGCTCGCCCGAGGCGCCAGCGCCGGCGACACCGCCACCCACGACACGGCAATGGACGAGCTCGCCCACTACAAGCTCGGACGGATCTCATCCGACGACGCCGACGGCTACCACCGCGTCGGCTGCCCAGCCGCGGCCGGCAAGCTGCGCTGCCCGCTGCGGACGGCCTCGATGACCCTCGGGCATCAACTGCCCGAAGTCCTCAGCCCGCCCCAGCACCCACCGCCGTGCTGCGTGCAACAAACCCTCACCGTGCCGCCGTCGGTCAACGCCAAGACCGCCCAGAAGCACGACTACCCGGGGCCGGCATGGCGGCGCTCCTATGGCCGACGCACAGGCGCGGAGCGGACGTTCTCCACCATCAAAGACCCGGCCTGCACCGACACCACCCGGGGCTGGTGCCGGCTGATGGGGCTCACCGCCATCACCCTGTTCCTCACCTGCGCCATGGTCGTGCGCAACCAGCGAATCGTCGACGCCTTCGAAACACGCGTGGCCGACGACGCCCGTCGCGCCGCCAACGGCCAACCGCCCAAGACCCGGCGTCGACGACGACGCACCCTCGTCGACCTCATCGACACCGCCTGAACAAGCCGATCACCCGCCGGCTCACCGCCACCGTGGCGCAACCGGAACACGACCACCCGCCCGTCACGCTGACCGCACGCGGCCCCGTCACGGGCAACCCATATCACACCCTTCGGTGAACATAGGCAGAGGCCTTACGTGAAGACCTCTTTGGTGGAGGCGATGGGACTCGAACCCACGACCTACGGCTTGCAAAGCCGTCGCTCTCGCCAACTGAGCTACGCCCCCAAAGGGGTGCCTCACGTTAGCCAGTGGTGCCTCGGCTTCCGTTGAAC
>JBOGGX010000301.1:0-2223 GCA_050744245.1 Acidimicrobiales bacterium
GGCGCCGGCGACGACGCCGGTGTCGGTGTCGGTGTCGGTGCCGGCGGCACCGAGCTGGCACGCGACGCCTGCCCAGCGCCACCGCGGCTGATCCGGGCCGCGGCGGGCGTCGACCGCGTTGGCCCAGACGGCGTGGTGCAGACGTTCGCCGACCAGGTCGAGATCGACGGGCCACTCCCACGGCTGGCGGCCGGTCACCGTCTCGGCCGAGGGCGTGTCGGGATCGTCGAGCCCGATGCCGGGTTGCAGCTCGACGACGACCGACCGCCGCTCGCGCCAGGCCCGGCCCAGCTCGTCGGCGACGCCGGCCTCGATGGCGTCGACCCGGATGCGCTCACGGTCCGACCATGCTCCGGGCGGCGCCGCGCCCGGCGCCACCACCACCGAGCGGCCGAGAGCGAGCGGGTCGGTCACCCGCCGATCTTGGCCGAAATCCGGGTGCTCTTCGGGAAGGGGGCCTCTACCCTCGTCGTGATGCGCACCATCACCCACCTCCACGAGCACGACCCCACCTGACCCTGATCCCTCGGCGCCCACCGCCGCACCGTCGTCGACGTCGGAGCGGGCGATGGGCGGTTCGCCATCCGCACCGCCGCCGCCGAGCCTGACACCATGGTCGTGGCGCTCGACGCCAACGCCGCCGGTCTGGCCGCCGGCGTGCGCCGGGCCCGCAAGGGCCGGCTGGCCAACGTGCTGTTCGTGGTCGCCTCGGCCCACTCGCTTCCGCCGGAGCTCGATGGCCTGGCCGACGCGGTCCACGTCCACTTTCCGTGGGGCTCGCTGCTCACCGGGATCCTCGACGGCGACGATCAGGTCGTCGGCGGTCTCGTCCAGTTGCTGCGGCCGGGCGGCCGGTTGACGATCGTCGCCTCGGTCGTCGAGCGGGACGGCGTGCCCGGAACCCCTCGGCTCGACACCGCGTCGGCCGCGGGCGCGGCCCGCCGAGTCGTGACCGCCGGCGCGGGTCGGCTCGACCCGGTCGAGTGCAGGGAGGCCGGTACCGAGGATGTGGCGGCCACCCACTCGACCTGGGCCAAGCGGCTCGGAGTCGGGCGGTCCCGCCCGGCCTGGCTGCTGCGGTTCGTGCGGGCTCAGGACGACGGCGGGGGCGCGGGCGGGAGGTTGAACGAGACGCCGGTCAGCGTCTCGGATGCGACCCAGAGCCGGCGGGCGGCGTCGACGTCACGGGCGGCGGCCGACGCCGACACGCGTTTCGGATGGCCCCGCTGCTCGAACGGGCCCCGCGGGCCGAAGTAGTCGCCGCCTTCGACGTCGGGCATGGTCGCCGCGTAGAGCTGGGGCAGCGCGCCCATGGCGTCGCTCTGGCCCAGCACGCGGTTGATCGCCGTGATCGCTGCCGCCTTGGCCCGGTTGCCGCTCTGCTCGGCTCCGGCGGTCTGGAGATGGGTCCTGGCGTAGCCGGGATGGGCGGCGGCCGCGATGAGCTCGACGCCGGCCGCCCTGACCCGGCGGTCGAGCTCGAAGGTGAAGAGCAGGTTGGCCAGCTTCGACTGCGAGTAGGCGGCCCAGGTGCGATAGGGCGCGTGCTCCCAGTTGAGGTCGTTCCAGGCGATGACCCCGCCGCGGTGCAGGAGCGACGACACGGTGACCACCCGTGGGTCGTCGGCCCGGCGCAACGCCGGGAGGAGGAGCCCGGAGAGGGCGAACGGGCCCAGGTGATTGGTGCCGAACTGGATCTCGAAGCCGTCCGCGGTCCGGCCGAACGGCAGGGCCATGACCCCGGCGTTGTTCATCAGGACGTCGAGGCGGTCGACCGTCTCGGCCACCCGGTCGGCCGCGGCCCGCACCGACGCGAGATCGGCGACGTCGAGCGGCACGACCTCGGGCGGTGGGCCGCTGGCGCCGGCCGCCACCCGGTCGAGCGCGGCCGCCATCTCGGTGCGGTCCCCGCAGCCGAGGCACACCACGCCGAAGAGCGTGCCGTGCAGCTCGATGACCCGCTCGTCGGGCAACCCGGCCCGCTGGTGCAGGCCGTCGATGTTCTGGGTGACCACGGCGGCCAACCGGCCAGCGCGGTCCAGCTCGACGAGCGCGTTGTGCGCGGCGTTGGGCACCGCCGCCCAGGCCGGGCTGTCCCGGCGCGCGATCCAGGCGCGGCGGCGGATCTCCCGATCGGCGAGGTAGTTCTGCAGGGTGAACAGCCGCGCCGCCTCGGGGTTGCGGGTCCACACCCCCTGCGGGCCGCGAAAGTCGGGGATGCCG
>JBOGGX010000302.1:0-7690 GCA_050744245.1 Acidimicrobiales bacterium
CAGCCGCAGAATCGCGAGTAGAGCAGTTCATCGTCGTTGAACGCCACGCAGCGGGTTCCTGGTGCTTCGGGTGACCAGCATCGGCAGGTCCGAATCCCCGAAGAGTGGGTAGTTACATCGTGTTGCCAAGACCTGTTGGCAACACGATGTGGTCGCTACGAGAATGGAGAGGATTGTGAGAACGCACTTCATACGTGGTGTGATCGCAATCATCAGTCTGTCCTCGAGCCTGTCTCTCTCTGCGTACGCCGCCTCGGCTTCGGAGCCCGTAGATCGTCCCACGGGCTCGATTGCGCTTGGAGAACTCGAACCTGGACCTGGACCGATCGAGCAGCCGCAAGATATGACGGGCTGCAACGGAAACACCTGCCTGACGCTTGAATCCCTTGGAGGCAGCGGGACTGACATCATCACGATCTTGGCGATGACCCGACACTCGGTGGAGTGGCAATGCGCCTCAGTCGAGCTATACATCGATTGGGTGATTGTTTAAACCGATTGGGGAGCGGGTGAGCTGAGACTCTTCGCGTTCTGTCGCCCTGAGGTCTCGACTGAGAGCTGGCAAAGAGTGCCGACGAGCGTCGTCGGGCGCCGCCAAGTGGCCGTGGCCACCGGCATCGTGAGCGTCTGGGCCTCCGAGCCCGGCGACGTGGCCGCGGCCCATGCCGAGATCACCGGCCGCCACCCGGCCCGGTTCCTCCTCGGCATCGGCGTCAGCCACGCCCCTCTCGTCGACTCGATCGCGACGCCGGGAACGTACCGGCGCCGCTCGCCGCGATCCGCCGCTACCTCGGTGCCCTGGACGCGGCCAGCCGACCGGTGCGGAGGCCGAGCGGGTCCTCGCCGCCCTGGGCCCGACCATGCTCGGCCTGTCCAGGGAGCGGGCGCGCGGCACCCACCCCTACCTCGTGACCACTGACCACACTCGGTACGCCCGCGAGCGGCTGGGCGCCGAGGCACTGGTGGCGCCCGTGTCCCGGAAGATTGTTTCGCCGAGAAATCTTGGCTGATCGGGAATTCTCGGGGCCGGGGCCGCGTTCGTCCGGTGTTGTCGACCAACATCGGAGGGACGCCATGGCACGTCGCGGACGACCGTCCGTCGAGATCACCTTGAGCGCCGAGGAGCGTTCGACGCTGCAACGCTGGGCCCGACGGCACAGTTCGTCCCAGGCGTTGGCGTTGCGCAGCAAGATCGTGTTGGCCTGCGCGGCGGGTGACCGCACCCACACCCAGATCGCCGCCGAGCTGGGCTGCAACCCGGTGACGGTGTCGAAGTGGCGGCACCGGTTCGCCGCCGACCGGCTCGACGGACTGGTGGACGCGCCCCGGCCCGGGGCGGCCCGCACCATCGGCGACGACGTGATCGAAGCGATCGTGGTCGAGACCCTGGAGACGGCACCGCCGGGCGCGACCCACTGGTCGACCAGGGGCCTGGCCGCCAAGCACGGGATCAGTCACACGACCGTGGGCGAGATCTGCGGGCCTTCGGGCTCAAGCCGTGGCGGACCGACGAGCACAAGGTGTCCCCCGACCCCGACCTGGTCGAGAAGATCCGCGACATCGTCGCCCTGTACCTGAACCCCCCGGTCGCCGCCGCGGTGTTCGCGGTCGACGAGAAACCCCAGATCCAGGCGCTCAACCGCACCGCCCCCACCCTGCCCATGCTGCCCACCACCCCGGCCCGGGCCACCCACGACTACCAGCGCAACGGGACCTGCGACCTGTTCGCCGCCCTCGACATCGCCACCGGCAAGGTCATCACCGACATCCGGGCCCGCCACACCAGCGCCGACTTCGTCGCCTTGTTGAACAAGGTCAACCGCAACGTCCCCGCCGAGCTCGACGTGCACGTCATCTTGGACAACCTGTCGGCCCACAAGACCCCCACCGTCCACAGATGGCTGCTCCGCCACCGCCGGTTCCACCTCCACTTCACCCCCACCTACGGGTCCTGGATGAACCTCGTCGAACGCTGGTTCTCCGCCCTGACCACCAAGAAGCTGCAACGCTCCGCCCACCGCAGCGTCAGGGAGCTCACCGCCGACATCCAGGCCTGGGCCGACAACTGGAACCAGGACCCCACCCCCTTCGTGTGGCACAAAGCGCCGACGCGATCCTCGAACGCCTCGCCGGCTGCTGCGCCGCCATCAACCAAGGAGCCGACGGATGACCCCACAATTCCACCGCGCTTCAACCTTCCAGGACACTAGTGCTGCCGAACTACACCAACACCAACAACTTCCGCCGGTTCGGATTCAGCGATGACGACCTGGCCGGCGGCGGGAGCGACCGGCTGGTCGACGCGGTCGTGGCGTGGGGCGACGCAGAGCATCGCGGCGCGCATCGCCGAGCACCACGACGCCGGGACCGACCATGTGTGCGTCCAGGTCGTCACCGACGATCAGGGCGTTTCCCCAGACCCACTGGCGCGACCTGGGCCCGGCCCTCAACCAGTGAGCGAGTGCGAATGTGCGGTGGAACCTCGCGAAAAACGCGACGATCCACCGGAGGTTCGTGCGCGGGCGGGCGCCTAGGCTCACGACGTGGCCGACACGCCAGGCGATGACGAACGCGACGAGGGTGTCGACCTCCTGGAGTCGCTGCGGCGGCTCACGGCCAACATGGCCAAGGCGACTCGGACGCTGCTCGGGCCGGCCGCCGTGGTGGGTCAACCAGCCGCGGCCTACGCGGGCCAGCTGGCCGAGCTGTACCGAGCATCGGTCGAGCCGATGCGGGCCATCCTCGATGAGCAACGCGAGTTGGCCGACCGCATCGCCACCGGGCTCGACCAGCTGCAGACCCTCACCGGGCAGTTCGCCGAGTGGGCCGAGCAGCACCGCCGACTGGTGGCGCAGGCCCAGGCGCTGGTCGACCCGTTGACCGAGCAGACCGAGAAGCTGGCATCGGTGGCCGAGGCGTGGGCGGAGGGGTTCACACAGGAGTCGTGAGGAAGCCGGCCACGGCCTTGGCCGATTCGACCGCATCGTGCAGCAGGAAGAGGTGGTCGCCGCCGTCGATGACCTCGAGCCGTGCGTCGGGAATGGCCGCAGCCAGCTGACGCCCGTTGGCCAACGGAACGAGTGCGTCGGCGTCGCCGGCGAGCACCAGGGTGGGCTGGGTCAGACGGTGAAGCCAGGGCCAGCTCGTCCAGCCGGTAGCCGCGTAGATCAGGGACCAGTACCCGACCACGGTCGGCGGTCGCTGCAGCCGGCTGGACCGGGCTCGGGAGAAGGAGCCGACCGGGCTGAGCAAGAGGGCCGTGGCCCACGGATCGCCGGGCCAGCTGCCGAGCCCGCAGGTGGTGGCGGCCAGCACCAGCCGGCCGACCCGCGTCGG
This sequence comes from Acidimicrobiales bacterium, assembly GCA_050744245.1. Taxonomy (GTDB): domain Bacteria; phylum Actinomycetota; class Acidimicrobiia; order Acidimicrobiales; family JBOGGX01; genus JBOGGX01. The sequence goes on from JBOGGX010000302.1 coordinate 3,337, forward strand.
GTGCCGATGGGCAAGCTCCTGCGCGACCGCACCGCCGAACGACACGCCGAGCGCGTCGACCTGGTCGTACCCGAGCCCGTCGAGCAGCTCGGCCGTGAGATCGGCCAGGCCGGCCATGCGCCGCAGCCCGGCCGGCGGGTCCGACCCACCGGTCCCGGGGGCGTCGAACGCGATCGTCTGGAAGCCGAGTGGGACCAACTCCTGCTCGAGTGGGCCCCACATCTCGAGGTTGCCGCCGAGGCCCATGATCAGCAGCAGCGGTTGGCCCTCGCCCGTGATCGTCACCCGCAACCGCTCCCGACCGACCCGGCGGTGCACCACCGTTCGGTCGGGTCGGTCGATGACGCTCATGGCGGGAACCTACCGTTTGTTCGACGCCGGGGAGGGCACTCCCACCTGCGTCGAGAATTCGGTGCGGGGCCGGGTTGCCACAAACTCGACGCATCTCGCGCCGGTGGGCGGCGCGAGATGCGTCGACAATGCCCGACCCCGGCACACCTGGCGCGCCGTCAGGGCTGGCGGATCAGTTCGACCTCGATCTCGAGGCGGATCTGCTTCGACACGAGCAGCCCGCCGGTGTCGAGAACCAGGTTCCAGGTCAGGTTCCGGTCCTCCCGATCGATCTGCGAACAGGTGCTGAACACCGCTCGTTCGTTGCCAAACGGATCGACGGCGTCGCCGTCGACGGTGCCGCTCGTGCCGGGCGCGCCTGAGCCGGCGACCCCGGTCGAGCGGAACGTGGCCGTCGGGTGGCGCTCGACGTCGAAGAAGTCGGCCGACCGCAGGTGGTCGTCGCGGGCCTGATCGTTGGCCGCATTCCGGGCCGTCCTCCTGGCCCAGCACCGAGTGGTGCGGGCCATCGAACGCGACCTTGACCGGGCCGGGCTGATCCCGTTGACGTGGTACGACGTGCTGCTCGAGCTCAAGGCCGTCCAGGGCCAGTGCCTCCGCATGCAGGAGCTGGCCGAACAAGTCGTGCTGTCGCGGAGCCGGGTCAGCCGACTCGTCGACGTCCTCGAGGACGAAGGGCTCGTGGTCAGGCAAACCGATCCCAGCGATGCCCGGGGGACGCAGACGTGCCTCATCGACAAGGGCCGCCGGGCCTTGCGCCGGACCGCCCCCGCCTATCTGGCGGGCATCGACCGCTACTTCAACCGGCACCTTAGCGACCGGGAGCGGGCGGCCATCGCGCGCGCCCTCGACCGGGTGGTGCAGGCGAACCCGCCGCCGTCGGGACGGTGACGATCGCCGAGCGTCGTCGAGCGTCGTTGAGTGTCGTCGGGTTCGGCGTCATAGCCTCCTCCAATCGGCGATCGCCGATCGGAGGGAGCCTGAGATGACAGATGGGCGAGTCGCAATCGTCACCGGCGGTACGAGGGGTATCGGAGCCGCCATCAGCGAGGCGTTGGTCAAGGACGGCATCCGCGTCGCCGCCGGCTACAGCCGCAACCGCGAGAGCGCCGAGCGGTTCTCCTTAGGCATGTCCGACGCCGGGACGATGTCGATCCATCAGGGCAACGTCGGCGATCCGGACGCCTGCCGGCGGGTGGTGGACGAGGTGCTCGAGACCTACGGCCGGGTCGATCATCTGGTGAACAACGCCGGCATCACCGTCGACAAGACCGTCCGGCGGATGACCGTCGACGACTGGCACGCCGTCCTGCGGGTGAACCTGTCTGGCGCGTTCTACATGACCAAGGCCGTGCTCGACCACATGACCGAGAACGGTTTCGGACGCATCGTCAACATCTCGTCGGTGATCGGCGAGACCGGGAACATCGGCCAGGCCAACTATGCGGCGTCCAAGTCCGGACTGTTCGGGTTCACCAAGAGCCTGGCCCTGGAGACGGCTCGACGGGGTGTCACGGTCAACTGCGTTGCGCCCGGCTTCATCGACACCGAGATGGTCGCCGCCGTGCCGCAGGCCGCCCTCGACGCGGTCATCGCCAAGATCCCGATGCAGCGTCTGGGCCAGCCGGCCGAGATTGCCCGGGCGGTCAGGTTCCTCCTCGATGACGATGCCGGCTACATCACGGGTGCGGTGATCGCCGTCAACGGCGGGCTCGAGATGTGATCGGAGCCCGGCCAGCCCGTCCAGGCGGGACCACCGACCCGGCCCCGGCTTACACTCCCGATCATGGCGATCTCCCCGTCAACTCCGGCGCCTGACGAAGCCGACGCCGAGAGCGCCAGGGCTCCGGTGGGCGGCGGCGACCTCGCCGTCGAGCTCGACCCCATGCAGATCTCGGCCGGGCTCGGCGATCTGGCCTCGCCCGGAGCCCTCGCCGGCGAGCTGCCGAGGTTCATGTCCGAGCTGGCCGGGATCGCGGTCGGCGCGTCCGACATCGAGTTCGCCGAGCGCGACAAGCGGTTCGCCGACCCGAGTTGGCGCCACAACCCGTTCTACCGGCGGGTGGGCCAGTCGTACCTGGCGTGGGCCAAGATGGTGGAGCGGCTGGCCGACAACCCCGCGTTGAGCTGGGAGCGACGGGCCCGTTCCAAGTACCTGGCCCAGCTGTTGGTGGCCGCCCTGGCCCCGACCAACACGCTGCCGGGCAACCCCGGCGCCATCAAGCGGGCCTTCGAGACCGGCGGCGTCAGCCTGTTCAGGGGCATGCAGAACTTCTGGCGCGACATGGCGACCAACCACGGCATGCCGTCGATGGTCGACCGCACCCCGTACACGGTGGGGGAGAACCTGGCGGCCACGCCCGGCGCGGTCGTGCACCGCGAGGAGATGTTCGAGCTCGTGCAGTTCGCGCCGTCGACCACTCGGGTGAGGTCCCGACCGCTGTTGATGGTGCCGCCCCAGGTCAACAAGCACTACTTCCTCGACCTCGCGCCGGGGCGCAGCCTGGTCGAGTACACGGTGGCCCAGGGCATCCAGTTCTTCAGCATCGTGTGGCGCAACCCCCAGGAGGCCTTGGGCCACGGGAGCTGGGGGATGGAGGACTACATCGAGGCCCAGCTGCGAGCGACCGACATCGTGCGCGAGATCGCCGGCACGGACGACCTCAACCTGCTCGGGGCGTGCGCCGGCGGATTGTCGAGCACGTTGATGCTCGGCCATCTGGCGGCGCTCGGCGACCATCGCGTGCACGCCATCGGGTTCGTCGTCACCATGGTCGACACCCGGTACCCGACCAACATCCGCATGATGGCGGGCCCGGGGATCAGGGGCCGGCTGGCCAAGGATGCCGACCGCGGCGCGGTGTACGACCGATCCGACGTCGCCCGCAACTTCGCGCTCATGCGGGCCGACGACCTGATCTTCCAGTACGTCGTGAACAACTGGCTGCTGGGCGACGAGCCGCCCGCGTTCGACATCCTGGCCTGGAACGTCGACGCCACGAACCTCACGGCCGCGTTCGACCGCGACATGCTCGAGCTCTACTCGGACAACCGGGCCGCGCCGCCGGGCGGCGTGACCGTCCTGGGCACGCCCGTCGACCTGGCCAAGGTCGACTGCGACAACTTGGTGGTCGCCGGGCTCACCGATCACATCACACCGTGGAAGCCGTGCTACATGACCAGCCAGTTGCTCGGCGGCGACAGCGAGGTGATCGTCACCTCGACCGGCCACATCCAGAGCGTGGTCAACCCACCGGGCAAGCCCAGGGCCCGCTACTGGGGCGGGCTCGAACCCGGGCCCGATCCGGACGAGTGGATGGCGGCCGCGCCGCAGCACGAGGGATCGTGGTGGCCGGTGTGGGCCGAGTGGATCAACGCCCGGTCGGGGCCGGCGAAGAACGCCCCTCGGCGGCTCGGCAACCGCTCGCACCCGCCGGGCGATCCGGCGCCTGGACGGTATGTCCTCGAGTAGCCCGGTCGTGACCGAGGGGTCGGTGCTCGTCCACGGTTCGGCCAACCGGGTCGACGTCGTCGCCGTCGCGGTCGAGAAGGCCGGGTTCACCGCCCTGCGCGCCAACAACCTCGACGACGTGGCCGCCGTGCTCGCGGACCGCGGCCAGGGGCCACTCGTCGGTTACATCCAGCTCCCGGTCGAGATCGGCTTCCGCCCCGATGCCGGCTCGATCGAGCAGGTCCACCAGTTCCTAGCCGACGGCCTGCTGGCCAGGATCGACTCGGCCCGCATCGTCGTCCCCGCCCTGGCCGACGGGGCCGGGGTGGTGCTGGCCGCAGGCAATGCGCCGGACGCCGACTCGACCCCGGACAACCGGGCCGCCCGCCGGCTCTTGCTCGGCGTGTTGCAGCGGGCCATTCTCGACGAGGCCGGGCCGGCCGGCGTCGGCGTGGCCGTCCTCGATGTCGGGGCGACCGCCGATGAGGTCGCGGCCGCGCTGGGCGAGCTGACCGAAAACCGGACCGGGTCGGCCGCGGCGAGCGCCGAGGC
>JBOGGX010000303.1:0-2979 GCA_050744245.1 Acidimicrobiales bacterium
CGCCGCGCCCGCCGCTCCCGCGGGCGGCGACCTGGACGCCAAGATCGCGCAGCTCCAGCAGCTCGCGACCCTGCACCAGCAGGGCATCCTCACCGATGAGGAGCTGGCGGCTCAGAAGGCGAAGATCCTGGGTTCCTGAAGGCGCCAACCGCACCCACTCGCCGTCCCGTTCGACCACCACCTCGTCGCCGGCGTCGATGCCCCACTCGTCGCGTACGTCGTGCGGTAGGGCGATCTGTCCGTCCGGGTCGATCCTGAGATGGCGCTTGTCGTCGGCCGCCGCATGACCTGTTGCTCCCAAAGCGCGGCGTTGAGGTCGGCGGCGGCGACCGTCAACCGACCGATCAGGAACAACCAGGCCAGCGCCACGAGGGCGACGCCGAGCGCGCCGTACGCCTCCGACGCCCGGCTCAGCTTGCCCGCCAAGTAGAAGACGACGGTGACGTGCAGGGCCTGGAGCCCGATCGCCAGCAGGGCGGCGCCGGGCAGCAGGGCGGTCGAGGGTGCGGCCGGGTCCCGCGGCAGCAGCACACGGAGGCCAGCACCCACAGGCCGGCGTAGCCGAGGAAGACGCCGACGGTCGCCACCACGCCCCACATGAGACTGCGGTCGCTGATCGCGGCCGCCGCCCCCCTGATCACGACGGCGCCGACGACCAAGACGATGGGGCCCAGCACCGCGCCGGCGGTCGTCTTGAGCCGGTGTCGGGGCACCGCCACGCCACCAGGTGGGCGGCATGCAAGCTCCTGGTCACGGCCAGGCTGGCCCACAGCGCAGCCCCGGCGCCGAGGATCAGCGCCAGTCAGCGTCCCCGGTCACTCGCCTCGAGGGCATTGCCCAGGTCGGCCGCGAGCGCGCCGCCGAAGCCGACCCTCTCGATGAGTTCCTCGATGCCCCCCGGCTGCGAGCTGCCGTACAGCCCGAGGGCGGCGACTAGCACATAGATGAACGGGATCATGAACACGAACAGGCGAAAGGCGACGAACGCGCTGAGCACGCTCGTGGCGATGATCCGCTCACGGTTCAGGACGCGAAAGGCAGTTCGTCGGCCCGCACGCTGGCGGCGTCGACATAATTCGTCACCCCGGTGCCTGAGCGAATCGAGCCTGTTCGCCACGCGCACCCCCCGGGTGGTCGGTGCCTTCGGTGCGGGTTAGCTACTTGCCCCGGAAAAAGTCGAGTTGAAAATAGGCTCTGAGCTGCATGTTCGCGAGTGGAGGGTGCTCGCGGTCGGGTCGGAATGTTGAGAGGATGGCCTCAACCCCTGCAGATACGCCTTCTGCGCAGGGAGATTGAGGCCATCGTGCTCAGGACCATCAACGATAGACCCACGCCGTGGGAGCAGTTGCTGCCCGCGGAGTGCCAGACGATGCCTGCGGTGCTGACGGCGGTGGACCGCCTGTTGGATGACGAGCGGTTCTTCGCCCCCTACCGTCACCACTTCGATCCCGAGTTCGGTAGGCCATCGATCCCGATCGAGACCTACCTGCGTATGATGTGGCTCAAGTTCCGCTACCGCCTCGGCTTCGAGACGCTGTGCCGGGAAGTGACCGACAGCCTGTCGTGGCGGCGGTTCTGTCGCATCGGGCTGGGCGAGCGGGTGCCGCATCCGACCACGTTGATGAAGATCACCACACGCTGCGGCGACGGTCAACGCGTTGAACGAGACGCTGTTGGCCAAGGCGTCTGAGGCCAAGGTGGTGCGGCTCGACAAGCTGCGCGCCGACACCGCCGTGGTGGAGGCCAATGTCGCCTACCCGACCGACAGCGGCTTGTTGACCCGGGGGGTGGCCCGCATGGCGGCGTTGACCAAGAAGTTGAAGGGACTCGGCTTGGCCGCCCGCACCACGTGTCGGGACCGGACCCGCTCGATGCGCCGCCGCGCCCACGCAATCGGGGCGTGGTTGCGGCGCCGCAGCGACGACGCCCGCGCCGAGGTGTATGCCGTCACCGCCGGGATGGCCGGCCTCGCCGAGGTCGCCGTCGACGAGGCGCAGGCGGTGGTTCGCAACGCCAAACGAGCCTTGCGCCGCAAGGGTTCTGACGGCACCGGCGCGGCGCGCGCCGCGGTCGCCGAACTCGCCCAGTTGGCCTTGGTGGTCGAGCAGGTGGCAGCCCAGACCCGCGTCCGGCTCTCGGGCCAGACCCCCGACGGGGCCACCCGGGTGGTGTCGTTGCACGATGTCGATGCCCGTCCCATCGCCAAGGGCCGCCTCGGCAAACCCGTCGAGTTCGGCTACAAGGCCCAGGTCGTTGACAACGTCGACGGGATCGTGCTGGACCACAGCATCCACGTCGGCAACCCACCCGATGCGCCGCTGCTCGTCCCTGCGATCGCACGCATCATCGACCGGTTTCGGCGGACGCCACGAGCCGTCACCGCCGATCGCGGCTACGGCGAAGCCGCGGTCGAACGCGACCTGCGCGACACCGGCGTCGACTTCGTCGCCATTCCCCGCAAGGGCCGTCCCTGCGCCACCCGCCAGGGCGTCCAACGGAGCCGCCGGTTCGTGAAGCTCATCAAGTGGCGCACCGGCAGCGAGGGACGCATCAGCCACCTCAAGCACGGCTACGGCTGGGACCGCACCCTCATCGACGGGATCGGCGGCGCCCAAGTGTGGTGCGGGTTCGGCATCCTGGCTCACAACGCCGTCAAGATCGCCGGCCTCATCGACGAGCGCGACCGCCGGCGTGCCCGACGAGCCCAACCGCGACAACCAGAGCCGGCCGCCACCGGCCCACCCCGCGCCAGCCCACCACCCCGCGCCAGCCCACCACCCCGCGCCGGCCCACCCCCAGACACCCTCGCCGCCTGACTTTCCCGTCCCCGCTCGGCTCTCGCGTCCCGCCCCCCGAAAAGGCCCGAGAACACGGGCCGAAGAGGTGGTGAGGGCCGACAAGGACGAGCACCAAGCCCAGCACACCGGCCCACTGGCCCTCAACGACGCGCCCGCAAGCCTACTTATTCAGGTCGAAGTA
>JBOGGX010000304.1:0-3718 GCA_050744245.1 Acidimicrobiales bacterium
GTGCCGTACGTCGTCGGGCTCGGCTCGGAGGAAGCGGTGGCCGCGGTGGCCGCCGCGGGCCTGGTGGCCCGGTCGTTCGGCACCGCCGGCCCTGGACGCGTCGTCAGCCAGTGGTCGGCCGGAGGCACCCCAGGTCGCACGCGGCTCGACCGTGACCCTGGTCGTCCGCCCGTGACCGGCCGAGCACTTGGCTCGGCGGCGATCAGGCGGGCACAGTGACGGACATGGTCGAGACGCCGACGGCGACCGCGACGCCCGGGACGACCGATGAGCCGCCGCGGTCCCGGTGGCCGCGTCTGCTCACCGGTCTGGCCGTGGCCCTCATCGCCGGCATGTGGCTCTATGCGTGGCTGCCCTTTCCCAAGCCCCGCCCGGCCGACCTCCTCGACGACCCGGCCTTCGCCGCCGCCGCCCAACCTGTCTGCGCCGAGACGATCGCCCGGCTCGAACGCCTGGCGCTCGTCACCCAGGACTCGCCGCCCGCCGAGCTCATCGCCGTGGTCGCGGCGTCGAACGTCGAGCTCCGCACGATGCTCGGCGAGCTGCGGGCCCTGCCCCGCCCCGACGGCCGGGACGGGGAGTTGCTCGACCGGTTCCTCGGCGACTGGGACACCCACCTGGCCGACCGGGAGGCGTGGGTCGACCGGCTGCGCGACGGCGACCTTGGGCCGTTCACCGAGACCGTGATCCGCAACGGCGACGGCGCCTCCGGCTATCTGGCCGAGTTCGCCGAGGTCAACGACATGACCGCGTGCGGCGCGCCGACCTACGGCGGGTGAGGGCATGGCGCGAGGTCCGGCGGCTGTGGGGTCAGCTCAGCGCCTCTACACGGTGCACCACCTGCGCCTCAGTGGGGCAGACCGAATCCGGTTGTTGAACCCAGCCGACGCCGGAGACGTCTCCGCCCTCGGTTCCCAGTTCGACACCCCCGGCCTGACGACGTCGCCGTCTCTGAGGAGCTGCTCAGCACCGGACCGTGTGAAGCGAATCGCGTCTGGCGCAGGCACCCACTCCACCTCTCCGCGCCGCCGCACGGGCGTGATCTCGCTTCCTCCTTCCCGGGTCAGCCTGACGCAGCGCTCGGTCACCTGGAGCGGCCCCGCGCCGATGAGCCCCTCCGACCGGAGGTCGAGGCCCTCCCGCACGACTGCGATTGGCCCCCAGTCAGTCGCCTGGTCCTGCCCGGCGTCCGACGAACCCGTGCAGGCCACCACCAGCCCGAGCAGGGCGACCGTCGCGGCACGGGCGGCTCCAGCGGTGAGGCCCCTTCTCACCGTTCCCCGTTCACCGCTTCGACACGTTCGGGTCGCCGTCGACGTACCACCGCCACGGGTGCTCGCCGCCGGCGGTCAGCCCCACGCGGGTCGTCCTCACCGGCTCGGCGGGCGGCCCGACGCCGTCGTTAACCACGACGATGCCGGCATCGCCGGCGACCAGGTCGGCGCCGTCGTGGCCCCGGTCGATGCCGAACGCCTGGCACAGCCGGGCCGGGCCGGAGCACAGGTCGCGGTCCCGCCGGGCCGCGGGGCGGGCGGTCCGCATGAGGTCGAGACCGGCGAGCGGGGCACCCGCCCGGAGCAGCACCGCGACCCCGACGCCCTCGTCGCCGCAGACCGTGTTGGCGCACCAGTGCAAGCCGTAGGTGAAGTACACGTAGAGATGGCCGGCCGGCCCGAACATGGTTGCGTTCCGCCGGGTCATGCCCCGATAGGAGTGGGCGCCGGGATCCTCCGAACCGAGGTAGGCCTCGACCTCGACCAGGCGGGCGGCCCGGTCGCCCCGCACCAGCACCTTGTTCAGCAACTCGGGCCCGACCCGGCGAGGGTCGCGGGCATAGAACGATCGAGGCAGGACCTCACCCGGCCAGGGCAGCCCGGCGGAGTTCACAGGCGCTTGAGCCGCTCCGCGTCGCCGTCAACCCGCGCCCTGAACCGCTGGAGTTGGGCGGCAACCGCCTCGACCCCGGCGCCGCCTCGGGTCTGGCGCCGGGTGACGGGAACGCCGGGCTCGAGCAGGTCGACGGCCTCGTCGCCCAGCGCCGGGTGCGCCGTAACCAGCTCGACCAGAGGCACGCGGCGTTCGAGCGAGTCGCGCACGAGTCCGCCCACCACTCCGTGGGCGTCGCGGAACGGCATGCCCCGGCGGACCAGCAGCTCGGCCAGGTCGGTGGCGGCGGCGTAGGGGGAGTCGGCCGCAGCCTGCATCCGCTCGACCACGAAGTCGGCCGTGCGCAGCAGCCCGGTCAGCGCAACGAGCGCGCGGGCCGTCTGGTCGACCGCGTCGAACAGCGGTTCCTTGTCCTCCTGGAGATCGCGGTTGTACGACAACGGCAGACCCTTGAGGGTGGCCAGAAACCCGGCGAGGTGGCCGATGAGCCGCCCGGCCTTGGCCCGGGCCAGCTCGGCCACGTCCGGGTTCTTCTTCTGGGGCAGCATCGAGCTGCCCGTGGCGAAGGCGTCGTCGAGCCTGAGGAAGCCGAACTCCTCGGTCGACCACACCACGATCTCTTCGCCGAGGCGCGACAGGTGGACCCCGAGCAGCGCCAGGCCGAAGAGCGCCTCGGCGACGAAGTCACGGTCGCTGACCGCGTCGAGCGAGTTCTCGAACGGCGACGAGAAGCCGAGGTCGTCGGCCACCGCCTGCGGGTCGATCGGCAGCGACGACCCGGCCAGGGCCCCGGCGCCGAGCGGCGAGACGTCGAGGCGGCGCCGGGCGTCGATGATCCGGTCGACGTCGCGAGCCAGCGCCCATCCGTGGGCCAGCAGGTGGTGACTCAGGAGCACCGGCTGGGCCCGCTGGAGGTGGGTGTAGCCGGGGAGATAGGCGCCGCCGGCCTCCTCGGCCCGGTCAACGAGCACCCGCTGCAGGTCGAGCACGCGCCGGGCCACGTCGGTGAGCTCGCGCCTGCACCACAGCCGCAGGGCGGTCGCCACCTGGTCGTTGCGGCTGCGGCCGGTGTGCAGCTTGGCCCCGGCCGGGCCCGCCAGCTCGGTGACGCGACGCTCGATCGCGGTGTGGATGTCCTCGTCGGTCGGGACGAAGGCGAACGCACCAGACTCGAGCTCGACCCGGGCCCGCTCGATGGCGGCCAGGACCATCCCCGCCTCCTGTTCGGTGATGACCCCGACGCGGGCCAGCCCCCGGACATGCGCGGCCGAGCCGTGGACATCGTCGAGGCCCAGCCGTCGGTCGAAGGACAGGCTCTCGGTGAACGCCAGCAGCTCCTCGGCCGGCGCCCCGTCGAACCGCCCGTGCCACAGCATCAGGGCAGGACCACCGGCAATCGAAGGTGGAACCCCGCGAAAACTGCGAGCATCCACCGCACCTTCGCCGGGGGGGTGGCGTTAGGAGGTGTCATGGTCCCCTCGGTGGCGCTGGCGGGCCGACCAGGTTTCGAGGCCGAGGCCCCACAGGCGGACGAAGCCGGCCGCGTCGTCGTGGCGGAAGCTGTCGGCGGCATCGTAGGTGGCCAGGCCGTAGTCGTAGAGACTGTGGGGGCTGCGGCGGCCGGTGGGGCGGCACTCCCCCGGTTGGAGGTGCAGCCGGACCTCACCGGTCACGAAACGCTGGCTCTCGGCGATGAACGCGTCGAGCGCCTCCCGTAGCGGCGAGAACCACAGCCCGTCATACACCAACTCGGCGTAGCGGGACTCGAGCCGCTGCTTCTCGCGCGCGAGGTCGCGCTCGAGCGTTATCGATTCGAGGTCGTGGTGGGCCA
>JBOGGX010000305.1:0-15958 GCA_050744245.1 Acidimicrobiales bacterium
GCCGCGGCCGCCGCCCACCACGTCGGCGTCGACCGGCTGCGAATCGGCCGACGGGCCAGGGCGGCCATGACCGTGGGAGCCACGTCCGGCGCGCCGTCGGCCGGGTCGACCGGCTCGAACCGCAGGAGCCGGCGCACGTCGACGAGGCCCCGCTCGAAGGAGCGGCAGTCGGGGCAGTCGCGGAGGTGCAGGGTGACCGCGTCGACGTCGATCGGGTCACCGCCGGGCTCCGCCGGCTCGCCGTCGACCGCCAGCGACAGCAGCCGTTGGGCGCCGTCACACCTCATCGGTCGCTCCCCGCTCGGCCCGGTCGCCCTCGCCGTGATCCTGCCGCCATGCGTGCAGCCGTTGCCTGGCATGGAAGACCCGGCTCTTGACCGTCCCCACGGGCACATCGAGCACGGCCGCCACCTCGACGTACGTGAAGCCGAACACCTCGACCAGCACCAGCGGTTCGCGCATGGCCACCGGCAGTGCGGCCAGGGCGGCCCGAAGCTCGACCCTGTCGTCCGGCGCCGACGGTGGTCCAGGGGCCGGGGCCAGCTCCAGCAGCCGGGCCCGTCGTTGCGCTCGACGAAGCTCGTCGGTGGCGGCGTTGCGGGCCACCTGGAACAGCCACGTCGTGAACTTGGCCTGGAATCGGAACGACCCGAGGTTGCGGTACAGGCGGAGGAAGGTCTCCTGGGTCAGGTCCTCGGCCGCGGTCCGGTCGCCGACGAGGTGGCGCAGGAAGCGGAAGACCGGCGCCTGGTGGGAGCGGACGAGCCGTTCGAACGCAGCCGGGTCGCCCTTGGCTGCGGCCCGGATGGTCGTGGGCTCCGGCTCCTCCACCCCTGCCTCTCGATCTCCGGTCACGGGCCGCGCCCGTCCGGCGGAGGGTCATCCTGCTCCTCCCGATGTCCGCTGTCCATGGACGACCGGTGCGACGACCGTCGACCGGCGAAGGTTCATCCGGGGGCGGTGAACTCGCGGGGGGCAGGCGTCGTCTCCCTGGCATGCGTGCGACACGGGTGGGAACGATGATCTCGGCGTTGGCGGTCGTCCTGGTCGGTTGCGGGCAACCGGATGTCGGTGACCGGCTGGTGATCGGCACCGCCGAGGGGCTCATGACCCTCGACACCGGCACCGGGCGGATCGTCGACTATCCGCCGGCCTCGGTGGCGACTCCCGACGGCGGCATTGTGGTGACGGCAACGACCCGTGCGGGGAGCTCGAGCATTCGCGCCGTCGACGTCGCCTACGACAGGACATTGTGGACGCTCGGCGTCGACGAGCCGCTCGAGCCTCGCCTGGTGGCGACCGGAGGAGAGCGGGTCGCGCTCGGGCCGCCTCGAGCCGAGCCGCTCCCCAACGGTTACCCGGCGGGCCGCAACACCACCCAGATCGTCATCGCCGGCCCCGACGCTCCCGTCCGCCGCTTCTCGGTGGCGGGCAACGTCGAGCCCGAGGCGTTCTCGCTCGACGGCACGGCGTTGTTCGTCGTCGACTACCAGCCGGCCCGGTCGCCGACGCACTATCAGGTGCGCCGGCTCGACCTGGGCACCGGCGAGCTCGGCGACGTGTTCAGCGTCGACGCCGAGCTGCAGCGGGCGATGCAGGGGGTGGCCAGGAGCCAGGCCTGGGATCCGGAGGGCGATCGGCTGTACACGCTCTACACGCTCGACCCGTCGGCCCATGCCGGCGTCGGGCACACCAGGCACGCCGGCCATGGCGGCAACGCGTTCGTCCACGTGCTCGACCTCGACGAGCAATGGGCCCATTGCATCGATCTCCCGGCCGGCTTCAGCGCCGGGTCGAGCACGCTCGGGCTCCGCCATCCCGGCCGGCTCCTCTACGCCTTCGACGTCGTGAACGGGACCATGGCCGAGGTCGACACGGCCGACCTCGCCGTCACCCGGACGGCCGAGCTCCCGATCACCGCGCCGCCGTCGGCCCGGGCGACGGTCACGGCCGACGACGAGCGGCTCTTCGTCGGTGTCGGCCGCGATGTCGTCGTCGTCGACCAGGAGTCGCTGGAGCCGATCGCCGACCTCAGGACCACGGCGACCGTCGTCGACCTCCGGCCGTCGGCGTCGGGCGACGAGCTGTACGTCGTCGAGCGCCGATCGGTCATCGTGCTCGACCCGGCGACGGGGGAGGTGCGGGGCCGGCTCGACCTCGAGCTCGCGCCGGATGCTCGCGTGGTGGCGCCCGTGCCGACGATCGACCCGGCCCGGCTGGCGACCGAGTGCGCCTGCTGAGGCGGAGGCGGCTCAGGCCGCGCCCGGCGGCTCCCGGTCGAGGGGGACGAGCCCGACCCGGTAGCCGGCGGACCGCAGCTGCTCCATGAGCCGCTCGGCGTGGTCGCGGTCGAGGGTCTCGACCACGAGCTCGACCTCGGTCGAGCGGATCGGCATGTCGGCGAACACCCGCTGATGGATGACCTCGATGATGTTGCCGCCGGCGTCGCCGACGACCTTGGTCAGCCGGGCCAGCGTCCCGGGGCGGTCGTCGACCATGACCCGCAAGCGCGAGAGCCGCCCGCTCCGCACCAGCGCACGGAGGATGACCGACGCCAGCAGCCGGCTGTCGATGTTGCCGCCGGTGAGGACGACCCCCACCTTCTTGCCCGCGAACCGGTCGGAATGCTCCAGCAGGGCGGCCAGGCCGGCGGCGCCCGCCCCCTCGCTGACGACCTTCTCGATCTCGAGGAAGAGGTTGACGCCGTCCTCGATGGCCGACTCGCTGACCGTCACGACGTCGTCGACGAGTGCGGCGACGATGCGGCGGGTGAGGCGCCCGGCCACCGGCACGGCGATGCCCTCGGCCATCGTCGGCCCGCCCGGGCAGTGGCTCTCGCCCTCGGCCAGGGCGCTGACCATCGACGGATAGGTCTCGGTCTGCACGCCGATGATCTCGATGTCGGGCCGGAGCCGGCGGGCCGCGATCGACACGCCGGAGATCAGCCCGCCCCCGCCGACGGGGACGGCGAGGATGTCGAGCGCCGGGTGGTCGGTGAGGAGCTCGAGCCCGACCGTGCCCGCCCCGGCGATGACGAACGGGTCGTCGAAGGGGTGGACGAACGTGAGCCCGGCCTCGGCCAGGAGGTGGGCGTGGTCCATCGAGTCGCCCACCGTCTCGCCCTTGAGCTCGACCGCGGCCCCGAGGTCTCTGGTTCGCTTCACCTTGAGGAAGGGCGTGGCCTCCGGCATCACGATCGTGGCCGCGACGCCCAGCCGGCGTGCGTGGTGGGCCACGGCCTGGGCGTGGTTGCCGGCCGAGGCCGCGACCACGCCGCCGGCTCGCTCCTCGTCGGTCAGGTTGAGCAGCCGGTTGAGCGCACCCCTGTCCTTGTAGGAGCCGGTGAACTGCAGGTTCTCGAACTTGACCACGACGTCGGCGCCGAGCACGTTCGACAAGGTCTCCGACCGGGTGCTCGGCGTCCGCACCACCTGGCCTTCGATCCGCCTGGCCGCGGACTCGACGTCGGCAAGGGTGACGGGGAGCGTGGTGTCGCCGCGGTTGTCCCTGTCCGGCTCGGGGTCGATCGTCACGGCCGACAGCATGCCTCAGGCCGCGACGGATGGTGACGGTTCTGTGGCGACTTGCGCACGCTATTCGTGTCGAGGGCGACACAGAGGCGGTTTTGGGTAGTGGGCTACCGGCTATCGGCCACCGGCTACCGGTGGGCGTGGGCGTCGAGCACGTGGGCGACGGCCACGGTGACGGCCCTGGCCGTCGGCAGGTGGAGGAACTCGTTAGGGCCGTGGGCGTTGGACCCGGGGCCGAGCACGCCGGTGACGAGGAATTGGGCGGCCGGGTAGCGCGCGCCCAGCATCTGCATGAACGGGATCGACCCGCCCTCGCCGACGTAGCGGGCGGGCTGGCCGAACCCGGCCATCGACCCGGCCTCGGTCGCCTCGGCCAGCCAGGGTTCGAGCGGCGGGGCGTTCCAGCCCCAGCCCCGGTCGGCGGCATCGACCCTAACCGTGGCCCCGTAGGGCGGATCGGCGGTGAGAGCCGCATGCACTGCGTCGGCGGCCCGGTCGACGTCGGCCGTCGGTGGGAGGCGCAGCGACAGCCGGGCCGTGGTGAACGGCCGCAGCACGTTGCCGGCGGCGGCCACCGGCGGCACCCCGTCGACGCCGGTCGTGGCCAGCGCCGGACGCCAGCTCCGGTTGCGCAGCAGACCGGCCGTGTCGTCGGCCACCAGCCGCAGCCCGTCGACGGGTCTCGCGCCGTGCATCAGGTGTTCGGGGGTGAGCTCGGCCGCGGCCGCCTCGATCTCAGCCTCGCGGTCGGGCGGGATCTCGACGTGGAGCTCGTCGACCAGGATCTCGCCGGACGCCTGGTCCTCGAGCCGGGCGATCAGCTGGCGCAGGATCCGGAACGACGACGGGATGACGCCGCTCCCCGTGCCGGAGTGGATCCCGTCGTGGAGCACCTCGACCGTCACCGTCACCCCGAGCAGCCCGCGCAGCGAGTTGGTGACCCAGAGACGGTCCCACGTCTCGCATCCGGAGTCGAGGCACACCACCAGCGAGACCTCGCCCAGCCGGTCGGCCAGGGCCTCGACATAGGCCGGCAGGTCGGCGCTGCCGCTCTCCTCGCACGCCTCGATCAGGACGACGCAACGGGCGTGGTCGCCGCCGGCCGCCCGGGCGGCCTCGATGGCGCCGAGCGCGGCGAAGATCGAGTAGCCGTCGTCGCCCGCCCCCCGGCCATAGAGGCGATCGCCCTCGAGCACCGGCTTCCACGGACCGAGCCCCTCCCGCCAACCGGTGAACTCCGGCTGCTTGTCGAGATGGCCGTAGAGCAGCACGGTGTCGCCGCGGTCGGCGCCCGTTGCCGGCACCTCGCCCACGATGACCGGCGTGCGCCCGTCGAGCCGGACGACGTCGACGGTGAGGCCCTCGATCGAGCGGTCGGCGGCCCAGCCGCGGAGCCGCTCGACCGCGTCGTCGATGTGGCCCAGCTCGGCCCAGTCGGGGGCGAAGCCGGGCGACAGGCACGGGATCCGGATGTAGTCGTGCAGGGTGGGCAGGGCGTCGACCTCCCAGAACTTCTCGCTGGTGGTGACCGCCGTCGCGGAGTCCATGTGGGTCACCGTAGCTCCGAGCGACTAGAACGGACGGGCCCGCCGAGGAGGTGACCATGAGCGATCCGCGCCCCGCAGCCGTACCCGCCGATGTGTCGGCGTCGGCCGTCCCGAGGGGTCGGGTGGTGGTCATCGGGAGCCTCAATGTCGACCATACGGTCTGGGTTGAGCGGCTGCCGGCGGCGGGGGAGACCCTGCTGGCTCGCGTCCACGACGTCACCCTCGGGGGCAAGGGACTCAACCAGGCGGTGACCGCCGCCCGGCAGGGGGCCGACGTCGCCATGGTCGGCTGCGTCGGGGAGGACCTCGATGGCGCCCAGGTGATCGCAACGCTGGAGCACGAGGGGATCGACGCCTCGCTCGTGCGCCGCCACGCCGAGCTCCCGACCGGACGGGCCCACATCACGGTGGCCGACGACGGCGCCAACACGATCGTCGTCGTGCCCGGCGCCAACCTGAGCGTCGACTTTCCATCGGCCGCGCTGACCGGCGCCCAGGTGCTGTTGGCCCAGCTCGAGTCGCCGCTCGACGTGGTCGTGGCCGCGCTGTCCGCGGCCCGGGCCGCCGGCGTGGTCACGGTGCTCAACCCGTCGCCGGCGATCCCCCTCCCGGCCGAGGTGCTCGACCTCGTCGACTACCTGGTGCCCAACGAGCACGAGGCCCGGGCTCTCGACGTGGAGCACGACTACCCGGCCTCCGGCACCCTCATCGTCACCCACGGCGATGCCGGAGCGTCGGTGCGCAAGGGCGGTCGGGAGAAGTGGCTCCCTGCGGTCGAGGTCGAGCGCGTGGTCGATCCGACCGCGGCGGGCGATGCGTTCTGCGGGACCCTGGCCGCCGGGTTGGCCCGCGGCGTCCCGTTCGGCGTGGTGCTCAGCCGGTCCGCCGCGGCCGGCGCCCACGCGGTCACGATCGCCGGCGCCCTGCCGTCGCTGCCGACGGCGGACGACGTCGACGCGGTGATGACCGGGTAGGTCGGCCGCTCAGGAAGCTGCGTCCCAGAGCGCCCGCTCGGCCGCCCTCGGGTCGTCGACCAGTTGGCAGCCGTCGGCGGCCAGCACCATGGTCGCCCGCCGCTCCGGCGTGTAGGGCGCCCAGTCGGGCAGACCTTCGTGGCCGGGGCGGCCCGACCGGGCGAAGGCCAACCAGGCCCCGCTGGTCGCGGCGGCCAGGCGGTGAGCCGCACCGTCGAGCGGACCCAGGAACAGGTCGACACCGGACTGGTCGAGGTTGTCGAAGACGAACGGCACATCGACGACGTGGCTGGCCCCGAGCGCACCACCGAACGCGGTCGACTTGAAGCCAAACTCGTACAGATAGGTCGACGGGTTGGCCGCGGCCCTGGCGTGGGCCTCGGCCAGCCGGACGGCCGGGATGCGGAAAACCCGGTCGGTCGACAACGCCACCCAGAGGTCCTCGGCGCCCCGGCCCGGGCGGGCCCGGCGGTAGGTGTCGATGACCTCCTCGGCCCGCTCCGGCCCCACGAGCCAGGTCGCGGCCCGGCGCAGCCGATCGTCGTCGATCCGCGACTGGCTCATGAGTTGGAAGATCCGCCACTCCTCGGCCGTGGTGCCGGCGATGAGCGGGATGCCGGCCGCGGCGCCGTCGGCCACCGCCTCGACCGGGCGGCGGGGCAGCGTTGTCCCGTCGACGACCGGTTGGAACGGCAGGGCGCCCGCCTCGGCCGCCGGCACCTTCTGGGCCAGGGCCGCCGCGGTCATCGCCATCGAGACGGCGTCCTGGGCGGCGAGGAGGCGTTCGACGGGAGCGTCGAGCAGCGCCGCCGCGGCGCGGCCGCGGTCTCGGTCGCGGTCGGCGGCGGCCACGCCCAGCTCGGCCAGCACCGCCTCGGCCACCCGGGTCCCACGGTCGGCGGTCGACACGTGATGGCCGGCGCCGCTCTGGGCGATCGCCCGGTGGAAGCGTCCCCTCGCCGCCGGCATGCCGAGGAGCGTGGCGACGCTCATGCCGCCGGCCGACTCACCGAACACGGTGACTCGCTCGGGGTCGCCGCCGAAGCCGTCGATGTTGTCGCGCACCCAATCCAGGGCGGCGATCTGGTCGAGCAGCCCGAGGTTGCCGGACGAGGCGAAGCGCTCGCCGAGCAGGTCGGCGAGATGGAGAAAGCCCAGGGCGCCCAGCCGGTAGTTCATGGTCACGACGACGACGTCGCCCCGGTTCACCAGGCGGGTGCCGTGGTACCAGGGCACGCCGCCGGAGCCGGTGGCGAACGACCCGCCGTGGAGCCACACCAGCACCGGACGGCGGCCGCCGTCGACCGCGGGTGTCCAGAGGTTGAGGGTCAGGCAGGCCTCACTCGTCGGCCGGTCCTTCCCCGCGGCCATAAGCAGTTCGGTGGCCGAGCTGTTCTGGGGCGCGCTCGGACCGAACGAGGTCGCGTCGCGCACCCAGGGCCAGGGCGACGGCGGCTCGGGTGGTCGGAACCGACGATCGCCTATCGGGGGCGCGGCGTAGGGGATGCCGGTGAAGCGAACCACCCCCTCGGGTAGTTGCTTCCCGCGGACGTCGCCGGCGGTGGTCGTCGCCACGGGTTCGGCCATGGCCGGGGAGGCTATCGGCGAAGTCTCGGCTCGATGACCCGGCTCGGCGGCATCCATCACGTCACCGCCATCGCCACCGACCCCCAGCGCAACGTCGACTTCTACCTGCAGGCGCTGGGGCTGCGGCTGTTGAAGCAGACCGTCAACTTCGACGCGCCCGAGGTCTACCACCTGTACTACGGCGACGAGGCCGGCACCCCGGGCACCATCCTCACGTTCTTCCCATGGCCGGGATCACCGCCGGGACGACGGGGGGCGGGCCAGGCGACGAGCACCTCGTTCTCGGTGCCCGAGGCCTCGCTGGGGTGGTGGCAGGACCGCTTGACCGGGCTCGGGGTCGAGGTCGGCCGGGTCGAGACCAGGGGAGGTGAGGCGGCGCTGTCGCTGCGTGATCCAGACGGGCTGGCGGTCGAGCTGATCGCCCACCCGGAGGCCGACCCCCGCCCGCCATGGGAGAAGGGGCCGATCCCGCCGGACCACGCCATCCGCGGACTGCACTCGGTCGTGCTCACCGAGAGCGGGTTCGATGACACCGCCGCCCTGCTCACCGGCACGCTGGGTTTCGACCTGGTCGACGAGGATGCCACCGGCACCCGCTACCGGTTCGCGGTCGCAGAGGGCGGGCCGGGAGCGGTGGTCGACGTGGTCTGCTCGCCCGAGTCCGGGCCGGGTCTGGTGGCGGCGGGCACGGTGCACCACGTGGCCTGGCGCACACCCGACGACGACGCGCAGGTCTCATGGCGCAACGACCTGGTGGGCAAGGGTTTGAACGTGACGCCGGTGATCGACCGGCAGTACTTCCACTCGATCTACTTCAGGGAGCCCGGTGGCGTGCTGTTCGAGATCGCGACCGACCCGCCCGGATTCACGATCGACGAGCCGCTGCTCGAGCTGGGGCGGCGGCTGCGGCTGCCGCCCTGGCTGGAGCCTCGGCGGGAGGCGATCGAGGCGATGCTGCCGCCGCTGCGGTTGCCGTCGATGGCCGACACTGTCAGTCGGCGAATACGTCGCGGCTGAACTGGATGAAGAACGTGTGGTCGTGGCCCTTGTTCGTGTCCTCGGAGTTGTACGGGATCGCCGAGCTTCCGTTGGGCACGCGTTCTTCGGAGTAGATCGCCCCGACGGGGCACACATCGGGCTGGTAGCACGCGGTGCACGACGTGCACTCCTCGGTGTGCACGTACAGCAGGCTGTCGCCGAAGATGGCGATCGTCTCGGGATCGGCGCTGTGGGTGTTCTCGATCTCGCCGCTCCCCGCCTCGACCTCCGAGAACAGGATGCCCTTCTCCGGGTCGAACTCGTAGATGCACTGGACCGGGCACACGTCGACACAGGCGCGGTCCTTCACTTCGATGCAGGCCTCGGTGATGATCGCGATACCGGACACGACTCAGCTCCTCTTGGGTTGCTCGCGGATGGCGTCGAGGAGGCTGCCCCGCAGGACGATCTCGATCTGCCGATGGGAGAGACCGTGCTCCAGCACATAGGTCTCGTTCCGGGTCTCGTTGGCCACCGCGATCGTTGCAGCCCGGCGCAGCTGGGCGGGAGGATCGTCGATCCTCAGGACGTCGCCCGCCTCGATCCGGTCATGGTCGCCGGCGTCGACGAAGGTGAGCGGCAGGACGGCGAAGTTCACCAGGTTCTGACGATGGATGCGGGCGAAACCCTTGGCCAGCACGGCGCGGAGCCCGAGATAGCGGGGCACGATCGCGGCGTGCTCCCGGCTCGATCCCTGCCCGTAGTTCCGGCCGCCGACGACGAAGTGGTCGCTGGCCTGGCGGGCCCGCACGGGGTAGGTCGAGTCGATGACGTCGAAGGCGAAGTCGGCCATCGCCGGGATGTTGCTGCGGTAGGGCAGCACCCTGGCGCCGGCCGGCATGATCTCGTCGGTGGAGATGTCGTCGCCCACCTTCAGCAGCACGGGACCGGAGAGCCGATCGGGCAGGGGATCGAAGTCCGGTAGGGAGACGATGTTGGGCCCCTTCTCGAGGCGAACGTTCCGGCGCCGTTCGACCGGCGCGACCAGCATCTCGGTGTTCACGTAGCGACGGGTCGGCGGCGCAAAGCGGGGGTGCGCGAATCCGAGATCACGCGGGTCGGTGATCTCCCCGGTGAGGGCGGTGGCGGTCGCCGTCTCCGGGCTGCACAGATAGACCTGGTCGTCCTTGGTGCCCGACCGGCCGGGAAAGTTGCGGGGGACCGTACGCAGGCTGGCCTTGCCCGTCGCGGGCGCCTGACCCATGCCGATGCAGCCGTTGCACCCGGCCTGGTGGAGGCGGGCGCCGGCGGTGACCAGGTCGCCCAGCCAGCCCTCTCCGGCCATGGCCTCGAGAATTTGCCGCGACGTCGGGTTGACGTCGAACGAGACGCGTGGGTCGGTGTGCCGCGCGCGCACCATCATGGCCGGCACCGCGAAGTCGCGCACGCCAGGGTTGGCGGACGAGCCGATCACGACCTGGTACACGTCGCGGCCGGCCACCTCGCGTACGGGCACGACGTTGCCCGGGCTGGACGGACAGGCGATCAATGGTTCGAGCGCCGACAGGTCGATCTCGTCGTCGACGTCATAGGTCGCATCTGGATCGGCGACGACCGACCGCCAGTCGCCCTCGCGGTCCTCGGAAACCAGGAAGGTTCGGACCGCGTCATCGGAGGGGAACACGCTGGCCGTCGCGCCCAGCTCGGCGCCCATGTTCGCGATCACATGACGGTCCATGGCCGACAATTGCTCCAGCCCCGGCCCGTGGTACTCGATGATCCGGCCCACGCCGCCCTGTACCCCGTGGCGGCGCAGCATCTCCAGGATCACATCCTTGGCGCTCACCCATTCGGGCAGCCGACCCACCAGCCGCACCCCCCAGATCTTGGGCATGGTGAGGTAGAAGGGCTCGCCCGCCATGGCCAGGGCGACCTCGAGACCTCCGGCGCCGATGGCGAGCATTCCCATCGCCCCGGCGGCACACGTGTGGCTGTCGGAGCCGAGCAGCGTCTTGCCCGGCGCACCGAACCGCTGCATGTGCACGGGATGGCTGACCCCGTTGCCCGGCTTGCTGTACCACACGCCGAAGCGGCGACAGGCGCTGTGCAGGAACACGTGGTCGTCGGCGTTGCGGAAGTCGGCCTGGAGCAGGTTGTGGTCGACGTACTGCGCCGAGAGCTCGGTCCGGACCCGGTCGAGACCCATCACCTCGAGCTCGAGCATGACCATGGTGCCGGTGGCGTCCTGGGTCAGGGTCTGGTCCACCCGGATGCCGACCTCGGCCCCTGGGTCCATCGTCCCATCGACGACGTGGGCGGCGATGAGTTGCTGGGCGACGTTGCGGGCCATGACCGTCAGACCTCGGAGGCTCGGAGGTGGGTCCGCCTGCAACCTACCCGCTGGTCGCCCGGCTACTCCCGGTGCAGGTGCACGGCGAGCCAGCTGGTGCCGGGTGTGGCCTCCGACAGGCGGTGCGGCGTGCCGGACGGCAGCAGCACCCAGTCACCAGGGGCGAGTTCCAACGGATCGCCGTCCACGTCGAGCGTGGCCCGGCCGGCCAGGACCAGGACCCACTCGTCGTGGGCCTGGACATAGTCCGTGGGTGGCACCTCGCCGCTGAGGATCTGCTCGATCACGAGGTTGCCGATGCTGGCGATCTCGTCGACCCGCTCACCGGTTCGGGGTGCAGCGGAGGCTTCGATCAGGTGACCATGGATGGCGGTGGGCACGGCCGCCGACGCTACGCGTCGACACGGCGGCGACCGGCGACGACGTCGGGAGCGGGTGACGAGCGAAGAACTCGGTCAGACCCTCGGCCATCAGGCGCGGCTGCTCGACGTGGAGCAGGTGCGTCGCGTCGGGCAGGTCTGCTCGACGTTCGGCAGCCAGGCCCGCAGCAGCTGGCGCCGCTCGACGAACGTCGGCGCGCTCTTTGCGCCGAGCACGGCGAGCACCGGCTGGGTGACCCGGGCGGCATCGGTCTCGGTGAACGACCACCGCTGGACCGCAGGGAGCTCCTGGCCGACGAGGCCATACCCGGAGGGTTCGACTGCGCCGTCTGCCGCCGATGCGTTCTTCGCCGGCCGGGCCGATTCGAGCAGGGCCAGCGTCCGCACCGCCTCGGGGAAGTCGATGGCCTGCTGCCAGAGCGATTCTGGCGCTCGACGAGTGGCCGACGACGTGGGCCCGCTCGATCCCGGCATGGCGCATCAGCGACCGGGCGTGACCGGCGAGCTGGGCGACGGTGACCGGCCCGGCCAGCCGCCCACTGGCGCCGTAGCCGGCGCGGTTGTAGGTGAGGACGCGATGTCGATCGGTCAGCGAGTTCGATGCCGTCGATCGTGGCCCGGTCCATCGGTACTTCCTACGCCACCGCGAGCGGCCCCGCATCCAGGAAGTCCCGCAAGTGGGCCGGACGGCCCGGTCGAGGGGAACCTGGTAGGTCTCGCTAGGGCGTCGGCGGCCGGGCCAGACCGCGGCCGAGCGCGTAGGCGGCCGCCTCGGTCCGGCGGTGGACACCGATCTTGCGGTAGGTGTTGGAGACGTGGCGTTCGACGGTCGCCTCGCTCACGAAGAGCTCGGCGGCGATCTCCTTGTTGGTCCTGCCCGCCGCGATCAGCGCCAGCACCTCGGCCTCCCGGACGGTCAGGTTGTCGGGCCGCGGCAACGGGGTCCTGGCGGTGAGGGCTTCGGCCTCGTCGTGGTCGATGATGGCCAGCAGGGGGCGGCGACCGTCGGCCTCGACGACGCGCCTGGCCCGCTCGAACCAGTCACGAGCCTCGTCGCCGTGCCCGAGCATGGCCGCCATCCGGGCCACGGTGAGGGTCGTCGATCCGACCGGCGGCTCGCCCACGCCGGCCTCGATCAGGTCGAGTGAGAGTCGTCGGTAGGTCGACGCCCGGTCCGGCGCGGGAAGCTCCCATACGACCGTGGCCGCTCGGTAGATGCCGGCCGCGTGGAGGTACGCCGTCGGCGGAAGCCGTTCAAGCACGGATGTCCGCGCCGTCGCCAGGAGCGCGTCCGTGTCGGCCCGGCTTTCCCACTCCATCACGTCGAGCGTTCTGGCGTGGTCGTCATCATCGCCGTTCGTCCTGGCCACGGCGACGGCTCGCGCATCGTGCCCGATCCAGCGGCCGGCGGTGACCGCGCCGGTCGAGACAATTTCGAAGGGGTCGGGAAGGAGCATCAGCCGGGCCCAGGTCAGGTCCTCTCGTCGACCGGCCGCGTCGAGACCCCTGGCCGTGAGCGGTTCCCAGACGGTGCGGCTGGCCCCGCCATCCTTGAGCCTCAACGCCATCTCGGCCATGAAAGCGGCGACAGCGCCCGGTTCGGCGCCATTGGGGGCGAGGGCGGCCAGGGCCTCGTCGACTGTCGCGACGGAGTCTTCAAGGAGGAGTGCCTCGGCTTCGGCCTGGGCGAGGGCGACGAGGACCTCGGCCCGCCGGGCCGGGCTCGAGGTGCCGGCCAGGTCGCGTGCCATGCGGAGGAAGTCGACGGCCCGTTCGGGCTCGGACGCGGCGGTGGCTGGTCCGCGGCCGCCAGACAGAACGGGATGCCTGCCTCCGCTCCCGGACACGCCCTGGAGGCGTGGTACTGCTAGGTCAGCTCCGCCACCCGGTCCTCACCGCCGGCCGCCGTCTGCAGCGCGCCGGAGATCCCGCGGTGCAGCCGCGCCCTGCGGTCCGGGTTGAGATCGGCGACGAGCGTGTGGCGCACGATGACGTGGGCGAAGTCGTAGCGACCGGTCGACGGATCCGTCCCCCGGATCAGCCCGGCGCGCAGCAGCTTGTCGAGTGCGTCGATCGTGGCGTCCTCCGACAACCCGGTCAGGATCCGCAGCAGGGCGACAGTCGAACCCGCCGGGCAGGGCACACGCCACCCTGACCAGCTCCTGGGCGTCGTGCGGCAGCCGGGTGATGCATCGGGCGAGCACCTCTCGCACACCCGACGGGACGCCGAGCTCTCCGGCGCGGGCCGGCCAGCGAGCCGTCCCGATGTCGATCCTGCCCTCCTCGATCAGGTGGGAGAAGACCTCGCTGACGTAGAAGGGGTTGCCCGCCGTCTCGTCGTGCATGGCGAGGGTCACGTTCTCCGGCGGTGTTCCTCCCGCGGCCACGGTGAGGTGCTCGCCCGCCTCGGCGGGGGTGAACCCCCCGACGCCGATCCGGGCATAGTCGGTTTCCCGGCGCAGCAGGGCGAGGAGCTCGGTGGTGAGCACGTGGCCGCCACGGTCGGCGTCCGGGTCCCGGTAGGCGCCCAGGATCTCGTGTTGAGCCGGGCGATGTGGCGCAGGAGCTCGAGCGTGCCCCGGTCGGCCCAGTGCAGGTCGTCGAGCACGAGCACGACGGGTGCGTCGTCGGCGATCGTCGACAGGAACCGGGCCACGGCGTCGAGGAGGCGGAAGCGCTCCTCGTTCGGCGGCAACGGCGGTGGAGGTGACGTGGCGGGCAGCGCAGACCGGAGCTCCGGGATCATCTGGGCCAGCACGGCCGTCGACGCCCCGAGCCGGGCCGAGAGCCCCTCGGTGTCGGCCATCCGGACGTAGCCGCCGATGGCCTCGACCACGGGCCCCAAGCGGGTTTCCAGCCGCCCTCGAAGCAGGAGCCTCGGATCACGGTCGCCCCGCGTTCCCGGGCGAGCCCGGCAACGACACTGGCGATCGCGGTCTTGCCGATGCCCGGCTCGCCGGCGAGCATCACGACGC
This sequence comes from Acidimicrobiales bacterium, assembly GCA_050744245.1. Taxonomy (GTDB): domain Bacteria; phylum Actinomycetota; class Acidimicrobiia; order Acidimicrobiales; family JBOGGX01; genus JBOGGX01. Next base: position 14,322 of record JBOGGX010000305.1, read on the forward strand.
AGCCGGCGCCGGTGGTTGCACCGGCGAGCTTGTCGAGAGGGACCTTCAGCTCTCGCCGTCGCCCGACGAACACCCCGGACACGACCAGAGGTAGGCAGCGGCGACCGCGGCGTAAGCGGCGTCAGCGGGGGAGGCCGAGCACCCGCTCGCCCAGGATGTTGCGCAGGATGTTGCTGGTGCCGCCCATGATCGTGTAGGCGGGGGCGTAGCAGACGTTGCGGGCGATGCGGGCGCCGAGGCCGTGGTCGGCACCCCACAGCAAGGCGGCCGGTCCGGCGGCCCGGGCACAGAAGCCGGCCACCCGCTGCTCGAACTCGGTGCAGAACACCTTGGTCGCGGCCGAGAACCCGGCCGGGGCCTGGCCCAGGGTCTCCCGCAGGACGAGGAGCCGGCCGACGCGGTAGCCGGTCTCGATGGCGGCCATCTCCTGGCGGACGAGCGGATCGGCGGTGTCGACGCGGCCCTTGTCGACCAGGTCACGGTAGAGCGTGTTGTTCGAGACCAGGCGGTCGATGCCGCCCCGCTCGTGCTCGAGCTGACGCATGAGCTGCTTGAAGCTGCCGTTGAGCTCGCCGACCAGGTTGCCCGCCGGCACCCGCACCTCCTCGAAGCTGACCTCGCAGAAGTGGGTGTCGCCGGTCATGTCCTCGATCGCGCGCACGTCGATGCCCGGGGTGCGCATGTCGACGACGAGCTCGGAGAGGCCCCTGTGCTTGGCCGCGTCCGGGTCGGTGCGGGCGATGAGGTAGCACCAGTCGGCGACCGCCGCGCCCGAGGTCCACACCTTCTGGCCGGTGACCACCCACTCGTCGCCGTCGCGCACCGCCCGGGTGGCGACGTTGGCGAGGTCGGACCCCGCGTTCGGTTCGGAGTAGCCCTGGCACCACAGCTCCTCGCCCCGCACGATCGGGGGAAGGAAGCGTCGCTGCTGCTCGGGAGTACCGAACGCGATCAGCGTGGGCCCGAGCAGGCCCTCGCCCACGATGCCGACACGCGCCGGCGCCTTCGCCCGGGCGTACTCCTCGTAGAAGATCACCTGCTGGTGGAGGGATGCGCCGCGGCCGCCGTGCTCCCGCGGCCAGCCCACGCACGTCCAGCCGGCCGCGCCCAGCGCGCGCTCCCACTCGAGGCGCTCGTCGAAGGCCTCGTGCTCGTCGCCGGGTCCGCCGCGCCCGCGCAGCGCCGCGAACTCACCGGTCAGGTGGTCGGTGAGCCACTGGCGAACCTCGGCACGAAAGGCCTCGTCCTCGGCGGTGAAGCGCAGGTCCACGGGGCCGTGATCGTACGTCAGGGAGTTGGCTAGCCTCCGACTTCGTGACCCATGAGGTACGTGGCGTCATCGCGAAGGCCAAGGGCGAGCCGGTCGTCGTCGACACCGTGCTCGTGCCCGACCCCGGCCCGGGCGAGGCGCTCGTGTCGGTGCAGGCGTGCGGCGTGTGCCACACCGACCTGCACTACCGCGAGGGCGGCATCGGCGACGAGTTCCCGTACCTGCTGGGCCACGAGGCCGCCGGCACGGTCGAAGCCGTCGGGCCCGACGTCACCTCGGTCGCGCCCGGCGACTTCGTCGTGCTCAACTGGCGAGCGGTGTGCGGCGAGTGTCGCGCCTGCATGCGCGGACGGCCCTGGTACTGCTT
>JBOGGX010000306.1:0-11837 GCA_050744245.1 Acidimicrobiales bacterium
TCGCAGAAGGCTGACCACTCGCCGGTCCTGGCGCCGTGAGGTCGTAAGTCCAGGTGGGGTGGTACGGAGATCCTTCTCGGTAGCCATACTCGCGCTCATCAAACTTGCCGAAAAGTTCAACGCCACCGCGACAGAGAAGTCCTAGCGCGCCCGACAACGAGACGATCCGTGGGTGGATGCTCGCGAACGACGCGATGATCCACCGCACCTTGGGACGTGGCGGGTGCCGGCTGCGGCGCGGTCAGAGATCGGTGGCGAAGCCGGCGACCAGCTCGGTCAGCTCGGCCGGTTGCTCGACCGGCAGCAGATGGGCGCCCGGCGCCATGACGAGCCTGGCCCCAGGGATGCCGGCGGCGTAGGCCTCGGCATGGGCGGTGGGGACCAGCCGGTCGGCGTAGGCCGCCACCACCAGCGTTGGCACCGTGATCCGTGGGAGGCGGCGGCGGAGGCGCGGGTTGTGGAGATACGGGTTCCAGCCGAGCTTGGCCACCGCGGCCAGGTGTTGGACCACGGGCCGGACCGCGTCGAACGGCATCTCGCCGAACCGCGCCGGATCGTGCCAGTAGCCGTCGAGACCGAGGGCGAGCTGGGCCATCGGGTGGCCGCGGTCGGCGAAGAGGTCGTCGACCATCTCGGCCGGCGATCGACCGAAGATGTCGCCCACCCTGGCCCCGTCGACGTGGAGCCCGACCGGGTTGACCAGCACCAGCCCGCCCAGCCGTTCCGGATAGCGGGTGGCCAGCTCGGCGGCCATCCATCCGCCGAGCGACAGCCCGATCACGATCGGGCGGTCGAGACCGAGCCGGTCGAACAGGTCGGTGAGATGGAAGACGACGTCCTCCATGTCGTCGATGTGCTCGATCCCCTCGGATCCCCAGAAGCCGGGGAACACCGGGGCGACCACGTCGAATCGCTCGGCCGCACGCCAGACGAACTCGAGGCCCGGCCCCTCCCCCGCCGCCGAGTGGAGGTAGACGAGCGTGGCGCCCGATCCACCCCGCTGATACTCGATGCGGCCGACCGCGGTGTCGATCGTGCGCTGGGCCACCCCGACGCTCGCGGTCACGGGTGCACGGCTCCGGCGGGATCGGCGTCGAGGGCGACGACGGGCTCCCCCTCCGGGAACCGCGCCCGGAGGCGCGGCATCACCTCGGAGGCGAACAGCCGGAGGTTCGCCCGGGTGAGGTCGGCGGGCAGGGTCCCCAGCTGGAACAGCCCGAGCAGGTTGCCGGTGCCGAGGCGCGAGATCGTGTCCTCCAGCCGGTCGTAGACGGTGTCGGGTGAACCGACGACCGCGTAGACGCCGTCGACCACCTCGTCCCATGTCGCCACGTGGAGGGCGAACTTGGGCATGCCCCGCAGGATCCCCTCGAGGCTCTTGATCGAGGTGTAGCCGGGCGGGTTGATCGTGATGCCGGGGAGCAGGCGACGGGCGAAGTACCAGAAGTGCTCCTCGTACTGGCGGCGGGCCTCCTCGTCGGTCTCGGCCACGTAGATCGGCGCCAGCCAGCCGGCCTGGCGGGGATCGGGCGTGTACCCCTCGGCCTCGCACGCCTCGCGGAACATCCGGAACGTTCGCTCGAACACCGAGATGTGGAAGTACGGGATGCCCATGTAGGCGTAGCGCCGGCGGGCGACGAACTGCATCGTCTCGATCGAGCCGATGCCCGGGATCCAGATCTCGGGATGCGGCCGCTGGAGCGGTTTGGGCCAGGTGTTGAGGTGACGCAGCCGGAAGTGCTTGCCGTTGAACTCGCTCGGGCCCGGTTCGGTCCAGGCCTGGATGATGAGGTCGTGGGCCTCGTAGAAGCGCTCGCGGGCGTGGGCCGGGTTGACGCCGAACGAGTAGTACTCCGGGCCGCCCCCGACGACGAACCCGGCGATGAGGCGCCCGCCCGACAGGTTGTCGATCATGGCGAACTCCTCGGCCACCCTGGTCGGCGGGTCATAGAGCGGGAGGGCGTTGCCGACCACGGCGATCTTCATCCTCGACGTCTGGCGGGCGAGCACGGCGGCCATGAGGTTGGGCGACGGCATGAGGCCGTAGGCGTTCTGGTGGTGCTCGTTGACGCACACGCCGTCGAAGCCGAGGTCTTCGGCCATGATCAGCTCGTCGAGGTAGCGGTTGTAGAGCCGGTGGCCGAGCTCGGGGTCGTAGAAGTCGTTGGGCACGGTGACCCAGGCCGGGCCGTGGTAGTCCGGCGGCAGCGCCGGGTACGGCATCAGGTGGAACGAGAAGATGCGCACCGGCCCAGCCTGCCACCCAACCCGATCTTCGGGTGGTTGTCGCGCCAATAGGCGCGATAACCACCCAACATTCGGGCGGTCCCGGCGACGGGTCAGGCGAAGGGGTCGGCGAAGGGGACGCCCGCCTCGGCCGGGCGGGTCGGCGGCTCGGCCGGGCCCTCGTCGACGCCGAAGGCCTTGTAACCCTCGGACTCGAGCCGCTCGGCCAACTCGGGGCCGCCGCTCTCGACGATGCGGCCGCCGACGAGCACATGGATGTGATCTGCGTGCAGCTCGTGGAGCAGCCGGCTGTAGTGGGTGATGGCCAGGACCCCGAGGTCCCACTCGGTGGTGGCCGCCTCGATGCGGCGGGCGACGGCCCGGAGGGCGTCGATGTCGAGCCCGGAGTCGACCTCGTCGAGCACGGCGATGGTGGGCCGGAGCACGGCCATCTGCAGCGTCTCGTTGCGCTTGCGCTCGCCACCGGACAGGTCGACGTTGAAGCCGCGGTCGAGCAGCTTGATGTCGAGGCCGATCCGGGCCGACTCGGCGGCCAGGACCGAGTCGAGATCGGCGGTCGAGCGCCCGGCCGCGGCCATCGACGCCGACATCACGTCGCGCAGGAGGACACCCGGCACCTCGATGGGGTACTGCAGCACGAGCAGCAGCCCGGCCTGGGCCCGCTCGTACGGCTCCATGGAAAACAGATCGGCGCCGTCGAGCGTCACCCGGCCGGCGGTGACCTCGTACCCGGGCTTGCCCGCCAGCACGTGCGACAGCGTCGACTTGCCCGAGCCGTTGGGGCCCATGACCGCGTGGACCTCGCCCGAGCGGACGGTGAGATCGAGACCGTGCAGGATCTCGCGGCCCCCCACGCTGCCGTGCAGCCCCTCGATCACGAGCTCGCTCATGAGACGGTGATCACCACCTCGCCGTCGACCACCTCGACCTCGTACACCGGCGTCGGCCTGGTGGCCGGGAGCGATTGCGGCTCGCCGCTGACCAACGAGAACGTGCTGCCGTGCTTCCAGCACTCGAGCTCGCGCTCGTCGCAGTACACGTCGCCCTCGGCCAGCGAGATGTCGGCGTGGGTGCAGCGGTCGCCGATGGCGTAGAAGTCGTCGTCGCAGCGGACCAGGGCGATGCGGAGCTTCCCGATGTCGAAGCGGCGGGCCGTGCCCGGCTCGATCTCGTCGACCCGGCACAGCACCTGCCGGGTGCCGGTCTCGCTCATGACTCGCTCCGGCGGGCGAACTTGGCCGCGACCGTCCGGCGCAGCGGGCCGATGGCGGCGGGGACCGGCAACTCGCTCAAGATGTCCTCGAAGAACCCGGTGACGATGAGCCGCTCGGCCTCCGCCCGGGGGACGCCCCGGCTCTCGAGATAGAACCGCTGCTCCTCGTCGACCGGGCCGACGGCCGAGGCATGGCTGCAACGGACGTCGTTGTTGAGGATCTCGAGGTTGGGCACCGACTCGGCCCAGGCGTCGTCGCTGAGCTTGATGTTGCGGTTGGTCTGGTAGGCGTTGGTGCCGCGTGCGTTCTTCTCGACCCGGATCAACCCGGAGTACACCGACCGGGAGCTGCCGCCCAGCGCCCCCTTGAACAACAGATCGCTCGTCGTGTCCGGGGCGGCGTGGTCCTGGAAGGTGCGGAAGTCGAGCGTCTGGCGGCCCTCGCCGAAGTACACGGCGCGGAGGTTGCCGGTTGCGCCCCGGCCGTCGAGGTGGCAGTCGGTGCGCTGCCTGGCGTACTCGGCGCCGAGTCCGGCGCACGTCGACTCGAGATCGCCGTCGCGGTCGACGCGGGCGACGGTGGAAGCGATCTGCCAGGACGAGAGCGCGAGCTCCTGGAGGTTCACGTAGCCCAGCCGGGCGGCGGGCCCGACGCTCAGCTCGGTGACGGGCACCACCAGGTTCCCGGCGCCGGCCTCGTGGTCGGACGCGTAGACGTCGAGGACACGCGACTCGCTGTCGGCCCCGGCGTCGACGACCAGCCGGGGGAACACGGCAGATCCGTTCCCGGTGAACCAGTGGACGACGACGATCGGCGCGTCGACGGTGACCCCGGCGGGCACCTGGACCAGGATGGGATCGGCCGAGAAGGCGTCGTTCATGACCGAGAAGACGTCGGTCGGCTTGGTGACCACCAATCCCAGCAGTTCCTCGCCGTTTCGGTGCTCGCGCAGCGGACCGGCGACCAGGCCGGCGGCGGCGAAGGGTTCGGCCACATCGACCCGGGCGATGGCGCCGTCGACGGTGATCACCGTGGCCGCCCGGTCGGGAAAGATCGAGAGCAGCCGATCCACCCCGCCGCCGACCGGGGCCGGCCGGCCGGGCGCCAGCGGGTAGAGGTCGAGGTCGAGGTCGGCCACCCGGCTGTAGCGCCAGATCTCCTCGTCGGGGCTGGGCAGCCCGGCGCCGGCGAAGGCCTCGGCCGCGGCGGTCCGCCGGACCTCGAGCCAGTGGGGCCCGTCGAGGCGGCGGGCGGCGTCGGGAGTGAAGGCGCTCATGAGGAGAACGAAGGGCCCAGCCGGGCCCGGATCGAGCAGTCTACCGGCGGCGCCGGAACCAGCCCCGCACGCCCTTGCGCCGCTTGTTCCCTCGCTCGGCCTCCACCTCGGCCAGCACCTGCGGTCCGACCGAGTTGATGATCTCCTCGGCCTCGTCGAGCACGCGGGCCACATGGTCGCCCTGCCCGACGCCGGGCGGCTCGGGTGGCGTCGGCGGCGTCACCAGCGTTCCGTGCGACCAGTTGACGTCGGCGAGCCGGCGCTCGAAGGCCGGACAGTTCTCCGGGCAGCGCCACGGGGCCTCGGGCGCAAGGTCGAGGTTGCACTTCCGGACGGTCTCGCCGTTCGGGTACGTGCGGCTCTCGAAGTTCTTGCAGTCCTGCCGCATCGGCACGCCACCATGCTGCCAGGGTGGCGCGCCAAAACGACGGCCGGGAGGCCGGGAGGCCGGGAGGCCGGCGACCGCGGTCGACCGAGGCGAGACGCCGCCTACTGTTCGTCTCGTGGCCACGCGATCCGAACCCCGCCTCTACCCCCATCCGCCCCAGGTCGTGTTCAACGCGGCCATCGCCGGTTTGCCGGCGACCAAGCTCAGGATCGTGGGGGCCGACCCCAACCAGGGCACCATCTGGGCCGAGCGGGGCGCCTCGGCCCTGTCGTGGGGCGAGAAGGTGACGGCCTACGTGTACCAGGCCGACCAGGGCCAGACCGCGGTGGCCGTCGATTCGGCCCTCAAGTTCGGTCTGGTCTCGTGGGGCGCCCACAAGCGCAACCACCAGATGGTGTTCGACGCCATCGACCAGGGGCTCAGGGCCGGGCCGCAGGGACCGACGCACCCCCAACCCCAGGCCCAGCCGGTGCAACCCCAGCCGCAGCCCTATCCGCAGGAGCAGGCGCCGGGGCCCTACCCGTACCAGCAGCAGCCGGACCAGCAGCCCCAGCAGCCGCCCCCCGGCGCCCAGCGGTTCTGAGCGTCAGCCGACCGAGCCCTCCATCTGCAGCTCGATCAGCCGGCTCCACTCGACGGCGTACTCCATCGGCAGGGTGCGGGTGACCGGCTCGACGAAGCCGTTGACGATCATCCCCATGGCCTGCTCCTCGGAGAGGCCCCGGCTCATCAGGTAGAAGAGCTGCTCGTCGGCGACCTTCGAGATGGTGGCCTCGTGGCCGACGACCGCATCACGGGCGCCGATCTCCATGTAGGGGTAGGTGTTGCTCACCGAGTCCTCGTCGAGGATGAGGGCGTCGCACTGGACATGGCTCTTGCAGCCGTAGGCGTCGTCCTCGATGCGGACCAGGCCCCGGTAGCCGGTGGTCCCGCCGTCCTTCGAGATCGACTTGGCCACGATCTTCGACGTGGTCTCCGGGGCGGCGTGGACCATCTTGGCCCCGGTGTCCTGGTGCTGGCCGGCGCCGGCGTAGGCCACCGACAGCACCTCGCCCGAGGCCTTGGGGCCGACCATGTAGACCGCCGGGTACTTCATGGTGACCTGCGAGCCGATGTTACCGTCGATCCACTCCCTGTGGCCCTCGGCCTCGACCCTGGCCCGCTTGGTGACCAGGTTGAAGACGTTCGACGACCAGTTCTGGATGGTGGTGTAGGTGACCCGGGCGCTCGGCTTGACCACGATCTCGACCACGGCCGAGTGGAGCGAGTCGGTGGTGTACACCGGCGCCGAGCAGCCCTCGATGTAGTGGACCTTGGCCCCCTCATCGGCGATGATCAGCGTCCGCTCGAACTGGCCCATGTTCTCGGCGTTGATCCGGAAATAGGCCTGGAGCGGCATCGGCACCTCGACCCCGGCCGGCACATAGATGAAGGACCCGCCCGACCACACCGACGAGTTGAGGGCCGCGAACTTGTTGTCGTTCTGCGGGATGACCGTGCCGAAGTAGGGCTTCACCAGCTCGGGATGCTCCCGCAGGGCGGTGTCCATGTCGGTGAAGATCACGCCCATGCGCTCGAGGTCTTCGCGGTTGCGATGGAAGACGACCTCGCTCTCGTACTGCGCGGTGACCCCGGAGAGGTACTTGCGCTCGGCCTCGGGGATGCCCAGCTTCTCGTACGTGCGCTTGATCGACTCGGGCAGCATGTCCCAGTCGCTGACCTGCCCCTCGGTGGGCTTGATGTAGTAGTAGATGTTGTCGAAGTCGATGCCGCCGAGGTTGGCGCCCCAGTTGGGCATGGGCCGGCGGCCGAAGTGGCGCAGCGCCTTGAGCCGGAAGTCGCGCATCCACTGGGGCTCGCCCTTCATCCACGACATCTCCTTGACCATGTCGTCGGACAGGCCCCGCTTCGGCTTGAAGACGTACTCCTCCGCGTCGCTCCAGCCGAGTTCGTAGCGGGAGAGGTCGATGCCGATGTCGGTGGTCGTCATGAGTGGCTGACTCCAGTGCCTGAGTAGGCGGTCGCCCCCCAGGCTATTTCTCCTATGTGCGTAGGGACAACCACTCTACCCTGGGGATTTGACCCCAGACGCGGCGAAACCCCGGGGGTTTGCCCGCACCACCCCGGGGTCTCGACCGTCCCGCGCGTCTGACCAGGACTTTGACAGAATCCGGCGGCCGCGGCCATAGGCCGGTCGGCCCATTTCCACTCTGTGTCGGATTTGGCCGGGATGGCGAGGACAAGTCGCCACAGAACGGTCAGTCCCGAACTGTGGTGCGCCGCGGCCGGCGCGCCCGCCAGACACGGCGAGGTGAAGCCACGGACGCTGATGCTGCTCGTCGGCGGCCTCGTGCTCGCCACGGGTCTGCTGATCCTGGTCGTGCCCAAGCGCGTCCAGACCGGCAACCCGGCGCTGGGCCAGGTCGGCGGGGGCGACACCGGGAGCTACTCGTGCGGCTCGGCGTTCATGTACGCCATCGGCCAGGAGCCGTCGGAGGACAGCAACCCCGACGCATACTCCGAGAACCGGTTCACGACGGTGGCCGAGGTCTGCCCGCCTCGCCTGCGGTCCAACCTCAACGCATCGATCGTGTGGCTGGCCACGGGCATCGGGATCCTGCTCGTCCGCTGGTTCTTCGTGCGCGGGCACGAACGGGAACGGGCCGAGCTGCGTCAACCCCTCAGCCGTTGAAGGGCCCGGACGCGTACCCCGACCGGCTCCAGCGGTTGGCCGCCTATGCCGTGCGCGTCGACGACGGCCGGCTGCTGCTCGTTCGCCTGGCGCAGGGTCCCGCCGATCGGCCGCGACCGTGGACGTTGCCCGGTGGCGGTCTCGACCACGGCGAGGACCCGGCCGATGGCGCCCTGCGTGAGCTCGACGAGGAGACGGGGTTCCGGGGGCGGATCCTCCGCCTGCTCGGCATCCACTCGTGGTTGGCCCCGTGGCGGCCAGAGCCGGGCATCGAGGTCGACCTGCACGTCGTCCGGATCGTGTACGAGGTCGAGGTGGTCGGCGCACGCTGCGCCACGAGGTCGACGGCTCGACCGACCGGGCCGAGTGGTTCCGGCTCGACGGGGTCCTCGACGTCGACCCGGTCGACCTGGTCGACATCGGCCTGCGGCTCCTGGCCGACGCCGAGCCGGACGCCCGCCCTTGATGCACGGCCCCGAGTCGAACTTCGGGTGCTTATCGCGCCGATAGGCGCGAGAAGCACCCAACATTCGGGCCGGGGCGGTCCGGGGCGGCCCGGGCCGCTGATCAGTCGAAGTCGGTCTGCTCGGTGAGCTTGGCCTGGATGGCCTTGTACTCGAGGCTCTGGGTCAACGGCATCAGCGCCATCAGCTTGCCCAGGTTGCCCGTGACCTTGAGCTTGCCCTGCATGAACGCGGCGTTGGCGTCGAGCTCGCCCTTCTGGATCCTGGTGGCGTCGTCGTAGGTCATCGAGAGGGTGAACTCGGCCTCGGCGTCGTCGCCCAGCCGGCTCGCGGACATCTTGCCGTTCTCGATCTTCTGGACGTACTTGACATCGCCGTCGGGCGTGCCGGTGATGACGTACTGCATGACGGCCGACGCACCGGGACGTTCGGGGAACTCCTGGGCCAGCTCCTGATACAGATCGAGCCACTCCTGGGACAGGTACTTGGCCATCGGGCGCTCCTTTGCGAACTGCCGGTCAAGATGCGTGCGGATGATAAGCCGATCGCCGGACGCCGGAGAACAGGTCGTCCTCGGGCGACGCATCGACCAGCCTGCGGGCCAGCTCGTACTCCTCGAGGGGGTACACCGCCGCGGCCACGTCGTCGGGCAGCCCGAACCAGAACTTCGACTCCGGGTCGATCTGGGTGGCATGGGCCAGCAGGGCCCGCATGCGCACGTCGTAGAAGTCCCCGACCGGGATCCGCGTGGTGATGCGCTCGTCCGCCCACGGGGCGTCGAACCACTTCTCGTCGTACGGCGACTCGAGCCCGGCGGCGAGGAAGGCCTCGTGCATGGCGACCATCCGGGCTCGTGACCACATCGAGTAGTACAGCTTCAGCGGCTGCCACGGGTCGCCTGCGTTTGGGTACCGGTCGGGGTCGCCGGCCGCGTCGAAGGCGGCGACGGTGATGTCGTGCACCCTGAGGTGGTCGGGGTGCGGGTAGTACTCCTGGTCGTCGCCGTAGGTCACGACCACCTGGGGACGCTCGTCGCGGATCACCGCCACCAGCCGGCCGACCGCCTCGTCGAGATCGGCCTGGGCGAAGCTGTCGGGGCGGCGGTTGGCCGGCGTGTCGGGCATCCCGGAGTCCCGGTAGCCGAGCATGATCACCCGGTCGTACCCGATGATCTCGGCCGAACGGTCGAGCTCCTCCAGCCGGATCGCGCTGAGGCGGTCGCGCACCTCGGGCCGTTCCATCGCCGGGTTGAGGATGTCGCCCTCCTCGCCGCCGGTGCAGCACACCAGCACGCTGCGCACCCCCTCGGCGTGGTACCGGGCGACGGTGCCCGCTCCCTTCGACGCCTCGTCATCGGGGTGGGCATGCACGCTCAGGAGGACCAGTTGCTCGTCGCTTCGGGGCATAACCATCGAGACGCTATCGGGCAAGACCCCGGTGAGCCGACCCGTCCGGCGAATGAACGCCGAAGGAAAACGGCGGTACCCTGCTCGCAGAACAGGAGGCCGAGCACAACCGATGGAGTCGCCCGAGGTCTGGCGGTGGATCTGGCTTGGTGCGGCCGTCGTGTTCGGACTCGGTGAGCTGGCCACGGTCGGCTCGTTCTTCCTCCTCCCCTTCGCCCTTGGCGCGGTGGTCGCCGCCCTGCTTGCCTTTGCCGGCGTTCCCGTCGGGCTCGAATGGCTGGCCTTCATCCTGGTCTCCATCGGCAGCCTGCTCGCGCTGCGGCCCATCGCCCGCCGGCTCGACCGCAACGAGCCGACCGACGGCATCGGCGCCAAACGGCTGATCGGCCAGCCCGCCCTCGTGCTCGACGAGATCAAGGGCGGCATCCACGAGCTCGGGCTGGTGCGGATCCACCGGGAGGAATGGCGGGCCGAGAGCGTCGACGGCGCGGGCGTCCCCGCCGGCAGCACGGTCCGCATCGTCGACGTACGGGGCACCCGGGTCGTCGTCCACCACCTCCTCACCCTCGACGACCCGCCATCAAGGCTGACACCCGGTGCCGGGGAAGCAGCCGACCCAAGCAAGGAGCAGCAATGATCGGCGTCGCAGTACTCGCCATCGTGGCCCTGTTCGTGTTCGTCTACGTGGCCACCGGCGTCAAGATCGTCCGTCCGTTCCAGCGGGGCATCGTCGAGCAGCTCGGGAAGTACAAGACGACCGTCGACCCGGGTCTGCGCATCATCGCCCCGCTGTTCCAGAAGATCCGCATCGTCGACATGCGCGAGCAGGTGGTCGACGTGCCCCCGCAGGAGGTCATCACCAAGGACAACGTGGTGGTGGCGGTCGACGCCGTCCTCTACTACGAGCCCACCGACCCCCAGCGGCTGATCTACAACGTGGCCAGCTTCATCCTGGCCGTGACCAAGCTGGCCCAGACCAACCTGCGGAACCTGGTCGGCGACATGCAGCTCGACGAGGCCCTCACCAGTCGCGACAAGATCAACCTCGAGCTGCGTCAGATCCTCGACGACGCCACCGACAAGTGGGGCGTGCGGGTCGGTCGCGTGGAGATCCAGCGGATCGAGCCGCCGCCCGACGTGCAGCACGCCATGCACGAGCAGATGAAGGCCGAGCGCACCCGGCGGGCGGTCGTCACCGCGGCCGACGGCGAGCGCCAGGCCGCCATCGCCCGGGCCGAGGGCATGAAGTCGGCCGCCGTCCTCGAGGCGGAGGGCAAGAAGCTGCGCCAGGTGCTCGAGGCCGAGGGCCAGGCCGGGGCGGTCAGGGCCATGGCCGACGCCGAGCGCTACCGGCAGGAGACGGTGGCCCAGGCCCAGGCGGTGGCGATCAAGGCCGTCTACGGCGCCATCCACGAGGGGCGGCCGACGCCGGAGCTCCTGGCCATCAAGTACCTCGAGGCCCTGCAGGGCATCGCCAACGGGAACGCGACCAAGATCTTCCTCCCGGCCGAGATGAGCGCGGTCATGGGCTCGATCGGCGCCATCGGCGAGATGCTCCGGCCGACCGACAAGGGGCCGGACGACGCCGCCGCCGACGGTCGCCGGCTGCCCCCGGTGACGCCACCGTCCTGACGGCCACCAACCTGCCGTGGATCTTTCCCATTTCTGGGAGGGATCCACCGAACATTCGTCTCAGGTGGCCGAGCCCGCCCGCAGCTGGTCGGCGATGGCGATGAGGTCGTCGCCGTAGGCCTCGAGCTTGACCGGGCCGATCCCGCTGATCGCCAGCAGCCCGGCCTCGTCGGTCGGCAGGCTGGCGGCCACCAGCCGCAGCGTCTTGTCGTCGAACACGACGAAGGCCGGTTTGCCCGCGGCCCGGGCCCGTTCGGACCGCCAGGCCCTCAGGCGTTCCCAGGACTCGGCGAACCGGGGCTGGGCCAGCAGTACCGGCCGGCCGCCGACGCTCACGCCGGTCCCATACGCGATCGTGGTCCGAGCCGGCCCGCCGTCGACGATCGACACGACGCCGCGGTCGGTGATCTCGACGACCTCGTGGTCGTGGCTGCGGTGGGTGAAGGTCGCCCCGATGGTGGCGCCGAAGGGCTCGGCCGTGGCCGCGTCCGTGGCCGGTCGCCGCGGCGGTGCCGCCG
>JBOGGX010000307.1:0-1847 GCA_050744245.1 Acidimicrobiales bacterium
GGCCCGCGGCGCCTCGGTCCCCCGCGCTCGCCCCCCGTGGGCCTTGTCGCGGCTCAGCGTCTCGCGGCTGAGCCGCCCGATCACGTCGTCGGCCTCCCGCCGGCGCATGGCCCCGAACACCAGGACCGCCATGAGCAGCACCAGCACGGGCGCGGCAACGACCAGGACCAGCTCCGGCGCCACCGCGGTCAACGACACCGAGTCGTAGGCTACCGTTCGCCGCGGTCGCGGGGAGGGCCAGGGTCAGATCGGGGGCCAACCGAGCTCGGCGAACCAGCGCTGCAGGGGAAGAAAGAACCGGCGCCAGGTGCCAGTCACGAACAGCACGCCGACCGCGACCAGGAGCACCCCGCCGAACCGCTCGATCAGCCGGCCGTTTCGGCGGAGCCAGTCGAGCGAGCCCCGGGCCCGCTGGAAGCCCAGCGCCAGGGCGATGAACGGCAATCCGAGCCCGATCGAGTACAGGGCGAGCAGCACGCCGCCCAGGGCGACCGTTTCGGTGGCGGCCGCGGTGGCCAGGATGGTGGCCAGCACCGGACCGATGCAGGGGACCCAGCCGACGGCGAAGGCCATCCCCAGCGGGAAGGCGGTCGGTGGCCCGGCCGGGATGCGGGCCAGGTCGAGCCGCCGTTCCCGGTCGAGCAGGGGGAGGCGCAGCGCCCCCAGCATGGCCAGGCCCATGACGATGACCACCACCCCGGCCAGCCGGACGATGAACGGGACGTGGCGCAACAAGACCGGGCCCAGCAGCGTGACCGACACCCCGAGCAGGGTAAAGACGACGGTGAACCCGGCGACAAAGGCCAGTGCGGCCCGCAGGGTCACCCGGCGCGTCGCCCGTCGCCCGAGCTCGGACACGGGCAGGGCCGACACATAGGACAGGTAGCCCGGGATCAGCGGCAGGCAGCACGGCGAGCTGAACGAGACGGCCCCGGCGACCACCGCGGCCACGGGCAGCAGCAAAACCTCCATACTCCGACAGACAGTAGTAGTGATCGGGTCGGTGGCGGCCTACATGGTGCAGATTCCGGCGGTGGCCAGCACGGCCCCGTAGTCGGCACCCAGGACGATGACGGTGGCGACCGCCACGACGACGAGGGCGGCACCCGGCGCATACAGCGTGGCGTGGGCCAGCCCGGTCGGGCGAGGGGCGTCGCCGTCCAGGGCGGTGAGCCGCTCGGCGACCGCATCGGCGGCGGTGAACGCGGCGATCCCCGGCTCGGCCACCAGTGCGGCGGTGACACCCACCAGCGCCCGGCGCAGGACCCGGCGGGACGCTCGATCGGCGCCGGCCGCTTCCTCGTCGGCCCACCTCTCGATCGCCACCCGCAACGCCTCGGTGCTCCACCGGACCGGGGGGACGACGAAGAGGGCGTGGTCGAGGGCGGCGGCCAGCAGGAGGTAGCGGTGGTGGCCCCGGTCGAGGTGGGCGGCCTCGTGACGGAAGACGGCTTCGACCTCGTCGGGCCCCAGGGCCGCGAGCAGCCCCTCGGACACCACGATCTGAGCATCGGGGCCGGGCACGCTGGCCGCGAACGGCTGGTCGGTGGGGAGGACGACGACGCGATGGGGTCCATGGCGGCGGCCCCCGCCCAGCCACGGCTCGGCCCTGAGGGCCTGCTGGGCGCGGCGCACTCGGTAGGCCCCGACCAGCGCCAGCGCCGGCAGGAGCACCGACGCGGCGGCGGCCGTCCACCCGGCGGCGCCGCCGCCGGGAGCGAGCGGGCCCAGCATGCGCTCACAGACGGCGGCCACCAGCGGCACGCCGGCCGCCCGCATGACGGTGGGGGCGGCGAGAAGGACGGCGGCCAGCTCGATGGTCGCGGCCCCGGCCGCCAGGGCCAGCG
>JBOGGX010000308.1:0-47714 GCA_050744245.1 Acidimicrobiales bacterium
TCGAGTTCGCGGAGCTGACCGGGGTGCCGGTCATCCCGACCCTGATGGGTTGGGGCAGCATCCCGGACGACCATCCGCTGATGGTCGGCATGGCAGGGCTGCAGACCGCCCACCGGTACGGCAACGCAACCCTGCTCGCCTCGGACTTCGTTTTGGGCATCGGCAACCGGTGGGCGAACCGGCACACCGGCGGGCTGGACGTGTACCGGTCCGGTCGCACGTTCGTCCACGTGGACATCGATCCGACCCAGATCGGCCGGGTGTTCCCGCCCGACTACGGGATCGTGTCCGACGCCGCGGCGGCGCTGGAGCTCTTCGTCTGGGTTGCCCGCGAACGCCAGGTGGCCGGCGCGCTGGCCGACCGCGGCGGCTGGGCGCAGGAGTGCGCCCAGCGCAAGCAGTCGATGCTGCGCCGCACCCATTTCGAGGACGTGCCGATCAAGCCGCAGCGGGTGTACGAGGAGATGAACCGGGCGTTCGGCCGCGACACCAGGTACGTCAGCACGATCGGGCTCTCGCAGATCGCCGCCGCACAGTTCCTGCACGTCTACCGGCCACGACACTGGATCAACTGCGGCCAGGCCGGCCCCCTGGGCTGGACCATCCCGGCCACGCTCGGCGTGTGTGTTGCCGACCCGGTCTCCACGGTGGTCGCGCTGTCCGGTGACTACGACTTCCAGTTCATGATCGAGGAGCTGGCGGCCGGGGCGCAGTTCAACCTGCCGTACATCCACGTCGTGGTGAACAACGCGTACCTGGGGCTTATCCGGCAGGCCCAGCGGGGCTTCCAGATGGACTACAACGTCCAGCTGTCGTTCGGGAACGTCAACGCACCGGAGCTCGGCGACTACGGTGTCGACCACGTCAAGGTCGCGGAGGGCCTCGGGTGCAAGGCCATCCGGGTCTTCGAGCCCGACGCGTTGCTTCCTGCGTTCGAGGAGGCCAAGAAGCTGATGGCCCAGCATCGGGTGCCGGTCGTGGTCGAGGTCATCCTGGAGCGGATCACCAACATCTCGATGGGTACCGAGATCGACAACATCACCGAGTTCGAGGACCTCGCCCAGCGCGGCGAGGATGCCCCCACCGCCATCGCGTTGCTGGACTGAGCGGGATCCGATGTGAGCGACCTCGACCTTGTCCTGCGGGCTCCGCGAGTGGTCACTGCGGCGGGGGAGGTCGCTCGACGGGTCGGTGTGGCCGAAGGTCGGATCGTCGCGATCGAGCCGCTGGATTCGGAGCTGACGGCTCCGAAGGTGGTCGACCTCGGTGAGGACGAGGTGCTGCTGCCGGGCCTGGTGGACACGCACGTCCATGTCAACGAGCCCGGCCGGACCGAGTGGGAGGGCTTCGCGACCGCCACCCGGGCCGCTGCGGCTGGTGGCGTCACGACGATCGTCGACATGCCGCTCAACAGCATTCCGCCGACGGTCGACGTTGCCGCGCTCGACGTCAAGCGCAAGGCCGCCGAGCAGCAGGTGCATGTCGACGTGGGGTTCTGGGGTGGCGCGATCCCGGGCAACCTGGGCGAGCTGCGGGGGTTGCACGACGCAGGGGTCTTCGGCTTCAAGTGCTTCCTGCTGCACTCCGGTGTCGACGAGTTCCCGCATCTGAACCCGGGCGAACTGCCCGAGGTGCTCCGGACGATCCGCACGTTCGGCTCGCTGCTGGTCGTTCATGCCGAGGACTCCGACGCGATCGCCCGGGCGCCGTCCGCGCACGGCGAGACGTACCGCGGGTATCTGGCCTCCCGCCCCAGGGGGGCGGAGAACGTGGCGATAGCGCACGTCATCGAGGCGGCCCGGTGGATGCAGGCGCGGGTGCACCTCCTGCACCTGTCGTCCTCGGACGCCCTGCCGATGATCCGAACGGCCCGCCGGGACGGGGTGCAGGTCTCCGTGGAGACCTGCCCGCACTACCTGGTCTTCACCGCCGAGGAGATCCCGGACGGGCAGACGCAGTTCAAGAGCTGCCCACCGATCCGCGAGGCGGACAACCGTGAGTTGCTCTGGGACGGCCTGCGGGCAGGCGACCTCGACACGGTCGTGTCCGACCACTCGCCGTGCCCGCCGGACCTCAAGTGCTTCGACCTCGGTGATTTCGGGGTGGCGTGGGGCGGTATCGCCTCCGTGCAGCTCGGGCTGCCCGCGGTGTGGACCGAGGCCCGCCGCCGCGGCTTCACCCTCTGCGACGTGATGCGGTGGATGGCCGAACGGCCGGCCGCGATCGCGGGGATGCAGCGTAAGGGCCACATCGCGCTGGGGTACCACGCCGACCTCTGCGTCTTCTCGCCGGATGATGCGTTCGTCGTCGACCCCGCCCGGCTGCACCACCGCCACCCGGTCACCCCGTACGCCGGCCGACCGCTGGCTGGGGTGGTCCGCAGCACCTGGCTGCGCGGCCGGAAGATCACCGACGACGACGGGCCGCTCGGGCGGCTGCTTCGAAGAGGGGAAGCATGAGCGGACACGGCGTGGACACCGTCGAGAACGCCGACCTCGACCAGTTGAGCGAGCTTGCCGCCACGGCCGTGGCGCAGCGGGACTGAGGCCGTGTCGTGCACGTCCTGGTCGCACCGGACAAGTTCAAGGGGTCGCTGACCGGCAGGGAGGTGGCCCAGAACGTCGCCGCCGGGCTGCGTGCCATCTTGCCCGGGCTGGACGTGGTCGAGCTTCCGGTCGCGGACGGTGGCGACGGGACCGTGGACGCGGCCTTGGCGGCCGGGCACCGGTGGGTGCCGGCTCGTGCGGAGGGCCCCACCGGGGAGCCGGTGGACACCGGCTATGCCGAACGGAACGGCGTGGCGGTCGTCGAGCTGGCGGACGTCTCCGGCCTGCGCCGACTACCCGGCGGGCGGCTCGCACCGCTGACCGCGTCCTCGTACGGGACCGGGGAGGTGCTCCGCGCCGCGCTGGAGGCGGGGTGCACCAGCGCCGTCCTCGGAGTCGGCGGTAGCGCTTCGACCGACGGTGGCGCCGGGCTCGTCCAGGCGCTGGGCGCCCGGCTGCTGGACGCCGCCGGGACAGAGCTGCGCCGTGGCGGCGCCGCCCTGGTGCGCCTGGACCGCCTGGACCTTTCTGCACTGCACCCGGGGGTCGGGCAGGTGCCGGTCGTGGTGGCGTGCGACGTGGACAACCCTCTGCTCGGCGCACGGGGGGCAGCCGCGGTCTACGGTCCGCAGAAGGGCGCGAGCGCTGAGCAGGTGGACCGGCTCGACGCCGCGCTGGCCCGGTGGGCCGACGTCGTCGCCCGGGACGTGGGCATCGACGTTGCCGACCAGCCGGGTGCTGGGGCGGCCGGTGGCGTCGGGTACGCGGCGCTGGCAGTGCTCGGTGCCACCCTGCGGTCGGGCGTCGAGCTCGTCCTCGACCTGGTCGGGTTCGCCGAACACCTGCCAGGCGCCAGCCTCGTCATCACCGGCGAGGGGTCGCTGGACGAGCAGACCCTGAACGGGAAGGCGCCGGCCGGGGTGGGCGCCGCAGCGAGGTCGAGCGGCGTGCCCGTCGTCGCCGTGGCCGGGCGCTCGCTGCTGTCGGCCGAGGATCTCGAGCTCGCCGGCATCCGGCAGGCGTACGCCCTCACCGACATCGAGCCGGACCCGCACCGATCCATGACCGAGGCGGGCCCGCTGGTACGTCGGCTTGCCCGGCAGGTCGCCGTGGACTGGCTGGGCGCGCGCTGATCACCGGAACGAGCCGCTCAGGCGGCGGCCGAGGAGAGGACGACCATGAGCGACTTCACCAGGTTTCCAGACCTCGCCTCCCGCCGGGTCGGCGGCAGCGTACTGGCGGCCAACGACGAGCTGTTCGCAGAACGCGAGAACCTCATCAAGGCGGAGGCTCCCGCGTACCAGACCTACACCTTCGGCCACAAAGGCCAGGTGTACGACGGGTGGGAGACGCGCCGGCGCCGCGAGCCTGGCTACGACTGGGCGATCGTCAGGCTGGGCATGCCAGGGGTCATCCATGGTGTGGTCGTGGATACCTCGTTCTTCACGGGCAACTACCCGCCTGAGGTGTCGGTGGAGGGCTCTGCGGTGGACGGGTACCCGTCCCCTGCCGAGCTGGATCGGGTGGAGTGGCTTCCACTGGTGCCGCGCTCCGGTGTGGGCGGGGACGCCGCGTTCCCCTTCGCGGTGGACGTGCCCCAGCGGATGACCTACGTCCGGCTGTGCATGTACCCCGACGGCGGCGTCGCACGGCTGCGCGTACACGGCGAGGTAGTCGCGGATCCCCGCTTCCTCGCCGCCGGCGCCATCGATCTGGCCGCCCTGGAGAACGGGGGGGTGGTCACCGGGTGCAGCAACCTGTTCTACTCCTCGCCGACCAACCTGATCTCCCCCGGGCAGGCCCGGGTGATGGGCGAGGGCTGGGAGACCGCGCGACGGCGGGACGACGCCAACGACTGGGTTCAACTGCGGCTGGCCGGGCCCGGCGTGGTGCGTATCGCGGAGCTGGACACCTCGTACTTCGTCGGCAACGCGCCGGGCTGGGCGACGGTGAGAGGGTGGGACGCCCGCAGCGGCTCGCCGGACGACCCGTCGGGCTGGCTTGAGCTGCTGCAGCGGACCCGGTTGCAGCCCGACACCCGGCACCGGTTCCGGCTGCCGGCAACCGACGAGGTCACGGACGTCCGGGTCGACGTGTACCCGGACGGCGGGATGGCCCGGGTTCGGCTCTGGGGTGAGCTGTCGGCGCAGGGCCGTGAGGCGCTGGCGCTGAGCTGGTGGAACCTCCTGCCCGCAGCGCACGCCAGGCAGGTACTCGCTGGCGTGGACGCCGATGTGGGTGACGAGGGCGCGGTCGCTGCTCGGCCGGCGGCGGCCCTGGCCGACCTCCCCGCGGCCTTACGCGCGGACTTCACCGGCTGACCGCCGGCGTGGCTTCGATGATGCTGCAGTAGCCGCCGCAGTCGGCCGGATCGAGTTCGGCCGTGCGGCGGGCGAGGTGGCGGAGGGAATCGCGGGTCTGCTCGGGCTCCACGATGCGCCGCTCCACCTCGTCGACCCGCTGGTCGATGAGCTGCCCCACGTGCTCGCACGGCGGGTGTCCACCGTCGCGGATGACGAGGATCTGGCGGATATCACGCCGCGAGAACCCTGCTGCCTGGGCGTCGCGGATGAACGCCAGCCGGTTCAGAAACGAAGCGTCTTGGCGGTCGTACCCGCGTGCTGCGCCAGTTCGCCGATTCGCATGCGAATCTCCCGTCGACTGGACCTTCCAGTGCAGGGGAAGCCATACGGTAGTCGACGCACTACCAATCCCGGGAGAGGCGATTCCCATGGACGTCACGCTCCAGTGCTTCGAGGCTGCCCGCACTGGCACATCGCCGACGAGCGGTTGCGCGAGCTCTCAGCCGAACTCGGATTCGAGATCACCTACCGCGAGGGGCGTCACCCGAGGACGCGGAGATGCTGTTGTTCCACGGCTCACCGTCCGTCCTGGTCGACGGTCGAGACCCGTCCAGCCACGGCGACCAGCCGGTCGGACTCGCCTGCCGCGTCTACCAGACGCCGGAAGGACCTGCCGGCGCCCCCACGATCGATCAGCTCCGTGCTGCGCTCACCTGACCCGAAGGCAACCATGGGCCCCACATCGTTTGTGTTCGATGTCCCGGCGGCGGGTGCGGCCCCGGTCGATGAAGATGCCGCCCGAGGCCAGTTCGTGGCCGAGGAACAGGTTCTCGGCCACGGTGAGGTCGTCGACCAGGTCGAGCTCCTGGTAGATGGTGGCGATGCCACGGGCCAGCGAGGCGGGGTGGCCGACGTCAAAGCGCGCGGACCGACAAGCTTCGGGCGACGGCCGGCGGCGGCCTGACAACCTCAGCCGGGCTGAGCGGCTAGCGAGGCGTTTGCCGGTCGCCGAAGGCCGAGCGGCGCAGCTTCACCGCGAGCACGCGTTCGAGTCGGCGCCGGGCCTCCGGGGTGCGGATCCCCCACCAGAACAGGTCCTGGCCGTCGACGAACACGACCGGCGCCACCTCGGCCTCGAGCTCGCCCCGGTGGCGCTCCTTGAAGGGATAGGGCTCGCTCGGCGCCAGCACGACGTCCGGGGAGCGGGACGCGGCGGCGGCCAGGTCGGTCGTCGGATACCGGTCGGGCTCGTCGGCGAACACGTTGGCGACGCCGAGCGAGGCGAGCAGTGACGAGCCGTAGGTGTCGTGGTTCAGGGTCATCCACGGCCGACGCCAGATGGGAACGAACGCTCGCAGCCGGGCGGTACCGGTGTCGGGCGCGATCTCGGCGAGGGGCTCCGGGTCGATCCCGACCACGCGGGCCAGACGGTCGAGCTCCGGCCCGACATCGGCGACCGCCCGGAGGGTCACCGTGTGCAGGGCCAGCCCCCCGGCGGCCAGTCGTTCGGCGTCCTCGACCCGGTTCTCCTCCTCGCAGAGGACGACCAGATCGGGAGCCAGGGCGGCGATGGCATCGACGTCGGGATCCTTGGTGCCGCCGACGGTGGGGAGGCCGGGCTGCTCGCAGAACCGGGTGACGGCGATCGGCGTGACCCCCCAGCCGATCAGGGTCTCGCTCACCGAGGGAACCAGACTGACGACCCTCATGCGTGAACCCCTGCGGCTACATGCGCTGGAGCAGCTCGGCCTTCTTGGCCGCGAACTCCTGGTCGGTGATGAGGCCCTTGCGCCGCAGCTCGTCGAGCCGCTCGATCTGCTCGGGGATCGACGGCTCGACCCCTGCCGGCGGGCCGGTCTGGGTCAGCCTGCGGTCGATGTTGGCGTCGATCCTGTCGAACTTGCGGTTCTCGTTCTCCTCCATCTGGTGGTAGATGTCGTTCTGCACCTCGGAGGGCCGCCTGATGTCGCTGAACCGCTGCCGCCCCATCTCGCCGGCCGATTCGATCGTGAGGTCGCCGGCGCCGATCATGCGCTCGAAGATGCCCTGGCGGAAGAACACGGTGTTGACCCGCTCGAGTGGGATCTCGATGCCCCGCTTCGAGATCACGCCGCTGCGGTAGATCAGCCGGTCGCTGGTGATGACGAAGTTGGTCGTCCGCCACTTGAGGTAGCGCACACCGACCCACGCCAGGCAGCCGAGCACGAGGATGCCGGCCAGCGTCTTGAGGATGGTCCAGAACACCCCGGTGTCGTCGCCGAAGAAGTTGATGACGAGCCCGCCGAGGATCACCGCCCCCAGGACGGCGACGACCGGCTCGAACATGAACCACGCGTGGGGTCGCAGGTCGAGGACGATCCTCTCGTTGCGGCCGAGCAGCTTCGGGGGGAACGGCACCTCCGCAGCGTACTTTCAGCCCCACCCCAGCTCGTGGAGCCGGCGGTCGCCGATGCCGAAATGGTGGGCGACCTCGTGGACGACGGTCACCTGCACCTGGCGGATCACCTCCTCCTCGGTCCGGCACAGCCGCAGGATCGGCCGTCGGAAGATGGTGATCCGGTCGGGCATCACCATGCCGGCGTAGCCGGAGTCGCGCTTGGTGAGCGGTATGCCCTGGTACAGGCCGAGCAGCCCGCCTTGGTGCGAGTTGTCCTCGACGAACACGGCAACGTTGTCCATCCGGTGGGCCAGCTCGGGTGGGAGTCCGTCCAGGGCGTCGGCGACCAGCTCCTCGAAACGCTCGGGCGGGATGTCGACCATCGGACTGGACGGTAGCGGCCGCCGATTACCGTGCACGCGTGCACCCCGTCCCCGCCGGCCCCGCTGCGGCCAGGGTCGACGCGTTGCTCGACGGTCTCAACGAGGCCCAGCGGCGAGCGGTGACCACCGAGGGCGCGCCGCTGTGCATCGTCGCCGGCGCGGGGTCGGGCAAGACCAGGGTGCTGACCAGACGGATCGGCTTCCGCTGCCTCACCGGGTCGATCGATCCCCGCCACGTCCTGGCCGTGACCTTCACCCGCAAGGCGGGGGGCGAGCTCCGCTCGCGGCTCCGTCGTCTAGGCCTGCGGCAGGAGGTCACCGCCGGCACCTTCCACGCCCTGGCCTACGCCCAGCTCCGACTGCTGTGGTCAGAACGCGGGACGACCCCGCCCGCCCTGCTCGAACGCAAGGCCGGACTCCTCGCCAGGATCGGACCCGGCGGCGGCCGGTCGACGGCCGCCGTCCTCGCCGGCGAGATCGAGTGGGCCAAGGCCAGGATCATCGCCCCGTCCGGCTACGCCGCGGCCGCGACCGCGGCGGGACGCCGGCCGCCCGTGAGCCTCGACGAGATGACCGCCGTCTTCCGGCGCTACGAGGAGGAGAAGCGGCGCCGAGGCCTGGTCGACTTCGACGACCTTCTTTGGCAGTGCATCGAGCAGCTCGAGCACGACACCGAGCTGGCCGCGGCCCAGCGGTGGCGGTTCCGCCACCTGTTCGTCGACGAGTTCCAGGACGCCAACCCGCTCCAGCATCGTCTGCTCGAGGCGTGGCGCGGCGACCGGCTCGACCTGTGCGTCGTCGGCGACCCGAACCAGGCCATCTACGGCTGGAACGGCGCCGATCCCGGCCTGCTGACCGGCTTCGGCGAGCGGTTCCCGGGCGCCGAGGTCGTCGTCCTCGATCTCAACTACCGCTCGACCCCAGAGATCGTGGCCACGGCCAACGCCGTGCTCCGGTGGACGGAGGCGGGCGCGACCGGCATCGGGCTGACCCGGTTGCGGGCGACCAGGCCCGAGGGCCGGATCCCGGTCGAGCTCGTCCACCCCACCGATCGTCTCGAGGCCCACTCGGTGGCCAGGAGCGTGCTCGACCGGCACGGCCCAGGTGTGCCGTGGTCGCACCAGGCCGTCCTCTGCCGTACCAACGCCCAGACCGTGCTCTTGGAGGAGGCGCTCAAGGAGATCGGCGTCCCCTACCGCGTCAGGGGCAGGCCGTTCATCGAGCTCCCTGAGGTGCGCGACACGCTCCGGACGATGGGTTCGTCACGGGCGCCGTTCCCCAACACCATCGCCGGCATCGAGTCGGCGATCACGGCGGCGACGCCCGACGGCGAGGAACGGCCGCCGGGCGACGCCGAGACGACCAGGGTCGCGAACGTGCAAGAGCTGCTGCGGCTGGCCGACCAGTTCGCCTCGGCCGAGCGGCAGCCCAGCGCGGGCGGCTTCCGGGCCTGGCTCATCGCCATGCTAGGGGGCGAGGACGCCGGCGGGACTCGCGACGCCGTCGAGGTGGTCACGTTCCACGCGGCCAAGGGCCTCGAATGGCCCATCGTCTACGTCACCGGTCTCGAGGAGGGGCTGGTCCCGATCGGGCACGCGCGGACACCGACCGAGCTGGTCGAGGAACGGCGGCTGTTCTACGTGGCCGTGACCAGGGCCCAGGACGAGCTGTCGCTCTCGTGGGCGCGGCGCCGAACGTTCGGCACGCGCACCCTCACCCGGTCGCGGTCCGTCTACCTGACCGAGGTCGAGCCCGCCCTGGCCGCGCTGCGGGCCGGGCAACGCCCGGCCGACTGGAGGGCGCATCTCGACCGAGAGCGGCAGCGGCTGCATGCCGGTCGGTCTGAGCGACCCGGACGGGTCGAGCGCGGCCCCCACGACGTCGAGCTCCCGCCCGCGGCCCGCCGGCTGTTCGACGACCTGTGCCGGTGGCGGTCTGACGCGGCCCGGGCGGCCAACGTCCCGGCCCACGTGGTGTTCACCGACAGCACGCTGCGCGCCATCGCCCTGACCCGGCCCGGGTCGTCCACCGAGCTCGAAGGCGTGGCCGGGGTCGGACCGGTGCGGGCGGCGCGGTTCGGGGCCGCCGTCTTGAAGGTCGTCACCGCATCGTCACGGGCGTGAGCGAGCCCGAAGGGCGAGCGAACCATCAACACCGCCTGCCTTCGCCGCGAAGCGGCGAAGAGCTCATTGGTGCCCCGTGGGCCGGTGGTGATGTGCGTCGGCGTCATCCGAGGATGGGCACCAATGAGCCATGCTGTCGCCGTGGACTTCCGGATCGAGCAGCGCATCCCCGGCTCCATCGACGACGTCGCCCGGGCCTACACCGATCCTGGCCTGTACGCCACGTTGGGCGGGCTGCCCAAGATCGGGAAACCGGAGGTGCTGGCGCGGGAGGAGGACGGCGACACCGTCCGCCTGCGCATCCGGTTCCGGTTCGTCGCCGACCTGCCGTCGGCCGCCACCGCCGTGCTCGATCCGAAGAAGCTCACCTGGGTCGAGGAGTCGACCCACGATCTGGCCGGGCACGCCGTCGCCTGGCGACTCGTGCCCGACAACTACGGCCACCGGTTCCGGGCCAACGGATCGTCGGTCTACCGGTCCGACGGCGAGGTCACCGTACGCCAGACCAAGGGCGACCTCGTGGTCAAGACCCCGTTCGTCGGCCGCCTGGTCGAGCGGGCCCTGGTCTCGGGGATGAAGGAGCATCTCGACGCGGAGGCGCCGAGGGTGGCGGCCTGGGTTGCGGCCCACGAGACGTAGTTCTGAGCGCGCGGCCTCGTCCGGCGGGGCAGACTGGTGGCGATGGCCGGCTCGCTGTCATGGATCGACGGCAACGACAACGACGACTCCTGGCCCAGCGACGAGGGGTGGCCGTACTCGGACGCCGACGGTGCCGCCGCCGAGACCACCGAGCTCGATGACGAACTGGTCAGCCTGCATGCGGCGGCGCCGCATCTGTTCGACGACCTCCAACCGGTCGAGCGCCGGGTGGTGCGGGCCCGCTTCGGGCTCGACGGCGGCCCGGCCCGCAGCCTCAAGCGGCTCCAGCATGAGCTCGGGCTTCCCCGCGACGACCTGCGCCTGGCCTACGCGGAAGGCCTGGCCAAACTGCGCCGGCATCTCCGCTGACCGACCCTCGGTTCTGTGTCGGGTTGGGCTCGCTATGGGTGCCAAACTCTCCACAGAACAGCGCGTCGCGAGCCATCTCGTCGTGGCGGTCGGGCGTCAGATGTCGAACTCGGCGACGATGGGCGCGTGGTCGGACGGTCCCTGACCCTTGCGGGCGTTGCGATCGACGAGGATCCACTCCAACCGGTCGGCCAGCGACGCGGTCGCCAGCATGAGGTCGATGCGCATGCCCAGGTGCTTGTGAAAGTTGCCAGCCCGATAGTCCCACCACGTGAACAGGCCGCCCTCCTCATGGCGTTGCCGGAACACGTCGACCAGACCCCACGCTTCGATGTCGGCCAGCGCGCCACGCTCGGCCGGCGTCACGTGGGTGGCGCCGATGTACTTCGCCGGGTCGTAGACGTCCCGGTCGTCGGAGGCGATGTTGAAGTCGCCGCACAGGAGCAGGTTCTCGGAGGGTTCGCAGGCGTCGAGGTGGCGCCGGAGCCTGGCCAGCCACGCGAGCTTCATCTGGAACTGCTCGTGTTCGGGTGACCGACCGTTCGGAACATAGAGGGTCGCGACCCGCACCGGTCCGCACGTGGCCGAGATCAGCCGGGCCTCGGTCGACGGAACCGGGTCGTCGCCGGCGAAGCCGTTCGCCGGGTCTGACAGCCCGACCCTGGACAGGATGGCAACGCCGTTCCAACGACCCCCCCCGTGGTACACGGCGTCGTAGCCCAGGGCTCGGAAGGCCAGCGCCGGAAAGGCGTCGTCGCTCAGCTTGGTCTCCTGCATGCACAGCACGTCGGGCCGGATCTCGGCCAGCCACCCCTCGACCCGCGGCAGGCGAGCCTTGAGCGAGTTGACGTTCCAGGTCGCGATGCGCATCGGGGTCACCCTACGCACCGGGGCGGGCTACGCCTTGAGGTCGGGGAAGTCCTCCTCCCAGAACTCCCCGGGGCGACGGGGATCTTCCGCCGGACGGGCCTGTTCCTCGGTGCGCAGCTCGACCCGGCGGATCTTGCCCGAGATCGTCTTGGGCAGCTCGTGGAACTCGAGCCGGCGGATGCGCTTGAACGCGGAGAGCCGGCCCCGGCAGAAGCGCAGGATCGACTCCGCCGTCTCGGCCGTCGGCGCCCGCCCTGCGGTCAGGACGACGAACGCCTTGGGTACGGCCAAGCGGGTCGGATCGGGCGACGGCACCACCGCGGCCTCGGCCACCGCCTCGTGCTCGATGAGCACGCTCTCGAGCTCGAAGGGGCTGACGCGGTAGTCGGACGCCTTGAACACGTCGTCGGCCCGGCCGACGTAGGTGAGGTAGCCGTCGGCGTCGCGGCGGGCCACGTCGCCGGTGTGGTAGTAGCCGCCGCGGGTGGCGTCGGCCGTGCGTTCGGGATCGTCGCGGTACCCGGTCATCAGTCCGAGCGGCCGCTCGGCCAGGTCGAGGCTGATCTCGCCCTCCTCGGCCGGGTTGCCTTCGGGATCGAGGAGCACCACCGGATAACCGGGCATCGGCCTGCCCATCGAACCCGGCTTGACGTGCATGCCCGGTGAGTTTCCCACCTGGCAGGTGGTCTCGGTCTGGCCGAACCCGTCACGCAGGGTCAGGCCCCAGGCCTGACGCACCTGGTCGATCACCTCCGGGTTGAGCGGTTCGCCCGCGCCCACCACCTCCCGCAGCCGCACCGGCCAGTCGCCCAGCCGCTGCTGGATGAGCATCCGCCACACCGTCGGCGGCGCGCAGAGCGTCTCGACCTCGCACCGCACGAGCGTGTCGAGCAGGGCGCCGGCGTCGAATCGGGCGTGGTTGAACACGAGCACGGTCGCCTCGGCGTTCCACGGGGCGTAGAAGTTGCTCCACGCGTGCTTGGCCCAGCCGGGCGAGCTGACGTTGAGGTGGACGTCGCCCGGCTGCAGCCCGATCCAGAACATCGTCGACAGGTGACCCACCGGGTAGCTGGCGTGGGTGTGCTCGACCAGCTTCGGCAGCGACGTCGTGCCCGACGTGAAGTAGAGCAACAGCGGGTCGGTGGCCATCGTGGCGCGGTCCGGTGAGAACGATGTCGCGGCCCCGTCGGCCTCGGCCAACGGCGTCCAACCCTCGAACTCGCCGGCGACGACGATCCGGCCGTAGTCGCCGGGCAGAGCGTCGAACCGGGCCGCCAGCGACGGCTCGGCGATCGCGTGGGCCACCCGGCCCCGCTCGAGCCGGTCGGCCAGGTCGCTCTCGCCGAGGAGGGTCGACGCCGGGATGATGACCGCACCCAGCTTCATGGCGGCGAGCATCACCTCCCACAGCGGGACGATGTTGCCCACCATGAGCAGGATCCGGTCGCCCGGCCCGACCCCGTGATCGCGGAGGAAGTTGGCCACCTGGTTGGATCGGGCGGCCAGCTCGGCGAACGTGCGCCGGTCGTCGGGGGCATCCTGGTTGACGACCCAGAGGGCGGAGCGGTCCGGGTTGGCCGCGGCCACCGCATCGAAGTGGTCGAGCGCCCAGTTGAACGCGTCGAGCTCCGGCCACCGGAACTCACGCACCGCCGCGTCGTGGTCGCTCCGCAGCTTGAACAGCAGGTCGCGGGAGGCGAGGAACGTGTCGATCGACCTCATTGGTGCGCCGTCCAAGTGCGAGACGACGGTTCAACAATGCCGGTTCTGAGCACCAACGAGCTCTTCGCCGCTCCGCGGCGAAGACAAACCGAGTTGATGGTTCGCTCGCTGTGCTCGTTCACGGTTCGCCCTCCACGTTCGCTCCACTCCTCGACCGTACCCCCGCTCAGAGGTCGCGGATCCGGCGACAGGGGTTGCCCACGGCGCCACTCTCCCGTGGCCCTTCCGTTCGGCGAGAATGGAGCCATGCCGCCTCCGTTCCCCATCAGCGTCTTCCCGGTGCCGACGCTCGACGAGCTGCCCGACGACATCCGCGACCGGATCAAGGCGGTCGCCGAGGAGTCCGGGTTCGTGCCCAACGTGTTCGTGGCCCTGGCCCACCGGCCCGAGCAGTTCCGGGCCTTCTTCGCCTACCACGACGAGCTCATGGAGCGCGACAGCGCACTGACCAAGACCGAGCGCGAGATGATCGTCGTCGCCACCAGCGCGGCCAACGACTGCCACTACTGCGTCATCGCCCACGGCGCCATCCTCCGCATCCGGGCCAAGAACCCCCTCGTGGCCGACCAGGTGGCGGTGAACCACCGCAGGGCCGACATCTCCGAGCGCCAGAAGGCGATGATCGACTTCGCGGTCAAGCTGGCACTGCACCCGGGCGAGGTGGGCGGCGACGATCGGGCCCGGCTGCGGGAGCACGGGTTCAGCGACGGGGCCATCTGGGACATCGGTGCGGTCACCGCGTTCTTCGCCCTGTCGAACCGCATGGCGAACCTGCTCGAGCTGCGGCCCAACGACGAGTTCTTCGGGATGGGCCGCGACATCAAACCCAAGGAGCACGCGTCATGAGCAGCTACGACCACGTGATCGTCGAACGTCGCGACGCCTTCACCACGATCGTCATGAACCTACCGGAGCGGCGCAACGCCCTGTCGCGGGCGCATCTTCGCGAGCTGCTCGATGCGTTCAGGCGGGCGGGCGAGAGCGACGCTCGGGGGATCATCCTGGCCGGCAACGGACCGGTGTTCTCGGCCGGGCACGACCTCGGTGAGGTGCGCGGCGCCGACCTCGTGGCGGCGCGGGAGCTGCTCGTCACCTGCGAGGAGCTGATGCTGACCATCGTCGGCATCCCGCAGCCGGTGGTGGCCCGGGTCCACGCGCTGGCGACGGCGGCCGGCTGCCAACTCGTCGCCGCGTGCGATCTGGCCGTGGCCGCCGACTCGGCCGGCTTCGCCATCCCCGGAGGCAAGGGAGGCTGGTTCTGCCATACGCCGCTGGTGGCCGTGGCCCGCAACGTCGGCCGCAAGCGGGCGGCCGAGATGGCACTCACCGGCGACACGATCGACGCGGCCACCGCCCTCGAGTGGGGTCTGGTCAACCGGGTCGTCCCGGCCGCCGAGCTCGAGCGGGAGACCCTCGCCCTTCTCGAGCGAGCCACCCGCGGGAGCGCCCTCTCGAAGGGCCTGGGCAAGGACGGCTTCTACCATCAGATCGACCTCGACCTGCGCCAGGCCTATGCCTACGCCACCGAACTGATGGCCGCGGCCAGCCAGACGGCCGACGCGCAGGAGGGCATGGCGTCGTTCCTGGAGAAGCGTCCGCCGAAGTGGACCAACCGCTGAGCCGACGCGGGCCGCCACGTCGATCTCGGGTGAATCTGCCCCGACGGGGTCGGGGCCCGGTTCGTCAGCTCCTGGACGACTTCCGCGCGGTCGTGGCCTTCTTGGCCGGCGTGCGCTTCTTGGCGGTGGCCTTGGCCGGGGCCTTCCGCGCGGCCGTCGTCTTCTTGGCCGGGGCCTTGCGCGCGGTCGTCGTCTTCTTCGCCGCCGGGGCCTTCTTGGCCGGAGCCTTCCGAGCGGTCGTCGTCTTCCTGGCCGGCGCCGCCTTCTTTGCCGGCGCCTTGCGCGCCGTCGATGTTCGGGTCGCGGTCGACTTCTTGGCCGGCGACTTCTTCGCCGTCGCCTTTCTCGCGGTCGTCTTCCTGGCCGGAGCCTTGCTGGCTGCTGGTGACACGGGCGCCTCCTCGGGCTGGTCTCGCTTGCTTGCCTCTTCGGTCGCCGAAGCGACCACCTCGACGACCGGTCGGTCGCCTTCGGCCATGATCCCGGTGCCGGCCAAGGAGAGGTCGACACCTCGGCGGTCGGGATTGAACCGTTCGACGACGAACGAACGGGTCTCCCCCACCTTGACTACCTCGCGGGCACTTCGCGGTGGTGGATCGCCGAGGTTCTTGAGCGGTAGGTAGCCACGGACCGGGCCGACCATCACGTAGGCGCCGTGCGACGAGAACGACTCGACCGTGCCCTCGACCACGCTCCCCAGCGGATGGTCGATGACGAACGAGGCGTACACGAGCGGCTCGTTGAGTGCGGTGCGGGGACCATCGCCGGCGACGTCGCGACGTCCGTCCCGACCGCTCTTCCCGCGCGACTTCTTGCCGTCGGCCGCCTTCGCCGGTTGCGGCGGGTCGGCCGGAGCGGTCGGCGCCGACACCGCGACCGGCTCGGGGGCGGGCGCGGCCGCTTCGTCGGTGTGACGATCGGCGCCGTGCTTCTTCTTCTTCTTGTCCCGTGCGTCGCGCACCGACTTCCGGCTGGCGGTGCCTCGGACCGGCAGCCGGGGCACGAAGATCCAACCGACACCGGGCACCGGCTTGCCACCGAAGAGGCGCTCCCCGTCGAACAGCCAGTCGTAGGTGCCGTGGAACTCCTGAAACGAATCGTTGGACAGCACGTCGGCGTCGACTCGATTCGCGATCTGCAGCACGAACGCGTCGCCCCGTCCGACCGCACCCGCCGGCGGCGTGACGAGCTCGTTGCTGGCCGCGGCCGCTTCGAACGCCTTCCGCTCCTTCTTCTCGATGCGGTGGCCGAAGGTCGCGTCGACGACGACCGTCACCGTCTCATATGGACGTTCGGCGAGAAAGGAGCGAACGGCCTCGTCCAACTGAGCGAGGCTCGGGCGCTCACGCCCTTCGGTGGCGATGTTCGACCCGTCGACGACGAGATGTCGCGGCTGCTTCATTCCATCGTGTAGTCAAGCAGAGCGACGCGGAACGCGCGCAGAGCCGAGACCCTAAGGTGCTGGCGCATGCCCGCGCGCGACGACCCGACCGGTGAGGTCACCGAGCTGCTGCAGCAGTTGATCCGCAACGCCTGCGTCAACGACGGCCAACCCTCGTCCGGCGGTGAGACCAGGAGTGTCGACGTCCTCGACGGCTACCTGCGCGGCCGCGGACTCGACCTCGCCCGCTACGAGTTCGCACCCGGACGAGCCAACCTCGTGGCCCGGATCGACGGTCGCCGGTCCGACGCCCCGTCGTTGCTCCTCATGGGCCACACTGATGTCGTGCCGGCCAACGCCGATCGCTGGCAGCGAGACCCGTTCGGGGGCGAGCTGGTCGACGGGGAGGTGTGGGGCCGCGGCGCGATCGACATGCTCAACCTCACCGCGTCGATGGCGGTCGCCGTGAAGCGATTGGCGGAGCAGGGTTTCACGCCCGACGGCACGCTCATCTACCTGGCCGTGGCCGACGAGGAGGCGCTCGGCACCTACGGCGCGGCCCACCTCGTCGAGCACGAGCTCGATGCCGTCGGCGCCGACTTCGTCATCACCGAGTCTGGTGGCATCCCGTTGCCATCACCGACCGGCGTGAAGCTGCCCGTGATCGTGGCCGAGAAGGGTTCGCACTGGTGCACGCTCCGGGTCCGCGGCACCCCGGGTCACGCATCCCAGCCGTACCGCACCGACAATGCCCTCGTGAAGGCGGCCGAGGTCGTCCGCCGCATCGCGGCCTACCAGCCGGCGACCGAGATCCACGAGGTCTGGCGCCGCTTCGTCGAGTCGATGGACTACCCGGCCGACTTCACCGATCCGCTGCTCTCGGCCGACAGCTTCATCGACGCGATCGACGCCCTGCCGGACTCCATGGCCCGCCAGTTCCATGCCTGCACGCATACGACGTTCGCACCGACGATCGTCCACGGCGGCGTGAAGACCAACGTGATCCCCGACACGGTGGATCTCGAGCTCGACATTCGCACCTTGCCCGGCCAGACCGGCGATGATGTGCGGCGGCTGCTCGACGACGCGCTGGGCGAGCTGGCCGGCGACGTCGAGCTGCGCCAAGCGGTCGACGACCCTTCGACGGCTTCGCCCTTCGACAGCCCGTTGTGGGACTCCATCGAGCGGACGACCAAGGGCTTCTACCCCGACTCGAGGCCCGTGCCCTT
This sequence comes from Acidimicrobiales bacterium, assembly GCA_050744245.1. Classification (GTDB taxonomy): domain Bacteria; phylum Actinomycetota; class Acidimicrobiia; order Acidimicrobiales; family JBOGGX01; genus JBOGGX01. The sequence goes on from JBOGGX010000308.1 coordinate 17,562, forward strand.
CCTCATCGCCGGCGCCACCGATGCCCGGTTCTTCCGAAGGGCGGGCGCCACCGCCTACGGGTTCGGACTCTTCTCCCAGAGGCTCTCGTTCGAGGAGTATGGCCGCATGTTCCACGGCGACGACGAGCGAGTCGACGTCGAGTCACTCCGCCTCTCCACCGGCCTGTGGGAGGCCATCGCCCGCGACTTTCTCCTCGGGTAGCGATTCGCTGCACAATGACGGGGTGGAACCGTCGCGGCGGGCCGAGTCGTTCAACCGGACGATGGCGCCGCCCGAGTTCCCAGAGGCCCCACCGACCGAGGTCAAACCCTCCCTGTCGGTCGGTCCCCCGCCCCTCCTGCCGCCAGGCGGGCAGCCGTCCCCGCGGCGCTCGGCCACGCCGTACCTCGTCGTCGCGCTCGTCCTCGCCCTGGTCGGCATCATCGTCAGCACCCTGGCCTATCTTGACCGGCGGGCCGAGGCCGAGCGCCTGACCGAACGGCTGGCGGAGGCAAATCGGCGAATCGACGACCTCGAGACGCAGCTCGAACAGCTGGACCAGGCCGATGAGGGCGGGATCGAGGACATCCTCGACCAGATCCTCGAGGATCTGCTGGGCGAGGGGTTCGGCTCCCCCGGCGGCGACGGCAACCCCTTCGGTGACATCCAGCTCCTCCAGTGCCTGGCGCCGTCGGGCTTCACCGGCGCGGTCGACGAGGTCGACGGAACCGCGCCTGCGCAGGCCGACGAGATCGGCGACCTGGTGGCTGGCGACCGTGAGCTCGAGTTCGTCGCGGGCGAGCCGGCACCGACCTTCCTCGACCCGAACGCCACCGGACAACGGGTCGTCGACCTCAACCGCGACGAGTACCCGCCGGAGGAGGCCGACCTCGACGAGCGGCTGCTCGAGACGCTGGGTGCGGTCGACACCGCGACCAACCTGCGCGAGCTCAGCTTCGAGCTCCTCTCCTCCGGCGTGGCCGGCTTCTACGTGCCGTCGACGGGTGAGCTCGTCGTCCGGTCCGACGACCCGAATCAGCCCCTCGGCCCGATCGAGCAGATCACGTTGGCCCACGAGCTCCAGCACGCGCTGGCCGACCAGAACCACGAGCTGCTCGACCGCGACCTCGACTCCCTGGGCGCCGACGCCGCGCTCGCCGCGCTGTCGTTGATCGAAGGCGACGCCAACCTGGCCGGCCAGCGGTTCGCCCTGGCCCACGTGAGCCTGCAGGAGCAGGTCGAGGTTTCGCTGTCCCCCGAGGTCACCGAGGCCCAGGTCAAGCTGGACGAGGCCCCACACTTCATCGCCCGCCAGCTGCTGTTCCCCTACCAGGAGGGCATGATCTTCGTCTGCTCGCAGTTCCTCGACGGAGGCTGGGACGCGATCGACCAGCTGTACGCCAACCCGCCCGCGTCGACGGTCGAGATCCTCGTGCCCGAGCGCGTCGGCCAGGCACCCGTGGCGGTGCCCGAGCCCGCCGCGCCGGGGGGCTCGTGGGTCGAGGCCAGGCGCGACACCTTCGGCGCAGCCGAGCTCATGTTCCTGTTCGAGGCGCCGGGCGACGACGAGGGTCGGGCCCTGGCCGATCCCCTGGGCGCGGCGTCGGCCTGGGCGGGCGGCGAGTACCGCTTGTACGTCGACGGCGATGCCACCGCGGTGAGCCTCTCCCTGGCGGCGGTGGAGGGCGGCGAGGACACGCTGTGCACCGCGGTCAACGACTTCGTCGGCGCGGCCCAGCTGGCGGGGGCGAGCGCGGTGCGATGCGACGGCTCGATCGTCCGCCTCGGCGTCGCCCCGGACGCGGCCACCGCCGAGGCCGTCGTCGGCTAGAGACCGGGCGGAGCGTCGTTCTCATCTGTCGGGTTCAACCTCGGGTGCCGCTGACGACGAGGCAGGTGAGGGCGAACACGAACCCGCCGCGTCCACGCCCGGGCCGGCGCCCAGATCGACGACCGGCTCGAGGCCCTCCAACTGCTCATGCGAGCGGCGCTTGTAGGCGACGACCGCAGGCCCGCGGTCGATCCGCTCCTGCCAGGCGATGGCCTCGGCGACGTCGCCGCTCCCGTCGACGTCGGCGTAGGTGTCGCTCAGTGGTGCAACATCGTCGTACGACACCGACTCACATCACCACCGACAGACGGCGCACCAATGAGCTCCTCGCCGCTTCGCGGCGAGGACAGGCAGTGTCGATGGTTCGCTCGCCCTTCGGGCTCGCTCATTCGTGCTCATGCCATGCGGCCGCTCAGCCCGGGCTGCAGGCCTCCGTGAGGATCTCGTCCTGTTCCTGCACGTGGGTCCCGTGACTGCCGGTGGCCGGCGACCCGGACTCGAAGCGGCTGATCCGACGGATCGAGTGGGTGTCTTCGAAGACCTCGTACAGCCGACCCTTGACGAAGTTCCACGGGCCCATGTTCTCCGGTTCCTCCTGCAGCCACACCAGCTCCGACGCGTTCGGGTACTTGGCCACCTCGGCGGCCAGGTGCTCGAACGGCCACGGGTAGAGCTGCTCGACCCTGAGCACCGCCACCGCGGTGCCGAGCTCGTCCCGCTTGCCGATCGCGTCGACCCCGGCCTTGCCCGATGCGATGACGATGCGCGTCACCGTCTCGGCCGCGGGCGGGCCGGGGTCGGGAAGCACCTCGAGGAACGACCCGAGGGTGAGGTCGTCGATGGGCGAACGGGCGGCCCGCGCCCGCAGGAGCGACTTCGGCGTGAAAACCACGAGCGGCTTGCGGACACCGCGTCGCATCTGGCGTCGAAGCAGGTGGAAGTACTGGGCCGCGCTGGTGCAGTTGGCGACCTGGATGTTGTCCTCGGCCGCGAGGATGAGGAAGCGCTCGATGCGGGCCGACGAGTGCTCAGGGCCCTGACCCTCGTAGCCATGGGGCAGCAGCATCACCAGCCCGGACGTCGTCCCCCACTTGTCCTCGGCGGCGACGATGTACTGGTCGATGGTGATCTGCGCGCCGTTGACGAAGTCGCCGAACTGCGCCTCCCATCCGACGAACGCTTCCTTGTTGACGATCGAGTAGCCGTACTCGAAGCCGAGCCCGGCGTACTCGGACAGGAGCGAGTCGTAGATCCAGAACTTGGCCTGGTCGGGGTCGAGCTGGCCCAGCGGCAGCCACTCGGCGCCCGTCTCGTAGTCGACCACCACCGCGTGGCGCTGGCTGAAGGTGCCCCGCCTCGAGTCCTGACCGGCGAGGCGGATGTCGGTGCCCTCGAGGAGGAGCGAGCCGAACGCCATCGTCTCCCCGAGCGCCCAGTCGACCTCGCCCTCGTCGCTCCACATCTTGGTTCTGGCCCCGAACTGCCTGGCCAACTTGGGATGCACGGTGAAGCCGTCCGGCGGTCGGTTCAACACGTCGAAGATGCGGTCGAGGGTGCTCCGGTCGACACCGGTCTCGATGCGGGGCAGGCACCCGACGAGCTGCGGTCGGCGGGCCTTGCCCCCCTTCGGCGGCGCCGACTGCCTGGTCTGGTCGAGCGCCTCCTGCAGCCGGGTCTGGAAGTCGGCCAACGCCTTCTCGGCCTCCTCGCCGCTGATGTCGCCCCGCTTGACGAGCGCCTCGGTGTAGAGCCGGCGGACGGAGCGCTTGGCCTCGATGCGTTTGTACATGAGCGGCTGGGTGTAGCTCGGGTCGTCGCCCTCGTTGTGGCCCAGGCGGCGGTAGCAGATCATGTCGATCACGACGTCCTTGTGGAACCGCTGCCGGTACTCGAAGGCCAGGCGGGCCACCCGGACGCACGCCTCGGGATCGTCGCCGTTCACGTGGAGGATGGGGGCCTGCACCATCTTGGCGATGTCGGTGCTGTACTCGGACGAGCGGGCCGACTCGGGCGGGGTGGTGAAGCCCAGCTGGTTGTTGATGACGAGATGGACGGTGCCCCCCACCCGGTAGCCGCGGATCTTGCCCAGCTGCAGGGTCTCGGCCACCACGCCCTGCCCGGCGAAGGCGGCGTCGCCGTGCAGCAGCAGGGGCAGCACCGGAAACGTCTCCGGCCGGTCGATGAGGTCCTGCCGCGCCCTTGCCATGCCGACCACGACCGGGTCGACCGCTTCGAGGTGGCTCGGGTTGGCCGAAAGGTCGACCGGGATCTCGTTGCCCGCCCGCGAGGCGAACTTGCCGCTCTGGCCCAGGTGGTACTTGACGTCGCCGGATCCCTGGACCGAGTCGGGGTCGATCGCGCCCTCGAACTCGCGGAAGATCTGGTCGTAGGACTTGCCGACGATGTTGGCCAGGACGTTGAGCCGGCCCCGGTGGGACATGCCCATCACGACGCCGTCGAGGCCGGCGTCGGCCGATGCCTCGAGCACCGCGTCGAGGATGGGGATGGCCGACTCGGCCCCCTCGAGCCCGAAGCGCTTCTGGCCGATGTACTTGGTGCCGAGGAAGGTCTCGAACGCCTCGGCCGCGTTGAGCTTTTCGAGGATGTGGAGCTTGTCGTCGGCCGAGAGCTCCCACAGCACGCCTTCGACCTGCTGTTGGATCCAGCGCTGCTCGTCGAGCTCCTGGATGTGCATGTACTCGATCCCGACGGTGCGGCAGTACGCGTCGCGCAGGATCCTGAGGATCTCGCCAAGCGCGAGCCGCTCGGTGCCGCCCAGCCCGCCGGTGAGGAACTCCCGGTCAAGGTCCCAGATGGTGAGCCCATAGGTCGCCGGGTCGAGCTCCGGCTCCATGTGCGGAACCTTCCAGGCCAGCGGATCGAGGTCGGCGATCAGGTGGCCACGCACCCGGTGGACGCGGATCAGCGTGTCGACCGCGGCCTGCTTGGCCAGCATGGCCTCCTCGCGGTCGACCGGGTTCACGTCGCGCCGCCAGCGCACCGCCTCGTAGGGGACCCCGAGCGAGCGGAACACCAGGTCGTAGAAGCCCTCCTCGCCCAGCAGGAGCTGGTGGACCCGCCGCAGGAACAGGCCGGACTCTGCGCCCTGGATTATGCGGTGGTCGTAGGTCGAGGACAGGGTCACGACCTTCGACACCCCGAGGTCGGCCAGGGCGGCCGGGTCTGCCCCTTCGTAGGCGGAGGGGAAGTCGATGCTGCCGACGCCGACGATGCAGCCCTGCCCGGGCATGAGCCGGGGCACGGACTGCCTGGTGCCGATGGTGCCCGGGTTGGTGAGGGTGACCGTTGGGCCGGCGAAGTCGTCCGGCGAGAGCTGGTTGGATCGGACCTTGCGGATCAGCTCCTCGTAGGCCAGCCAGAAGCCACGGAAGTCGAGGGTGTCGGCGTTCTTGACCACGGGGACGAGCAGCGTGCGCGAGCCGCCGGACTTCTCGACGTCGACCGCGATGCCGAGGTTGACCCTAGGGTTGCGGACCACCATCGGCTTGCCTGCGTCGTCCGTGCTGAACGTGGAGGTCATCGCCGGCACCGAGTCGGCGATGGCCCGGACCACGGCATAGCCGATGAGGTGGGTGAAGCTGATCTTGCCGATGCCCTTGCGCCCGAGGTAGCCGTTGACGACGCGCCGGTTGACCTCGAGGAGCTTGGCCGGGACCTCACGGAAGCTGGTTGCGGTCGGGACCTTGAGGCTGGCCTCCATGTTGGCCACGATGCGGGCCGCCGCGCCCCGGAGGGGTTCGGCGTCGGGGGGCGGCGCGGGCGCGCCGATCGCCCCGGCCGGCGGCGCCGTCTCGGTGACCTGGGGCCGGGGCCGGGCCGGGCTGACACCGGCCGACGGCTGGGGCTCTGGTTCGGCGGGCGCCTCGGCCTCCGCCGCGGTGGTGGGTGCCGGTCGGTCGGGTCCGGCTTGGGCGTCGCCCCCGTCCTCGGCGAAGAACGCCTGCCAGCTCTCGCTCACCGAGCGCGGGTTCTCCAGGTACTGCTCGTACATCTCCTCGACGAGCCACTCGTTGGGCCCGGCGACGTGCGGCGCGCCTCGTCGATCAGCCATCGCGAGTGATCCTACCGAGGGGTCACAACGTGCTTTCTGCGCCACTCGGCCTTCGGCCTCGCCGGCGCGGCCTTCGGCAACCGCGTGGCCCGCGCTTTGCTGCTCCGGCTGGCGCCTGCGCATCGTCACGACGATGTTGCATCCCAACGGCTGCTATGACTGGTCGGTGGCCGAGTTCATCTTCACCATGCGGCGGGTCGGCCGGTTCCATCCGCCGGACCGGGAGGTCCTCAAGGACATCAGCCTGTCGTTCTTCCCCGGCGCCAAGATCGGGGTGATCGGCCCGAACGGATCGGGCAAGTCGTCGCTGCTGCGGATCATGGCCGAGGTGGACGACGGGTTCACCGGCGAGGCCAGGCTCACCCCGGGCTTCAGCGTGGCGCTGCTCGAGCAGGAGCCGTCGCTCGACCCGGCCAAGGACGTCCAGGGCAACGTCATGGACGGCGTCGGCGAGACGGCCACGCTGCTGGCCGAGTACGAGGCGCTGATGGCCAAGTGGGCCGAGCCCGACGTCGACTACGAGAAGCTGGGCGCCCGGCAGGCCGATCTGGAGGCCAGGATCGAGGCGGCCGGCGCGTGGGACCTCCAGCGGACCATCGAGATCGCCATGGACGCCCTCCGGCTTCCCCCCGGCGACGCCGATGTCAGCACCCTATCCGGGGGCGAGCGCCGCCGGGTGGCGCTGTGCCGGCTGCTGCTGGCCCGGCCCGACCTGCTCCTGCTCGACGAGCCGACCAACCACCTCGACGCCGAGTCGGTGGCGTGGCTCGAGCGGACCCTGCACGACTATTCCGGCACCGTGGTCGCCGTCACCCATGACCGCTACTTCCTCGACAACGCGGCCGAGTGGATCCTCGAGCTCGACCGGGGCCGGGGCATCCCGTTCCACGGCAACTACTCGAGCTGGCTCGAACAGAAGCGGGAGCGGCTGCGGCACCAGGACAAGGCCGACTCGGCCCTGGCCCGCACGCTCGAGCGGGAGCTCGAATGGGTCCGCATGGCGCCGAAGGCCAGGCACGCCAAGTCCAAGGCCAGGCTGTCCGCCTACGAGCGGCTGCTGTCCGAGTCGGATCGGGCCGACGGCCGGGCCGACCGGCTCGAGATCGTCATCCCTTCGGGCGAGCGGCTCGGCGATCTGGTGATCGACGTCGACCACGTGTCGAAGGGCTACGGCGAACGGCTGCTCATCGACGACCTGTCGTTCTCGCTGCCGCGGGCGGGCATCGTCGGGGCCATCGGACCGAACGGGGCGGGCAAGACCACGCTGTTCCGCATGCTCACCGATCAGGAGAAGCCGGACGAGGGCACGATCACGCTCGGGTCGAGCGTCGACATCGCCTACGTCGACCAGGACAGAGACGCACTCGACCCGGGCCAGACGGTGTACGGGGAGATCACCGGCGGCCACGACCTCCTCGTCGTCGGCGGGCGCGAGGTCAACGGCCGGGCCTATGTCGCGTCGTTCAACTTCAAGGGCTCCGACCAGCAGAAGCCGGTCGGCGTCCTCTCGGGGGGCGAGCGCAACCGGGTCCACCTGGCCAAGCTGCTGCGCACCGGGGGCAACGTGCTGCTGCTCGACGAGCCGACCAACGATCTCGACGTCGACACGTTGCGGTCGCTCGAGGACGCCCTCGACAACTTCGCCGGCTGCGCCATCGTCATCAGCCACGACCGCTGGTTCCTCGACCGCATCTGCACCCACGTGCTCGCGTTCGAGGGCGACTCCCAGGTGCGGTGGTTCGAGGGCAACTTCACCGAGTACGAGGAGTGGCGCCACCGCGAGCTGGGCGCGGCCGCCGACCAGCCCCACCGCATCCGCTACCGGCCCGTGCACCGAGCCTGAGCGAGACGAGTGGCTATCGGAACTGGTCGAGCGCGGCGGGGGCCAGATCCTCGTCGAGCCGGAGGACCTGCGCGCCGGTCCCCAGCCTGAACGGCTCGGCGGGCAGCACGACCGGGGCCGGATCGAGCGAGCGCATCCTGAGCCCAAGGCGAACGGCGTCGAGCAGGCTCATGTCGTCGTCGATGCGCAATCCCCCCACGACCGAGGTGGCCACGCGCATCAGGTCGAGCGGGTTGCGCGACTCGCCGATCTTGGCGAACACCGTCCGCATGAACAGCTGCTGGCGTTGGACCCGCCCGAGGTCTGACGTCGGGTCGACGACCTGCCGGCCGTCGATGATCTCGGTGTACGTACGCGACCGCACAAAGGCCAGCGCCTGGTCGCCGTTGAGCAGCACGGGCCCGGTCTGGTCGATGGCGAGCCCGGCCTTCTCGTCGAAGGCCGGGTGGGGGAACTCGATGGTGACCCCGCCGATGGCGTCGACCAGCGATGCGAAGGTGACGAAGTCGACCTCCATGTAGCGATGGACCGGGATTCCGAGGCTGTCCTGCACCGTCTGGATCAGCGACGCCGGACCGTCGTTGTACGCCGCGTTGATGCGCTGTTCCCCGCCGGAGGGCACGATCGTCACGAACAGGTCCCGCGGGATCGACATGACCTTCGCCCCCTCAGGCTCGAGCCGCAGGAGCATGATCGTGTCGGAGCGCTGGCCCGAGCGGTCCGCGCCGGCGTCGGACCCGACGAGCAGGATGTTCTGCCCGTTGCCGCCGCCGACATCGAGCACCTCGGCCACCTCGACGCGCTCGATCTGGGAGAACTTCCACTGGGCGTAGACGAGGCCGGCGCCGAGCAGGATGAGCGGCACCAGGATGATGACGGCGGCGATCTGTAGGATGCGCCGTCGGACCTTGTGCCGGCGAGGCGGCCTGTCCTTCCTCTGCTTCGGTGGCTTGAGCGCGCGACCCGACCCGCCGCCCGATGACTTCGCGGCCCGGTCGCCATCGAGCATCGACCGGCGAGGGGGCGGCGCCCCGGGTTCGGCGACGTACACCTTCGACGGGGCGCCGGCTCCGTTCCCGTCGGCCCGCTCGACTGCGGGGGGCGAGGCGATCGCGACCGATGACATGACCGGAGCCACGGGTTCCTCGGGCGGCGCCGCCACCGGCGGCGGCGGTGCGGAGGGTGGCGGGGTCGTGCCGATCGACTCGGGCCCGACGAAGAACTTGCGCTCGTCGCGCCCGGATGCCGCGGCCGTCCCCCGCTTCGCGTCGGGGGATGGGGAAGGTTCGTCGCTCACGGGTCTCATCGAGGAGGGAAGGCCGTTCCGGAAGGCTATCGAGTCACGTTCTCGACGCTACGGACCGTCGGTGGGTTCCCCCCCGGACCGCGGAGTACCTTTCCGCGGGATGTCAGCTCGGGCCGTCCGGCGCCTCGTCGTGATCGTCTGCGTGGGCGCCATCGCCGGGATGATCATCACCTCGATTGCGGACAGCACCGGTGCTGCGATCACGTTCGGGCTGGTGGCGGCGGTCGCGGTGCTGTGCCTCATCCTGGTCACGGCCACCGCCGGGCCGACGGCGTTCGCCCGCCGGATCGTCGACGACGAGGCCGCGGCCGACGTCGAGGGCAGGATCCGCTCCCTGGCCGCGGCCGGAGCCGACGAGCCCGCGCTGCGGGCCCTGGTCCGGGCGGTTCGTCGGATGGAGCGCGGGGGCTCGGGCTGATGCGGCTGGTGATCGCCCGCTGTTCGATCGACTACGAGGGGCGGCTGGCGGCCCACCTCCCGATGGCCGTCCGGCTCATCATGGTCAAGGCCGACGGGTGCGTCGCCGTGCACGCCGACGGCGGCGCCTACAAGCCGCTCAACTGGATGAACGCACCGAACCGGCTGGTCGAGGCGCCGGGGCGATGGACGGTGACGAACCCGCGAGGCGAACGGCTGCTGATCACGCTCGACGAGGTGCTGTCCGACACGTCGACCGACCTCGGTCCAGACCCCGGGCTCCAGAAGGACGGGGTCGAGGCCCACCTGCAGGAGCTGCTGGCGGCCGACTGCACCGTGCTCGGGCCCGGTCTGCGGCTGGTGCGGCGCGAGCACCCGACCGACATCGGGCCGGTCGACCTGCTCTGCCGGGACGCCGAGGGTCGGGCCGTCGCCATCGAGATCAAGCGGCGGGGCGAGGTCGACGGCGTCGAGCAGCTGGCCAGGTACGTCGAGCGGCTCAACCTCGACCCGTGGCTGCGCCCCGTCCGCGGGATCTTCGTGGCCCAGCAGGTCAAGCCGCAGGCCCGGGTGCTGGCCGCCGCCCGCGGCCTGGCGTGGATCGAGGTCGACTACGACGAGCTCCGCGGCATCGAGTCGGCCGCCCTCCGCCTGTTCTGACCGAGCGCGCGCATTCTCGACGCATCCACGGTCGGAATTCGACCGTAACTGCGTCACGTTTGCGGTTCGGCCCGGTGGCGCGGCGGCAGGCGGTCGGCGAACGCGGTCGGCGGGGCGGCCCGCGCCAGCAGCGACCGCACGACGGGGCCCACGGCCTCGGGATCGTCGACCGGGTCGGCCACCGGCCCCTCCCGCCACCCCTCGGCGATGCCGAGGGCCCGACCAGAAGCCAGGAACACCTGCCCCGTCACCCCGGCCGACTCGAGGCTGGCCAGCCAGACCACGATCGGCGCGATCCACCGGGGTGACATGCGGTCGCGCTGCTCCTCGGTCGGTTGCCGGATGCCGAAGACGCCGGATAGCCCCTCGGTCATCCGCGTGTAGGCCCCCGGCGACACCGCATTGACGGTGACGCCGAAGCGCTCGAACTCGAGGGCGGCGATGATCGTGAGGGCGGCGATCCCGGCCTTGGCCGCTCCGTAGTTCGACTGCCCGAAGTTGCCGTAGATCCCCGACGACGACGTCGTGTTGACGACCCGGCCGTCGACCTCTTCACCGGCCCGATGCCGCTCGTTCCAGTGCACGGCGGCCCAGTGGGAGGTGGCGGCGGTGCCCTTGAGGTGGACCCGGATCACGGCGTCCCACTCGTCCTCCGTCATCTTCACGAGGGTGCGGTCGCGCAGGATGCCGGCGTTGTTCACCAGCACGTCGAGCCGCCCGTACGACTCGACGGCCTGATCGACCAGCCGGCGGGCGCCGGCCCAGTCGGCGATGTCGTCGGTGTTGGCCGCAGCGACGCCGCCGGCCGCCGTGATCTCGTCGACGACCTCCTGCGCGGGCCCGCCGGACGCCCCGGACCCGTCGAGCTCGCCGCCCCGGTCGTTCACCACCACGGCGGCGCCGGCCCTGGCCAACGCCAGGGCGTGCTCCCGCCCGATACCCCGACCGGCGCCGGTCACGATGCAGACTCGACCATCACACAGACCGGCCACCCTGCCACCTCCTGCGGGGACCTGGGTTGGAGAATGGAGCCGTGTCCCGACATCATGGAACACCCCGTCCCCGACCACACCGGTCATCGCGTTCTATGGCCGAGGCCGACACCGCCGTTCACACGCCGATCAGCGATCCGCCGCGCCCCAGGTCCGGTCGCCGCCGGCCCGGGCGCGGTCGCCGCCGGTGGGTCGCGGTCGCGGTTCCGCTGCTCGTCATCGGCGTCCTCGTCGGCGCCTGGGCCATCGACGGCAGGAACGGACGGGTCGTCCGCAACGTCGAGCTCGGCGGTCAGGCCGTCGGTGGGTCGTCGCCGAGCGAGCTCGAACAGACCGTGGCCGAGCGGGCCGCCGGGTACCCCGACGCCGCCGTCCGCATCGTCACCCCCGACCAGACCTACGATACGACAGCCGGGACGCTGGGCCTGACCCTCGACCAGGACGCGTCGGTCAGGGCCGCCCGGCGCGAGGGCAGGAGCGAGCCGGTGTTCCTGCGCCCGTTCACCTGGTTCGTCTCGCTGTTCTCCGCCCGAGCGGTCCCGCTGGCGTTCGACATCGATCGGGCCGTGCTCGCCCCGGCCCTGGCCACGCTCGAGGGCGAGAACCGGATCGCACCGGTCGAGCCGGCGCTCCAGGCCGCAGCCGAGGGGCTCACCGTGGTGCCGGGGACACTCGGCTCCGGGCTCGATGTCGACCAGGTCGCGGCCGAGCTGGCCGAGGCTGCGTCGTCGGGCACCGTGCCGATCGAGATCGAGGTCGAGCAGGTCGAGATCGATCCTCAGTACACCGAGGCCGAGGTGCAGGCGGTGGCCGACCAGGGCAACCGGCTGGCGACCAGACAGCTCGTCATCGGCGTCGGCGGCCAGGACCGCCCGCCGGCCCCCGAGGCGATCCGGTCGTGGGTCAGGGCCGTCCCGAGCGGCGACACCATTGCCCTCCAGATCGACCCGGCCGCCGCCGCGGCCACCGTCAACGAGATGTTCGCCGACGTGTCGACGCCGGGCGTCAATGCCTCCTTCGACATCGTGAACGGCCAGCCGGTGGTCGTCCCGAGCCAGGACGGAACGGCCTGCTGCGATCCCGCGTCGGCCCAGAACGTGGCCCCTGCGCTGCTCAACGACGCCGGCCGCATCGAGGTCGCGCTGACCGCGGCGCCCGCCTCCTTCACCACCGAGCAGGCCAACGCCCTCGGCATCGTGGCCGAGGTGGGCCAGCCCGACACCTTCGGACCGACCACCAGGCACGCCTGCTGCGAGCCCAGGGTCAACAACATCCACCGGATCGCGGACCTGGTGCGGGGGGCCGTCATCCGGCCGGGAGAGACGTTCTCGGTGAACGGCCATGTCGGTCAGCGCACCCGGGCCAACGGGTTCGTCGAGGCCCCGGTCATCCAGAACGGGGAGTTCAGCACCGGCGTGGGCGGCGGCGTGTCGCAGTTCGCGACCACGCTGTTCAACGCCGCGTTCTTCGCCGGGCTCGACTTCGGCGAGTACCGGAGCCACTCGATCTACATCTCGCGCTACCCGCGGGGCCGGGAGGCCACGCTCTCCTACGAGCACCCCGACCTGCAGATCACCAACAACTCGCCCTATGGCGTCCTGATCTGGCCGACGTATACCGACACGACCATCACGGTCCGCCTCTACTCGACGCCGCACGTGTCGGTCGCGGCGGGCGGGCTGAGCTCGAGCCCGCAGGGGAACTGCACCAGGGTGACCCAGCCCCGCACCCGCACGTTCAGCGACGGCCGGGTCGACCAGGACTCGGTGTTCGCCGTCTACCGCCCGGGCGAGGGCATCAACTGCTGAGCGAGTTCGTTGTCACACCCCCTGTTCATACTCGGCTCCTTCCCCCAATCGAGGAGTGCGGGTCATGGAAAGGGAGCGACGTGAGCGGCTGAACCAGATCATGGCCGGCATCGCCGACGGCGACGGTGCCCGGTTGTTCGACCTGTGGGACGAGTTCGGGGGCGACCTCAGGGCGACGATGTGCGCTCATGCCCGCATGCGCGGCCACGATCGCCTGACCCATGGCGCGCTCGACGACCTGGCCGGCGAGGCGTGGCTGGCGATGCGGGGCCTCGCCGGGAGTTGGCGGCCCGACGGCGCCCTGCCTTGGGTGTGGGCCAGGGCCCGGTTGGCCGCGATCGTCGACGAGGTGCTCGGGCCCGCGGTCAGGCCCGTCCTCACCGTCGGCGAGCGCGAGGTGGCGGTGGAGGTGACGGCGGTCGCCTTCCTCGGTGCCGAGCCGCCTCGGGTCGAGACCCTGCACGGGCTGGCCACGGTCCATGAGCGCTGCCGGCTGCTCAGGATGGCCATGGACGAGGCCCTGGCGCCCGAGGAACAGGAGCTGCTGCTCGACTACGTGGTGCAATGCGGATCGGGCGATCCATCGCCGTCCATCACGGTCGGAGCGGTCTTCGGGCTGCAACCGGCGACGGTCCGCCAGCGGGTGGTCCGGGCCCGGCGCCGGCTGGCGACGACCATCGCCGGCGACGACCGCTACGCCCCGCTCGCCGGGGTGGCGCTGCTGCGGTCGGGTCGAAACCGGCGAGCCGCATGAGTGGCGGCATCGGGCCGAACCCGGCGGGCGGCGGCGGCATGAACGGCGACGACCCGACCGCCCCAGCCGATGGCGGCGGGGGCGACCTCGGCTGGCTCGTCGACCGGCTCGCCGCGGGCTACGAGCGGGAGGGCCGTCCGTGGCCCGCGTTCTGCGCCGCGGTCACGCTGGCCCGAGGCCGCCGCGGTCTCGACCGGGCCGGGTTCGCAGCCCGGCTGGGCATCGGCGTCCACACCGTCGCCCAGCTCGAACTCGGGCGGCGCCACCCGTCGCTGGCGCCGCCAGGCCTGCGCGTCCTGGCGCCCGACGTCGACTGGACGGGCCTCGGCCTGCCCGCGTCGCCGCCGGCGGGCGCGACCCGGCGATCGTGCCGGGCCCGGCATCCTTCCGGCCGGCGGCCGGCGCGGGTCGTGCTGCGCTCAGACGTACGGAGCGATGATCTCGCGATGCAGGTCGAGCAGCGTCGGGATCTCGTCCCGCTCGGCCCTGGCCATCCCGCACTCGGTGCAGATGCCCCACGGGCGATCGCCGAGATGGCCGTCGATCAGGCTCACCTGTTCGGCCGTCGTCCCCTCGGGCTGGGTGTCGGGGTGATAGGGCACGAGGGCGAAGAAGAGCCCGGTGTCCGGCGACGCCTCGAGTGACGCCAGCGGTTCGAAGTACGACGGCTCGCGCTGGTACTGGGGCACGGTGAAGGCGACGAAGTCGATGCGCCGGGTCGCGGCGGCCGTGGTCCGGTTCAGCACCTCGACCTGCATCGCCAGCGACTCGGGCTCCTGGAAGTGTTGGTGGTGGTAGTCGCCGTAGCAGAGGTGGAGCCCGACGGGGACATCGGCGGGCACATGGTCGACGTAGCGGGCCAGCCGCTCGACGACGTCGTCCATCCCCTTGCCTCCGGGGAACGCCAGCTCGAGGATGCCGAACTCGACGGCCACGTCCCACTGGACGGCGATCCGGTCGTGGGGCACCGAATCGAGCAGCCGGTCGAGATCGGCGAGCAGCGCCCGCTCGTAGGACGGTTCGAGCTTGTCCTGGTCCTCCTCGATGAGCCAGCCGCTGATCGAGGCGAGTGGGGTCGGGTACTCGACCTGGAACCGCACGCCAGCCGGGATCGTGCCCTCCTCCTGGAGCTTGTCGAAGATGGCGAACGAGTCCTGGTAGACGTCGGCGTAGCCCAGGTTGGGCCACTCGATCCGCTCGGGGTCGGTGCCGGGCGAAAGCTTCACCTTCGGCATCTGGCTGTACTCGTCGGTCATGTCGATCGGCACGTCCGGCTCCAGCCCCGGTGTCTGTTGGAACTTCCCCAACTGGAAGAAGATCCACTGCTGGCGGTCGCCGGTCTCCCCGTCGGGAATCCGCGACACCCCCTTCGGCACCCGAGCGGCGATCTCCCGCATCACCGTCTCGGTGTCGGCCAAGTTGACTCCACCATTGAAATGCACTCTGGTCGGCGGCACGGTCCCCTCCTCGTCCTTCGACGTCGAAGTGACGTCCGGTGTCGAGAACTTAGGCTTCTGATGATGTCTGCGCTCGTGGCCGATGTGGCCGTCGTCGGTGGTGGCCCGGCCGGCGCCGCCGCCGCGGCCACCCTGGCCCGGGCCGGCCGGCGGGTGGTGCTCGTCGACAAGGCTCGCTTCCCGCGCGACAAGTTCTGCGGCGACGGCCTGACCGCCGGCGCCCTTCGCCAACTCGAGGCGCTCGGGCTGCGCCCGGCCGTGGTGCCGTCGTGGCAGCCGATCGCCGAGGTGGTCGTGCGGTCGCCATCGGGACGCACCGTCCGGTTCGACCTCCCCGACGACGGAGGCATCTTCGCCGCCGCCGCCCGCCGGTTCGACCTCGACGCGGCCGTGCTCGACGTCGCCCGCGACGCCGGGGCGATCGTCCACGACGGCCGCGCCTGCGTGGCGGTGCGGCAGCATGACGATCACGTCATGCTCACAATCGACGATCTCGGGGAGCTGCGCAGCCGGTACGTGATCGCGGCCGACGGCATGTGGTCGCCGGTCCGCAAGCAGCTCGGCGCGGCGACGCCCGGCTACCGGGGCGAGTGGCATGCCTTCCGGCAGTACTTCGTCGACGTCGGATCGGCCGCGGCCGACCGGTTCTTCGTCTGGTTCGAACCCGACCTGCTGCCCGGCTATGCGTGGTCGTTCCCGTTGCCCGGCGGCCGGGCCAACATCGGGTTCGGCATCCGGCGCGATGGCGGTCGGGTCGAGCGGGTCCAGGACATGGCCCGGTTGTGGCCCGCGCTGCTCCGACGCCCGCACATCGACGAGGTCCTCGGGCCCGACGCCCGGCCCGAGGCCCCCCACCGGGCCTGGCCCATCCCCGCCCGGATCGACCAGGTCGCGCTGACCGCCGGCCGGGCGCTGTTCGTCGGCGACGCGGCCGCGGCCACCGACCCGATGACCGGCGAGGGCATCGCCCAGGCCCTCCAGACCGGGACGCTGGCCGCCCGGGCGATCATCGCCGGTGGGCCCAACCGGCCGACGGTCGCCGCCGCCACATACCGGCGCGACGTCGGCCGCGAGTTGTTCGCCGACCACCGCATGGCCAGGCGGCTGAGCCGGGTGCTGCGCTCGACCGCCGGCGCCCGCGGCGCGGTCCGCATCGCCGGGGCCACCTCGTTCACCCGGCGCAACTTCGCCCGTTGGCTCATGGAGGACTATCCGAGGGCGGTCATCGCCACCCCTAGGCGCTGGCGCCCGGGCATGCTCGCCGGCCCCGGCGTCTACCGCTGAGGCGAACCCTGAGCGAATGTTCGGTGGATCCTTCCCACGAATGGGAAGGATCCACGGCAAGTTGGGAACGACGGGGCCCTCAGGCTCATGCGCCGGGGTTGGCCTTGGCCCGGGCCTGCCGCGACCGCTCGAGCAGGTGCGCCGGCACCTTCGACGCCGGACCCGAGGCCCCACTCCCGCTGGCCGCGGTGTCGTCGGCCGCCTCGCCCGCCTCCGCGGCCTTTTCCTGCTCGGGCGGCAACGCCGCGACGCGGGCCCGCTCGGCCAGGATGGCCTTCCACTCCCTGGCCCGGGCCAGCTTGTCCCGGTGCAGCGAGCCCCGCACGACCCCGTTGTCGAACCGGACCCAGTACCGGATCCAGGTCAGCCCCTCGACCAAGATGACCTTGCCCCTGGTGCCCTCGGGCAGCCCGGGCATGGGCCCGGAGGCCACGACGCGTTCTCCCGTCGTCAGGTGATCGGCTCCGTTGTCGGCGGCCATCGCCCGGCGACGTTAGTTGGGCGGCTGTTCCCGGGGCAGACCGAGGACCCGCTCGGCGATGATGTTCCGTTGGACCTCGGCCGTCCCCCCGCCGATCGTGAGGGCCGGGCTGAACGCGAACCCGTAGCTCCACTCGTCGGACCCGATCATCCCGGCCGCGCCCAGCAGATCGACGGCCAGCCCCATCACGTGCTGGCCGTGCACGTCGGCCATGAGCTTGCGCACCGACGCCTCGGGTCCCGGCGGCGCCCCTTTGATGCTGGCGGTCAGCGTCCGCTGGCCGATGAGGTCGAGCAGCCGGGCCTCGGTCCACAGTGTGGCCAGTCGACCTCGAGCGACGGCGTCGGTCACCGGCCCCTGCTTGCGCACCACGTCGAACAGCTCGAACGCCGTCGGACCGTTCCCCCACAACGGTCCACCGGTCGAGAGCGACACCCGCTCGTTGGCCAGCGTGACCCTGGCCAGCTCCCAGCCGTGATGCTCCTCCCCCACCAGCAGATCGACCGGCAGCCGCACGTCGGTGAGGAACACCTCGTTGAACGCGTGGACGCCGGTCATGTCCACTATCGGCCGCACCTCGATCCCCGGCGCGTCCATCGGGCAGATGAAGTACGAGATGCCCCTGTGCCGTTCGGCGTCGGGGTCGGTGCGGGCCAGCAGGATGCCGAACTGGGCCAGGTGGGCCAGCGAGGTCCAGATCTTCTGCCCGTTGACCACGTACTCGTCGCCGTCCCGCTCGGCCCGGGTGCGCAGCCCGGCCAGGTCGGACCCGGCCTCGGGCTCGGAGAACAGCTGGCACCAGATCTCTGCGCCCGCCAGCATCGGCCGCAGGTACCGCTCCTGCTGGGCCGGGCTGCCGGCGTGCAGGATCGTGGGCCCGGCCCACCCGATGCCGATGGGGTTCACGGGGCGGCGCACGCCGGCCCGGCGCAGCTCGTCGTCGATCACGTGCTGTTCGATCGGGTCGGCGTCGAGCCCGTAGGGGGCGGGCCAGTGGGGTGCGACATAGCCGGCCTCGGCCAGCTCACGACCGGTGGCGTTCGGATGCTCGTCGAGCCACCGGCGCACCCGCAGGCGACCGGGGTCGTCCCGGCCCGGCAGCTCGAAGTCCACGGCGGACGACGCTAGCGCCAGCCTCGAGAACCAGCATCGACGGGAATGCGGCACGACTGGAGGGGTCGGGCCACTGCTCGCCGCCGGGTCCAGCCCTGGGGCAGGCTGGACCGATGGCCCAGGACCGTGCAGGGTCTGGCGGCGACGCGACAACCGGCGGACTGCTCGCCAGCGCGGTCGTGGTCGTGAAGGGCCGCAAGATCACCGACGGCGCCGATGCGGCGGGCGCGCCCGTCGGGCGCATCGTGCAGCACACGGGCGTCTGCGGCCGGCGGCGGGGCAACGCGACCCTGTTCACCGGCGACCGGGTCGTGGGTCGACTGCGCGTCGACCACCGGGGAGAAACGGCATGGCAGGGTCGGGCCGAGGTGCGGGTCAGCCGGACGGCGCCGGTCGATGCTCCGCTGGCGATGCTGCTGGTCGCGGTGGGCATCGGACCGGCTCGGCCG
This sequence comes from Acidimicrobiales bacterium, assembly GCA_050744245.1. Lineage (GTDB taxonomy): Bacteria > Actinomycetota > Acidimicrobiia > Acidimicrobiales > JBOGGX01 > JBOGGX01. The sequence goes on from JBOGGX010000308.1 coordinate 36,009, forward strand.
CCGCGGACGGGTGACTCGACGAACCCGATGCCGTGAGCGCCGTCATGGCCCGGTCGGGCCGGCCGTGCCTACGATCCCCGGGGTGAAGGTCGCCGAGGCGGTGGGGACGAGGCTCGCCGCGCTGGGCTGCCGTCAGGTCTTCACCGTCGTCGGCAGCGGCAACTTCGTCGTGACCCGAGCCATCGAACAGGCCGGCGCCTCCGTCGTCGCCGCCCGGCAGGAGACGGCGGCCGTGTCGATGGCCGACGGCTACGCCAGGGTCTCGGGCCAGGTCGGCGTCGTCACTGTCCACCAGGGTCCCGGCTTCACCAACAGCATCACCGCCCTGACCGAGGCGGCCAAGTCGCGCACGCCGCTGCTGCTCCTCGCGGCCGACACGTCGGCCGGGGCCACCCGCTCGAACTTCCGGATCGACCAGGCCGCCGTGGCGACGGGCGTCGGCGCGGTGGTCGAGCTGATCCACTCGCCCGAAACGGCGGTGACCGACGCGACCCGGGCCTTTCGCCGGGCCGCCGACGAACGCCGAGCGGTCGTCCTGCGGCTTCCCCTCGACGTCCAGGCGGCCGACGCGGCCGAGGCGCCCGCCGGCGCCACGGCGGCTCCCGCTCCAGTAGCGGTCGCCGCCACACCCCACACCGATGAGATCGAGCGAGCCGTCGACCTTCTGGTCGCAGCCCGGCGCCCGGCGATCATCGCCGGCCGGGGGGCCGTGCTGGCCGGGGCCGGCGACGGGCTGGAGGAACTGGGCCGGACGATCGGCGCGGTGCTCGCCACCTCGGCCAACGCCAACGGCCTGTTCGCGGGCAACCCGTTCGGGCTCGGCATCTCGGGCGGGTTCCTTCCTCCGACCGGCGCCCGACTCCTCGAGCAGGCCGACCTCGTCCTGGCCGTCGGCGCGTCGCTCAACATGTGGACCACCCGGCACGGCGCCCTCGTCGGGGCCGGCACCACGGTCGTCCAGATCGACTGCGAGCCTGACGCCATCGGCGCCCACCGTCCCGTCGAGCTCGGCATCGTGGCCGACGCGGCCGAGGCCAACCGCGAGCTCGTCGCCGCCCTCCGGGCCCGTGGCCACCACGCCGTCGGCTTCCGGACACCGGACATCGAGAAGCGGCTCGCCGCGGGTCGGTGGCGGGACGAGCCCTACGACGACGCGAGCGACGGCGAGCGCATCGACCCGCGTGCCCTGTCGATCGCGCTCGACCACATTCTTCCCAGGTCGCGCACCGTGGCCATCGACTCGGGTCACTTCATGGGGTGGCCCTCCATGTACCTGGATGTGCCCGACGCCGTCGGCTTCGTCTTCACCCAGGGCTTCCAGTCGATCGGGCTGGGACTGGCCAGCGCCATCGGCGCGGCCGTGGCTCGCCCCGACCGGCTGACCGTCGCCGCCCTCGGCGACGGTGGCGCGCTCATGGCCCTCGGCGAGCTCGAGACCGTCGGCCGGCTCGGGCTGCCCATGCTCGTCGTCGTGTACAACGACGCGGCCTACGGCGCCGAGGTCCACCACTTCGGCCCGCAGGGTGAACCGCTCGATCTCGTCCGGTTCGCCGACACCGACTTCGCCGCGCTGGGCCGCGCCGTCGGTGCCGACGGCGTCACCGTCCGGACCGCGGCCGATCTCGAGCCGGTGAAGGTCTGGCTCGACGACCGGCGCCGGCCGATGGTGATCGATGCCAAGGTGGCGACGGGCGTGGTCGCCGGCTGGCTGCAAGAGGCGTTCAAGGCTCACTGAGACATCGAGGTAAGGAGCGACATGAGCGTGCTGCAGGAGTTGGTCGAAGCGATCTCCGGAGGGTGGATCGAGGTGATCGACCTCACCGCCCCGCTCTCCGAGCGCACGCCGATCATCCAGTTGCCGGAGCCCTTCGCCAACACCCCGGGCTTCTCGCTGCGGGAGCTGAGCCACTACGACGACCGGGGCCCGGCGTGGTACTGGAACGCGTTCTCGGCCGGCGAGCACGTCGGCACGCACTTCGACGCCCCTGTCCACTGGGTCACCGGCAGGGACGGCCTCGACGTCTCGCAGGTGCCGCCGGCCCACCTCGTCGCCCCGGGCGTCGTGGTCGACAAGACCGACGAGACCGCGGCCGACCCCGACTACCTCCTCGAACCGGCCGACGTCGAGGCATGGGAGGCCGAGCACGGGAACCTTCCCGACGGCGGGTGGCTGCTGTTCCGCACCGGGTGGGACGCCAGGACGGACGACCAGCAGCGCTTCCTCAACGCCGACGACGCCGGCCCCCACACCCCGGGCCTGTCGGCCGACTGCGCCCGGTGGCTGGCCGAGGAGCGCCCGATCCTGGGCATCGGCGTCGAGACCGTCGGAACCGACGCGGGTCGGGCCCACTCGTTCGATCCGCCGTTCCCTTGCCACTCCTACTTTCTCGGCCACGGGAAGTACGGGCTGACCCAGCTGGCCAACGTCGGCCGGCTGCCCGTCACCGGCGCCGTCGTCCTCGCGTCGCCGCTGCCGATCGAGGGCGGCTCGGGCAGCCCGTGCCGCGTCCTCGCCCTGGTCGAGCGGGCCTGAGCGGCGGCGCCCGATGGCCGGCTGGAACTTCGCCGACGTGTGGGAGGTGGTGGCGGACGGGATTCCCGATGTCCCGGCCGCGATCCACGGCGACCGCAGGGTCACCTGGGCCGACTTCGAGCGGCGGGCCGATGGGGTGGCCCGGACGCTGCTGGCCACGGGAGCCAACCGGCAGGACAAGGTCGCGCACTACCTCTACAACGGTCCCGAGTACCTCGAGGCGATGTTCGGGATGTTCAAGGCCGGCCTGGTGCCGGTGAACACCAACTACCGCTATCGCGACGACGAGCTCGTCTACCTCTGGGACAACTCCGACGCGGTCGCCGTCGTCTTCCACGGCACCTTCTCCGACACCATCGAGCGCATCCGACCGCGTGTTCCCCGGGTGGCCACCTGGCTCTGGGTGGACGACGGCGAGAGCGCCTGTCCCCCGTGGGCGACCCCGTACGAGGAGGCGGCCGCGGCCTCGGCCGGCGACGCCGAGCGGACGGTGCCGCCCTGGGACCGGCACGGCGACGATCTCCTGATCATCTACACCGGGGGCACGACCGGCATGCCCAAGGGCGTGATGTGGCAGCAGGACGACCTGTTCGTCATCCTGAACGGGTCGACGCCCCGCCCCTTCGGCGAGATGGCCGACCTCGCGCGGGTGCGGGAGCTGGTGACCAGCCCGGTGTTCGTGACCATCCCCGCGGCGCCGCTCATGCACGGCACCGGCTGCTTCACCTCGCTCGCCGCCCTGAGCGTCGGCGCCACGGTCGTCACGCTCACGTCTCGGAGCTACGACCCGGTCGAGCTGCTCGATACGGTCGAGCGGGAGAGGATCAACTCGATCGCCTGGGTCGGCGACCCGTTCGCCCGGCCCGTCCTCCAGGCCCTCGACGCCGAGCGGGATCGGTGGGACATCTCCACCCTGGCCGTCCTCATCTCCTCGGGCGCCATGTGGAGCGAGGCGGTCAAGTCCGGGCTGCTCGGGCACAAGGCCGACATGATCCTGGCCGACCAGTTCTCGTCGTCGGAGGCGCTCGGGCTCGGCTCGTCCTTCTCCTCCGGCGGTTTCACCACCCACACGGCCCGGTTCACGCTGGGCGAGAATGCCAAGGTCATCAGCGACCTCGGGGGCGAGGTCGAGCCCGGCTCCGGCGAGATCGGGCGGGTCGCGGTCAAGGGCCGGATGCCGCTCGGCTACCACAGGGACGAGGCCAGGACCGCGTCGACGTTCGTCACGATGGATGGCGAGCGCTACGCGATCCCCGGCGACTACGCCACGGTCGAGGCCGACGGCACGCTCACGCTGTTGGGTCGGGGCTCGGTGTGCATCAACACCGGGGGTGAGAAGGTCTTCCCCGAGGAGGTCGAGGAGGCGCTCAAGCTCCATCCCGCGGTGGCGGACGCGGTGGCGGTCGGGGTGGCGGACGAACGCTTCGGCGAAGTCGTCACCGCCGTGGTCGAACCGGCGCCGGGGGCAGACATCGACGAGGCCGAGGTGATCGAGCACGTGAAGCGGCACCTGGGTCCGTTCAAGGCCCCCAAGCGGGTGTTGGCCGTCGACGCCATCGGCCGGGCACCGAACGGGAAGGTCGACTACCGAAGGCTGCGAGCGCTGGCGAACGAACGACTCGGCCCCGTCTGAGGGAAATTCGCCGACGCGCCATGGCATTTCCCGCGAAACGAGCGACAATAGGACAATGCCGAATCCCGCGTTGAAGCCCGAGATCTTCGATCGTGAGGCGGCCCGCGTGGCGACCTCACTCCAGCAGTCGGGCACCTACGTACCCCCGGCGCCCGACGCCGTCTCGCAGTGGCCGCCCCCCGGCGCCCCGCCCCCGCCGACGGTCGGCTACCCGGCGATGACGACCGGCGGCGTCGCCACCGCCACCGGAGTGCTGCTCTCCCTGGTCGTGGCGGCCGGCGTGTTCGGCTGGATGCAGGTCGAACCGCTGCCCGAGACCGGTGGGATCGACTTCCCGGGCTGGATCTTCCTCCCCCTCATCGCCGCCTTCGGCGTCGCCATCGTCACCGTGTTCAAGCCGGCGTGGGCCCGGGTCACCGGCCCGATCTACGCCATCCTCGAGGGGATCGTCCTCGGGGCCATCTCCCACCTGTACGAGCTGCGCTGGGACGGGATCGTGCTCCAGGCGGTCGGGCTCACGATCGGCGTGTTCGCCGTCATGCTGTTCATCTTCTCGACCAGGATCATCCGGGTCACCAACCGGCTCAGGGTCGGCATCATCGCCGCCACCGGCGCCGTCATGCTCGTCTACCTGGTCAACATCGTGCTGAACCTCTTCGGCGCCGACCTGCCGTTCATCCACGACGGCGGCGCCTTCAGCATCCTCTTCAGCCTGGTGGTGGTGGGCATCGCCGCCTTCAACCTGCTGCTCGACTTCGACTTTGTCGAGCGGGGCGTGGCCGCCCAGGCGCCCAAGCACATGGAGTGGTACGGCGCGTTCGGGTTGCTGATCACGCTGGTCTGGCTCTACCTCGAGATCCTGCGCCTGCTGGGCAACCTGCGCCGGTAGGCGTCGGACGCCGCACAGGGCCGATTTCAACGGCTCTGAGGGCCGGCGCTACCTTGCGCCGCCATGGCTGATCTGACATTCGACGGCAAGGTTGCGATCGTCACCGGCGCGGGTGGCGGGCTGGGCCGGGCCCACGCCATCGAGCTCGCCCGCCGCGGCGCGCTGGTCGTCGTGAACGACCTGGGCGGCTCGGTCGACGGCACCGGGTCGAGCGAGTCGGCGGCCCAGAAGGTGGTCGACGAGATCCGGGAGGTGGGCGGCGAGGCCATCCCCAACTTCGACACCGTGTCGACCCCTGAGGGGGGCGAGGCCATCGTCCGGGCCGCGGTCGACGCCTTCGGTCGGGTCGACATCGTCATCAACAACGCGGGCATCCTGCGGGACAAGTCGTTCGCCAACCTCACCGCCGACCTGGTCGAACCGGTGCTCGACGTCCACCTCAAGGGGGCGTTCTTCGTCACCCGGCCGGCCTGGGTCCACATGCGCGAGCAGGGCTACGGGCGGGTCGTCAACACGGCATCGGCGTCCGGCATCTTCGGCAACTTCGGCCAGGCCAACTACGGGGCGGCCAAGATGGGCCTGGTCGGGCTGGCCCGCGTGCTCGCCCAGGAGGGGGCCAGGCACAACATCAAGGTCAACGCCATCGCACCGGTGGCCAAGACCAGGATGACCGAAGACCTGCTCGGCCCGGCCGCCGACCTGCTCGAGCCGGAGCTGGTGACGCCGGTGGTGATCTACCTGGCCCACGAGGACTGCCCGGTCAGCGGCGAGATCTACTCGGTCGGCGGCGGCCGGGTCGCCCGGGTGTTCATCGGCGAGACCAAGGGCTATCTCAACAAGGCGCTGGCCGCCGAGGACGTCCGCGACCACTTCGACCAGGTCCGTGACGAAGAGGGCTACGCCGTCCCGGCCAACAACACCGAGGAGATCATGCTGATCATGGGGGCCCTCACCGGCTGAGCTGAGTTGTCTGCGCCACTCGCCCTTCGGGCTCGCCGGCGCGGCCTTCGGCAACCGACGAGCGCATGCCTCGCTGCTCCGCCTGGCGGCTGCGCAGCGTCGCTACGATTTGGGCGCCACCCCCACATTCGCAGCGTGCGGGGCATCACCCTTGGGTGTCCTACCCCCTGCGTACCATCGGCCCATGGCCGTGGCCCCGCCCCGCTCGCTGTCGCCGTCGAAGGTGGCGGCCTTCACCGACTGCGCGCTCGCGTTCCGGTTCTCGGCCATCGACCACCTGCCCGAGCCGCCCTCCCCGTGGGCCACCAAGGGCACCCTCGTGCACACCGCGCTCCAGAAGCTGTTGTTCGCGCCGCCCGAGCGGCGCAGCGTCGAGGCCGCCATCGGCTTCCTGGCCGAGGCGGAGCGGGAGATGGCCGACGACCCAGAGCTGCTCGGGCTCGCCCTCGACGACGAGGCCAGGGCCGCGTTCGTCGCCGACGCCGAAGCCCTGATCAGGCGCTACTTCGAGCTCGAAGACCCCGCCCGGGTCCAACCGATCGGCGTCGAGTTGCTGATGGAGGCCGACATCGGCGGCGCGTGGGTGCGCGGCATCATCGACCGGCTCGAGCTCGACGCCGACGGCGAGCTGGTGGTCACCGACTACAAGACGGGGCGGGCGCCGAACGAGCGGTTCGAGCGGGGCCGGCTGGCCGGAGTCCACGTCTACGCCCTGCTGTGCGAGAAGCTGCTCGGCCGGCGGCCGGCCCGGGTCCAGCTGCTCTACCTGGCCGACCCGGTGGCCATCATCTGCACGCCGAGCGAGCGCGACGTGCGGGCCGCCGAGCGCCGGCTGGCCGCGGTGTGGACGGCCGTCGTCCGGGCCTGCGCCAACGAGAGCTTCCGCCCCAAGCCCTCCCGGCTGTGCGACTACTGCGCGTTCCGAACCTACTGCCCGGCCTTCGGCGGCGATCCCGACGAGGGCCGCCGGCACGCGGCCGAGCTGCGGGCCCGGACCAGGGCCGAGGCCGCCGGTCAGTTCGAGCTCGAGCTCGAGGTGCCGCTCGCCCTGCCCGTCGCCGGTCGGTAGGAGGTCGGCCGGTAGATTCCGCTCCAACCAGCCGATGTTGGAGACCACCCCCCCCGAGGTCAAGCCGCCGTTCCCGCCCGGGCACGAGCCCGACGAGCCGCGCGGCGTCACCAGCCCGGCCCGCATCGTCCTGCCCCCGGAGATCGCCCAGCGGGTGCGGGCGTTCGACGACGCCGTCGACCGGGCGCTCGACCGTGTCCGGGGTCGGCCGGCGGTCGACCGGACGATGTACGTGCTGTCGGAGCTGGCCGACTTCTCGTTGCTCTGGCACCTCCTCGGCGTGGCCCAGGCCGCAGCGGGCCGGCGTACCGTCAAGGACGCGGTGCGGCTGTCGGCCGTGCTCGGGGTCGAGTCGCTGCTGGTCAACGGCGGGATCAAGTCGCTGTTCCGGCGGGTGCGGCCCGAGCCGGAGACGCCTCGCCCCTACAACCTGCGGCGCCCGCTCACCAGCAGCTTTCCCAGCGGCCACGCCAGCGCCGCCTTCACCGCCGCATCCATGCTCAGCGAGCGCAGCTCGTCGTGGCCGCTGCACTACGGACTGGCGGGTCTGGTCGCGACCAGTCGGATCCACGTGAAGATCCACCACGCCTCCGACGTTGTCGGCGGCGCGGCCATCGGTCTGGCCCTGGGCCACACCGTGCGCCGGCTCTGGCCGCGCGAGCACCGGAGGGAATGACCGGGCGGCACCGCCCGTTGGGTACGGTCGTATGCCCGCACCCATCACCACGCCATCCCGCGCCTTCTCGGTCACCTTCGATTACCGCTGCCCCTTCGCCAGGAACGCCCACGAGCACCTGCTCACCGCGATCGAGGACGGGGCCGACTGGGAGGTCCGCTACGTACCCTTCTCCCTCGGTCAGGTCCACGTCGCCGAGGGCGACCCGGACATCTGGGAGACACCCGACAAGGACACCGGCCTCCTCGCCCTGCAGGTCGGGGTTACCGTGCGCGACCGGTTCCAGGACGCCTTCACCGGCGTCCATCGGGCCCTCTTCGCCGCCCGCCACGACGAGGCTCTGCAGCTCGACGACGAGTCCGTGCTCCGCCGGGTGCTCACCGACCACGGCGTCGACGCCGACGAGGTATTCGGTTCGATCGCCGACGGCACCGCCCTCAAGACGGTCCAGACCGAGCACGAGGAGGTGGCCGCCAGCCACACGGTGTGGGGCGTCCCCACGTTCATCGCCGGCGACGAAGCCGTGTTCGTGCGGCTGATGCACCGGCCGGGAAGCGACGCCCAGGTCGCCACGGCAACCATCGAGCGGGTCGTCGACCTGCTCACCGGCTGGACCGAGCTCAACGAGTTCAAGCACACCACGATCAAGCGCTGAGGCGCCGCCGCGGGCGCCGACGGGCTCAGTTGGGGGTCGGGACCGCGTCCTTGGTGAGCAGCGACCGGACATCGAGGAGCAGGTCAGCCACCTCGTCGGACGACACGAGCTCTCGATTGAGGAGTTCGGCCAGGCTGCGGTCGATGACCGCGACGGCCTCGTTGATCGGCTCGTTGGCGATGGTCTCGATCGCCGGCGTCTCGGTCATCGTCGTCTCCAACTCCGTGCGCCGATCTCGTGTTCCCGATCCCGCGACGCCGGTCGACGGTCACGATACCCGGAGGCAGCCGCCCGGGAGCCCTCGCTCGGTGTGAACGGACCGTGAATCCGGTCACGGGTCGAGCGGCGCTGCGGCGTAGGGTGCCGGGCTCATGGACCTGGGCGTCACCTTCGCCAGCCTGCAGTCGTTCGGGCCCGCCGCCGTCGCCCCCGTGGCCCGCCGGGCCCAGGAGCTGGGCTACTCGTCGTTCTGGACGGCCGAGGTGACCGGCCCGGAGGCGTTCACCACGCTTGGACAGGCCGGAGCCGCGGCGCCCGGGCTCGCCCTCGGCACCGGCGTGATCGCGCTGCAGCTCCGAACCCCGATGCTCGCCGCCATGGCCGCGGCCACCCTCCAGGCCGTGCAGCCCGACGTCGACATCCACCTCGGGATCGGGATCTCGTCGCCGGTGGTCACCACCCAGTGGCACGGCGCGCCCTACACCGAGCGCCCCATCGCCCAGGTGCGCGAGTACCTCGCGGTCGTTCGGGCCGTCCTCACCGGCGAGCCGGTGAGCTTCGACGGCGACTTCTACCGCTTGCAGCGGGCCCGCCTCGGCATCCGGCTGGGCGAACGGACGCCTCGGATCGTCCTCGCCGCCCTCAACCCGGCGATGCTCCGCCTGGCCGGCGAGGCGGCCGACGGCGTGCTGCTCAACTATCTGCCCGCGGAGCACGTGCCCTGGTCGATCGACCGCGTGCGGGAAGGTGAGGTCAGGGCCGGGCGACGCCGCGGGGCGACCACGATCCACGCCTACGTTCACGTCGGCGTGGGCGACCGCGACGCGGCCGGGGCTCCGGCCCGGCGCGACCTGTTCTTCTACGCGGTCGTCGACGCCTACGCCCGCAACTTCGAACGGGCCGGCTTCGCGCCCGAGGTGGCCGCCGTGCGCGAGCGGTTCGCCGCCGGCGATCGCGACGGCGCCTTCGCCGCCGTGTCCGACCGGATGATCGACGCCATCGACGTCGTGGGCGACGCCGACCTCGTTGGGGCCACCGTTCGGGCCTACGTCGACGCCGGCGTCGACGACCCGATCGTCATGCCGTTGCCCTGGGCGGACGACCGCCGGGCTGCGGTCGAGGCGACGATGGTGGCCGCGGCCACCGCGCTACCTTGAGTCGTCCATGGTGTCGGCTCGATGGACGCAGCGGCTGGTCGCCGCGGTCCTTCTCGTCGTGGCCATCGGCCTCGGCTGGGCCGGACCGGCTTCGGCCAAGTCGTTCACCATCGACCGGTTCGAGGTCGAGGCGACGGTGAACCCAGACGGTTCCATGGACTTGGCCGAACGGCTCACCTACACCTTCGCCGGCACCTTCAACACCGGGGAGCGCGACATCCCCCCGGGCGACTACGAGATCGTCGACATGCGGGCGTTCGAGGACGGCGAGCCCCTCGACATCATCGATGCCAACCCGGCCTCGTTCAGGTGGTCGCTCCGCGGGGTGACCGGCGTCCACACCTACGAGCTCACCTACCGCGTCCTCGGCGCGGTAGACGTCTATGACGATGTCGGCGAGCTGTACTGGCAGTTCGTGGGCACCGACTTCCCCGCGGTTGGGGAGGTCGACGTCGAGATCACGTTCCCCGACGCCGACGGTTTGCGGGCCTGGGCCCACGGACCCCTCAACGGCGTGGTCGAGATCGCCGGCCGCGTCGTCACCCTCTCGGTCGACGACCTCGACGCCGGCCAGTTCGTCGAGGCCAGGGTGGTGTCGCCGTCGTCCAACTTCACCGTCAGCACCATCGGCGGCGACCGCCTGCCGACGATCCTCGAGGACGAGCAGCGCTTCGCCGACGACGCCAACCGCGATCGGCTGTTCCTGAAGGTCGGTCAGATCGGTGCGCCGGTGGCCGGGGTGCTCGGCCTGGTCGGGTTCTTCTTCATCTGGCGGGCCTGGGGCAAGGAACCGAAGAGGCCGGACGACATCGGCGACTACTGGCGCGAGATCCCGACCGATGCCCCGGCGGTCGTGCAGGCCATCGACAGCTGGGGCGCAATCGGCGGCCAGTCGTTCGCCGCGACCACGGTCGACCTGGCCCAACGGGGCTGGCTCACCATCACCGAGACCACCAATGACGGGGTCTTCCGCGACTCGAACGACTACGTGTTCACGGCCACGGGCCAGGCGCCCGACCGGCTGACCGACTTCGAGGAATCGGTCCTCCACCGGATGTTCACCGGCCGGGGTGGGGTCACCCAGTCCGAGCTGCTGGGCGAGGCCAGGTCGAACCGGTCGGAGGCGTCGACCTGGTTCAACCAGTTCAAGGGCATGATCAAGCGGACCTACGAGGCCCAGGGGTACCAGGAGAGCGGCCGCTGCGGGCTCTGGGCCCTGCAGGGTCTGCTGATCGCGAGCGTCGCCGGGATCGGCCTCCTCGCCTTCGTCCGGTACCGGCTGGTGCTCGGAGCCGTGGCCTTCGTGATCGCAGGCGTGCTGCTCATGCTCTCCCCGCTCCTGCGGCGGCGGACCGCGCTCGGCGCCCGGCGCAAGGCCGAGGTCGACGGGCTGCGCAACTTCCTGCGCGACTTCTCCCGGCTCGACGAGGTCCCGATCGGCCACATGGTGCTGTACGAGCGGTACCTGGTATATGCCGTGGCCCTCGGTGTCGCGGGCGAGCTGGTTGCCGGCCTCCGCATGCGCGTGCCCGAGGTGAACGATCCCAACGTCGGCTTCGCGTCCTGGTACCTGGTGAGCAGCCACGCCTACAGCGGCGGGGGTTACGACGGGGGCGCGGGCACCCAGCTCGACGGGCTGTCGTCGATCGGCTCCTTCACGTCCGATCTCGGCTCCAACTTCTCGGCCGCCTTCTCACCTCCGGCCTCGTCATCAGGGGGCGGCGGCGGGTTCTCCGGCGGTGGACGGGGTGGCGGCGGGGGTGGCGGCGCGGGCGCCTCTTAGCGGGACGGGGGCAGGCCCCCCTCCCGGCCTCCCCCCAGCGCGACCGCCGTTGCGGTGAGGTTGTCGGGCGGGCAAAGCCCGCCCTCGGGCGCGCGAGTCGAGCACAGGAACGACTGCGCTCTTCTCGCAGAA
>JBOGGX010000309.1:0-11206 GCA_050744245.1 Acidimicrobiales bacterium
GGCCGGGCCGACGGCCTGGTCGCAGGGGTCGAGCAGGCGGCGGCGGCCATCGACGATGGCCGGGCCGCGGCGGCCCTCGACCGGCTGGTGGCCGCATCCACCGCGGTGCCCGCCCCGCAAATCACAGAGGTGTAACTTGCCGTCCGGGGCCAGACTCCGCTTCGCCTACGGCACCATGGGCTCGGACAAGAGCACCATGGCCTCCAGATCCACCACAACCTGTCGAGCCGGGGGCTGAAGGGTCTGCTCTGCACCCAGCACGACCGGCAGGGGGCCCAGGTGTCGAGCCGGCTGGGGGTGAGCGCCAAGGCGGTCGACGTCGGACCCAGGCTCGACCTCTACGAGCTGGCCGCCGGCTTCGCCCGCCGGCACGGCATCATCGATTACCTGGTGTGCGACGAGGCCCAGTTCTACGAACCGGAGCAGGTCGACAGCTCGCAGTGGTGGTCGACCGGCTCGACGCCGACGTCTGCGCCTCCGGCCTGCTCACCGACTTCCGGGGCCCGCTGTTCCCCGGCAGCGCCCGGTTCATGGAGCTGGCCGACAAGCGCCAGGAGCTCCAGGTCGAGGCCAGGTGCTGGTGCGGCAGCCGGGCCACGATGAACGCCCGCCTGGTCGACGGCCGGGTGGTCTACGACGGTGCGGTGGTGGCCATCGGCGACACCAGCGGCCAGGGCGAGGTCGCCTACGAGCTGCTGTGTCGCCGCCACTGGCGCAGCGGCGAGACCGGCCGGCTGCTCCAGATCCCCAACTTCGGGTCCTTATCGCGCCGATAGGCGCGATAAGCACCCCACATTCGGGGTGGGGGCGGCCGGGTGAAGGGGCATGTGAACGCTCGCACGACGTGTCGGAAGTCATAGCGACCTGCGCCGGTTGCTCAGTTAGCCTCGTTTGATTCGGGCCGTTGTGCCGCGGGCGACCTCGAGGAGGAAGTGTGTTCCGTCGACTTGGTGACTGGTGTTTCGGGCGACGGAAGACCGTCGTACTCCTCTGGGTGGTCGGTGTCGTGGTTGCCGGTGGGATCCTCGGCGCGGTGGGCGGGAACACGCGCGACGAGTTCACGCTGCCGGACGTCGAGAGCAAGACCGGGCTCGACATCCTCGAGAACGACTTCCCGGGCCAGGGGGCCGGGCAGGCGGGTTCGATCGTCTTCCGCGCCGAGCAGGGCGTCACCGATCCCGAAGTCCAGGGGGAGATGGCGACCTTCCTGGCCGAGATCGACGAGATCGACGAGGTCACCGTCAACAGCCCCTACGACGAGGCCAACCAGGGTCAGATCTCCCAGGATGGCCTGATCGCGTTCGCCACCATCGATCTGCCGAGCGAGATCACGTTCGAGGAGGCGCTCGTCATCCGGGAGGACATCGACGCGGCGATGCCCGAGATCGACGGCGTTCGGATCGAGATCGGCGGCTCCATCTTCGCCGAGTTCGAAGTGCCGTCGTCCGAGGCCCTCGGCCTCGGCTTCGCCATCGTGATCCTCATCCTCGCCTTCGGTTCGGTGCTCGCCATGGGCCTGCCGGTCGGCGTCGCCCTGGCCGGCATCGCCGCCGGCTCGATCCTGGGCGGTCTGCTCAGCAACCTCATCGTCATGCCGACCTTCGCCAACACCATCGGCGTGATGATCGGCCTCGGCGTGGGCATCGACTACGCCCTGTTCATCGTCACCCGGTTCCGGGAGAACCTCCACCACGGCCACAACGTCGAAGCCTCGACCGTGATCGCCATGGACACCGCCGGCCGGGCCGTGACCTTCGCCGGCATCACCGTGGTCATCTCGCTCATGGGCATGCTGATCATGCAGCTCCCGTTCGTGTCCGGGCTGGCCATCGGCGCCGCGGTCGTCGTGCTCATGACCCTCATCGCCTCGCTCACCCTGCTGCCGGCGCTCCTCGGGTTCGTCGGCGAGCGGGTCGAGATCACCCGCTGGCGCGGCCTCATCGGCGCCGCGTTCATCGCCCTGGCTCTGATCGGGGCGGGCGCCGGCTTCCCCCCGGTGAGCCTCATCGGCGCGGTCGGAGCGCTCGTCGTGTTGCTCGCCGGCTTCGCGTTCAAGCCGCTGCGCCAGGCCGTCCCCCGGCGCGAGCGGAAGCCGCTCCGCGAGACACCCTCGTATCGGTGGAGCCGCCTCATCCAGCATCACCCGTGGCTGGCCGTGCTCGTCGGCGTCGTCGTCCTCGGTGTGCTCGCCCTGCCCGTGTTCGGGCTGCGGCTGGGCTTCTCCGACGAGGGCAACTACCCGGAGGGGACCACCACCCGCCAGGCTTACGACCTCCTGGCCGAGGGGTTCGGGCCGGGCTTCAACGGGCCGCTGATGGTCGTCACCGAGGTGCCGAGCGAGAGCGACGCCGCCGCGCTCGACGATGTCGGCGACGCCATCGCCGCCGACCCGGGCGTGGCCTTCGTGAGCCCGGCGTTCCCGAACGACCCGGAGGCGCCGACGGCGGCGCTGTGGCGGGTCATCCCCACGACCGCTCCCCAGGACTCGGGCACCACGCGACTGGTTGATCGGCTCCGCGACGAGGTGATACCTGCGGCCGAGGAGGGCACCGGGCTCGAGATGGCGGTGACCGGGTCGGTTGCCATCGGCGTCGACTTCTCCGACTACCTGGCCCAGCGGCTCCCGTGGTTCTTCGCGGCCGTGCTCGGCCTCTCGTTCGTGCTGCTGATGGTCGTGTTCCGTTCGCTGCTGGTGCCGCTCAAGGCGGTGGTGATGAACCTGCTGTCGATCGGGGCGGCGTACGGCGTCGTGGTCGCCGTCTTCCAGTGGGGTTGGGGCGGCGGCCTGCTCGGAATCGCCGGGGCACCGATCGAGCCGTTCGTGCCGATGATGCTGTTCGCCATCGTGTTCGGCCTGTCGATGGACTACGAGGTCTTCCTGCTGTCCCGGGTCAAGGAGGAATGGGACCGCACCGGCGACAGCCACCTCTCGGTGGCCGACGGCCTGGCCGCCACCGCCCGGGTCATCACCGCCGCCGCCCTCATCATGGTGTTCGTCTTCGGCAGCTTCATCTTCGAGTCGGACAGGATCGTCAAGCTGTTCGGTGTCGGCCTGGCGATGGCCGTCCTCATCGACGCCACCGTCGTCCGCCTGCTGCTCGTGCCGGCGACGATGGAGCTGCTCGGCGACCGCAACTGGTGGCTGCCTCGCCGGCTCGACCGCATCATGCCTCGCATCAACGTCGAGGCCTCGCCCGAGGTGGAGGACGAGGTCGAGCGCGAGCTCGAACCGGTCGGCTGAGCCGGCTGGGCGGCTAGGTGGCGGCGGCCGCCACTGATCCTGACGCTGGTGATCAAGGCCGACCCGATCGACCCGGCGGTTCAGGGTGTCGACGACGCCTGGCTCGACCTCATGCTCGCCCTCCGGTCGGAGGCCGGCGTCGAGGTGGCCAGGCTCGTCAGCCCGTTCGGGAACGCCTACCTGTTGTGGCCCCTGCGGTTCGTGGCCGGCGCCATCCTGGCCTGGCGCCGTCAGTGGCTCCAGCTGTCCGCCTTCGTGCTCGCCGTGTTCTCCTCCGAGCTCTTCATCGGCCCGTTGAGGTCGTGGGTCGGACGCCCCCGCCCGCCGGATCCCCTGGTGCTCACGACGTCGGACGCCTACCCGTCCGGGCACGCCATCGCCGCCGCCGTCACTTCGCGTACCTACCTGTCGGCCCATTGGTTGACCGACGTCATCGGCGGCTGCTGCTTCGGCGTCGCCCTGGCCGTCGTGTGGCCGGCGCCCTTCGAGCTCATCCGGGCCCAGCAGGCGCTCCGTGCCAGCCCACCCACTGCAGATACCGTCGAGCCGAGCGGGTGACGACGGCGGGGCCGTCGTCGTCGACGATCCGGCCCCACCAGGCGCCGTAGATGCGCCGGAAGGCGAAGGGCTCGATGAGTCGCAGGGCCCGTTCGATCGTCGCCGGGTGCTCGGGGATGAGGTTGGGGTAGCTGCGCATGAAGCTGACCCAGCGACGGTCCATCACCACTTGCAGGATGTCGCCGCTCAGCAGGGCGCCGGCCCCGTCATCGCCGTCGGCCCAGTGGAGCACGGTGCCGCCGGCGAAGTGGATGCCGCAGTGGATGAGCGTGAGGCCGGGGCCCAGCTCGAGGGTGTCGCCCGACCACAGCTCGACGCAGGGGTCAGGACGGGTAATCCACTCCCGGTCGTGTTCGTGGACGTAGACGGGAACGCCGCCCAGGGCTCGGCTCCACTCGACAAGCACGCCGTAGTAGTGGGGATGGGAGATGGCGATGGCGACGATGCCGCCCCGGCCATTGACGAAGTCGACCGTCTCGTCGTCGACGAGCGAGATGCAGTCCCACAGAACGTTGCCCTGGTTGGCGTTCTTGTTTGCCCGCTCGACCAGCAGGGCCCGCTGGCCGATGGCGAAACCGGGCACGGTGCCAATGCCCCACAGCCCGGGTCCCTCCTCGTCGACCCGGTTGCGATGATCGAGGCGCAGCTCGCTCAGGCTGGTCCAGCGCTGGCCCTCCCACCCGACGTACTGGCGCTCGTCATCGCAGATGCGGCAATGGTCCGGGTCGAAGATGTCCGATCCGTACTGTACGCCGCAGGTGGCACAGATCGGCTGAGCATCGTCATCGACGGTCACGCTCCACCGTAAACCCGGCACCCATTCTCGACGCATCTCGCGCCGCCAGGCGGCGCGTCGTGCGTCGAGTTGTCGTCAACGCCTCCTGGTCGGGGTGGCGACGAAGGCGACGAGCTCACCCGTCTCGGCGTTGCGGGCCTGGCCGGTGATCACGCCGGCGTCGTTGATGTCGTTGGCGTAGTCGAGGTGGCCGTCGTAGCCGGGAGCAGCCGTGTTGAGATCGGTCATGACGTCGTCCCGCCAGATGACGGCACGGGTCCCGGCGGTTCCCCGCGAGAGCCCGACGACGTCGCCCCGATCGTTGAGGCCAAGGGCCTGGCTGCGGACGTCACCCGGCAGCATGCCGAGCGGCCGGATGCCGTGCCGCTCGGTCCAGATGAACGCCTCCTCGTTGAACCGGTCGGCTTCGGTGCCCGCCTGGTTGGCGAAGCCGACGACGACGCCCCGGTGATTGATGGCCATCGGGGTGTTCCACGCGTCGCCGCCCAGGTCGCCGATCTCGATGACGTCGCCGTCCTCCCACATCACGGCGTGGCGGGCGCTGAAACCGCCCACGGCGTTGGCGCAGGTGCCGGAGATCCCGACGACCTGGCCTCGGTCGTTGATCGCGGTGGCCGCGCTGGCCGTGTCGTCGCCGGGCAGCGGGGGGAGCGCGGTGATCCGGTCCCGGCGGATGTCCCAGAGCGCGGCGTGGAACCCGAGGACCTGGGGGGAGTTGCATGTCGGATCCTCGTCGGCGGTCTCGGCCCAGCCGACCACCTGGCCGCGATTGTTCGCCCCGGCGGCGAACCCGTGGGTGCCGCCGTGCGTGGGCAGCGGCCGCATCGTGCCTCGCTCCCACACGAAGCCGCGACACACGTGGTCGGTGTCGGTGGGGAACAGCCACCCACAGCTCCAGATCTCGCGTCTGGGGTCGATGTCGGCGGTCTCCGCGATCCCGACGAGGATCCCTCGCTCGTTCTCGACCGGCCACAGCACTGCGCTGTTCGGCCCACCCAGCGTGAGCAGATCGAGCGCACGTCCGTGGCGCCACAGGGTGGCGTGGGTGATGCCCTCCTCGCCCGGGTTGGAGAACCCAGCGACCCAGCCCCGGTCGTTGATGCTGCTGCCGCCGCTCGGGGCTCCGCCGAGCGATCCCAGCTCGACCACCTCGTACACGGGTGTCCTGGGCCGGCTTTCGGCCCGGACGGGGACGGTGGCGCCGATGGCGATGACCATCGGGATGGCCAGGGCGCCGCGGAGAACGGCGGCTCGGGCGCGGAACGTTGTCATGCTTCACTCCTCGATCGGCGGAGCCCCGGCCGGCCGCAGCGGCCAGACGCAGGCGTGGACACAGCGCCAGCCGTGGTCGCGGCGCTCGTAGGTGTCGACGTACCGGCTGAAGGTGCCGGGTCTCGACGAGGTGCGGGCCGAGACGACGGCCACATCACCCGCGACGTGGATGTGGACCTGGTCGATGTCAAGCCCGGGAACGGGCTTGCCGTCGAGCCCGGCGATGTAGCGGTTCATCGGCCACACCTCACCGGTCGCCCCGTCGAGGTAGGAGAAGTCGACGGCCAGCACGGGCATGAGCCGATCCCACGAGCCCTGGCGGAAGGCTTCGATGAATTGCCGGTTCAGCTCGGTCAGCGCGGTGACGTCGTACATGGCCGCCTACGCCGCACCTTCCTGCTCGATGTCGGGCTCGGGGGAGCTGGCGGCCGTCCACAGATGCATGACCGACAGCGCTCGCCATGGGCGCCACCGGTCGACGACCGTGGGCGACGCGGCACGATGCTGCGGGGCCAGCAGACGATGACGATCGAGCTCGGACAGCGGGCAGGCGTCGGGTTCGCCCAGGCGCAGCGCCAGGTAGTGCGCGGTCCAGGGGCCCAGGCCGTCGACCGAGCTGATCGAGGCGACGAGCTGCTCGAGGCTGTCGCCTCGGTCGAGGTGGATCGTGTGGTCGGCGACGGCACCGGCGAGGGCGTGGATCGCGGCCGCCTTCGACCGGGTGAGTCCGAGACCGAAGAGGTCGGCGTCGGCGAGCGTCTCGGGCCGGGGGAACGTATGGCTGAGGCCGAGCTGGCCCAAGCCGCCGACCCATGCGCCGTGCCGTCGGACGAGCCGGCCGATGACGGCGTTGGCCGCGGCCCGCGTCACATGCTGACCGACGATGGCGCGGACGCCGGTCTCGAACGCGTCCCACGTTCCCGGAACCCGTACGCCGGGGCGGGCCCGAACCAACGGTCCGATCACCGGGTCGCGGTCGAGCCGGCGCACCGGTTCGTCCAGGTCGGCGTCGAGGTTCGGGATCCGCCTGGCCCGGTTGACGATGTGGAGCAGCTCGCGCCAGCGCGGCAGATGCGCCTGCAGCACGAGGTGGTCGTCGGTCCCCGGGAACAGCTCGATGACGCCAGGAGCGCCGTCGAGCTCCACGGTCCGCCGGTAGACGTCGCCCGAGACGTGTTCGACGCCTGGGATCGCGACGCGAGCCAGGTAGGCGAGGCACGCCGTCCAGTCCAGCGGTCCATGGAAGGCGAGCCGCAGCGGCAGCCCGCCGTCGGCCACGAGCCGGTCAGACTTCCTGCGCCTGGCCCGCAGGTCACGCGGCGAGGCCCGGAACACCTGCTGGCACGCCCGGTTGAACTGGCGCAGGCTCCCGAAGCCCGCGGCGAAGGCGACCTCGGTGATCGTGAGATCGGTGTCGTCGAGGAGGCTCCTGGCGAAGTGGGCGCGCGCCGAGCGGGCCAGACCGTCCGGCGTCGCCCCCAGGTGGGTCACGAAGAGGCGGCGGAGATGCCGCGGCGACACCCCGAGTCGACCGGCCAGGGTCGACTCCGTCCCGTGGTCGAGCGCACCATCGAGTACGAGCGGGATGGCCCGGCCCACCAGTTCCGAAGGGGGCGAGCCCACGACGGGAGGCAGCCGGTACGGCCGACATCTGTGGCAGGCCCGATACCCGGCCGCCTCGGCCGCGGCCGCGACCGGGAACCGCCGGACGTTCTCGGGCCGCGGTTGCGCCCCGCACCCCCGCCGGCAGTAGATGCCGGTGGTGATGACCGCGGACACCCCCTGCACGGCGCACAGGCCTACCTCCGCTCGGGCGCGGTAGCCAGCCGGATCCGGACATGGTTTCGTCTCGGCCGTTCACGCCCGGCCCGTGCCTCGGGCGGCGAAGGTCGGCAGCCCCGGCCACGGCGACGCGAAGGTGCCGGACGCGTCGAGCACCCGAACCCGGTGGGCGTTGGCGTCGAGCCAGGCGCCGACCACGAGGACCTCGTCGGTCCGCTCGCCCGGGTGGGGACCGGGTGCGGGGACCAGCTCGATCGGGAGCGGGTCCTGATCGCGACCGGTGGTGCTGGACGACGTTCCCCACGATCTGATGAGCACGCCGCCGTCGAGCTCGACGCCGCCGCCCGGTACATCGAGCACAACCCGACCGCTCGTCGAGAGCTGTTCGAGCCGGCGCTGGCGGCGGAGGGCGGTGGCGAGGGCGTCGGCCCGGTCGCGGACGTCGACCGCCTCCTCGAATCGCTCGGCGTCGGCCAGGGCGTCGATCCTGGTGCGGAGGGGGGTCAGGACGATCGCCGGTCGAGCGGTCAGCGCTTCGACGGTCACGTCGACGATCGACCGGTAGGCGGCGGCGGTGATGGTGCCGGCGCACGGGCATGTGCTGACGCCGAGCTGCGCCGGGGAGCACGGCGACGCTCGAATCGGTTGCGTCGATTGCATCGGTTGCATCGGTTGTGTCGAGTGCGGTGATTACATCGGTTGGTCGCCGGCGCAGGGACGCAGCCGGGCCGCGCACCGCCGGATCGGGATGACCGACTCGATAGCCTCGGCCGCCAGCCTGGCCATCCGCTGGTTGGGCAGCGGGCCGAGGTAGAGCGCGCCGTCGCGGCTGACCGTGCGGGCCACCGAGAGGCGCGGGAACGGTTCGCCGAGGGTCAGCTTGAGGAAGGTGGCGGCCGGTCGGCGACCCTGGCGGTTGTAGCGGGGCGCGAGCCTGCGGATCAGCCGCCGCTCGACGACCGCAGCCTCGAGCCCGTGGTGGCACACGATGTGGTCGAGGCTGGCCGTCTCGCGCAGGAGCGGCCCGATCTTGCGCCGATCGTCGGTGGAGAAGTACGACCGCACCCGGGCCCGGAGGTTGGCCGCCTTGCCGACATACAGCGCGCGACGGCTGGCGTCACGAAAGACGTAGACGCCGGGGGCGCGGGGCAGACGGGCGGTCAGCTTGAGCTTGCCCGCCTGCGGATGGGCTCCCATCTTGGGCAGACCGACGAGATCGTCGAGGCCGAGCACGCCGAGCCCGGCCGCCCGCTCCAGGAGCAGATGGAACAGGTCGGCCGTGGCCGCGGCGTCGTCGAAGGCGCGGTGGGTCGGGCGGTGGGGAAGGCGAAGATGGTCGGCCAGCGTCCCCAGGCGGCAGTTGGGCACCTCGTCGCGCACCAGCCGGCGGGCCAGGCGACACGTGTCGACCGTTCGGTGGCCGAGCCGCGGATAGCCGGCTGCGCCGAGGGCAGCGTCCAGGAACGCCACGTCGAAACGCAGGTTGTGCCCGACGAGCACCGCACCCCTGGCGAACTCGAGGAAGGCGGGCAGCACCACGTCGATCGACGGTGCCGGCAGCACCATGGTCTCGGTGATGCCCGTGAGGTAGGTGATCGATGGCGGGATGGGCACGCCCGGGTTGACCAGGGTCTGGAACGTGCCGAGACATTCGCCGCCCCGCAGCTTGAGCGCCCCCACCTCGGTTATCTGACAGGTGTCGGGCGACCCGCCCGTGGTCTCGAGGTCGACCACGCAGAAGGTGACGGTGTGCAGCGCCGCGCCGAGGTCGTCGAAGGAACGCTGGTGCACCAGGCTCTGGGTCACGCTCGCCATTCTGGCGAACAGGTGTTCGATGATCAAGCACGACCCCACCGCTAGAGTCGCCCGGGTGGCCGACGAGCGCCCCCGCTTTCGTTGCACGGCGTGCGGCAACCTGACCCGGTTCGACGTCACCGTGGCCCGCCGCACGAGGGCGTTCCACCACTACACCCTGGGCGGTGAGCTCGTCGTCGAGGAGGAGCACGTGCTGGCCGAGGCGGTGGAGGAGGTGTCGTGTCGGTGGTGCGGGCACGGCCGGGCCATCGAGCCGGTCAACGGCTCGGCGCCGTGACGGAGCCTTCGATCCCGACCCGCCGCCTGCGCCCCGCCATCGAGGCCGCGCTGCGGGTGGCCCGTGAGGGCGAGGACGCCGACCCGGTCGAGCCGGCGCCGGTTCTGCTCCGCCGCTACCTGAGGTTCGCCCGTCTGCCGGCGCCCGCCCTCGAGGTGGCCCGCCGGGTCATCGACGACGACGACGACTTCCGGGGTCGGGTCGTGGCCGCGGCATCCGCCGACGAGGTGGGGGAGGCCGGCTGGCTGTGGCTGGCCCGCCCCGACGGCTGGCAGACGCGGTTGGGCGAGCTGGTCGGGGTGGCCGAACGGCGGCGGCAGGACGTCTCGGCCGAGCGGGAGGAGCGCTCGGCGATGAAGCGGATCGCGGAGCTGGAGGAGGCGTTGCGCCGGGCCGACGTGGCCGCCGCGGCCTCGGCGTCGGCCGCCGCGGACGCCAGGCACGAGCTCGATGCCGAGCGAGCCAGGCGGCGGGCGTCCGAGCGCCTCGTCACCGAGCTCCAGGCCACGATGGCCAGGGCGGCGGCCGACGCGGAGCGCGACCTCGAGGCCGAGCGGGCCAGGTTCGGGGCTGAGCGCGACCAGGCCATGGCCAAGCTCGAGGCCGAGAGGCGTCGGGCGGCCTCGGTCGGGACGCCGGGCGACGCGGCACCATCGGGCGTCGCCCCACCGGCGGCCGAGCCGCCCGTCGACTGGGACGAGTTGGGCCGGTCCATCGCGGCCGCGGCCTCAGCCATCGCCGATGCGACCGCCCGAATCGAGGCGGCCAAGCCTGGGGGTTTCGTCGCCCCCAAGGTTCGGAAGCCGCAGCCGGTGGGGGACACAACCGCCGAGGGGGCGGTGCGCCACCCGGTGAAGCTGCCGGGCGGGGTGCTCGACAACGGGGTCGAGGCGGCCGACCACCTGCTGCGCGTGGCCAACGTGGTCCTGCTGGTCGACGGGTACAACATCTCCAACGCCCTGGCGCCCGGCCAGCCCTTGACGGAGCAGCGGGCCCGACTGCTCGACGCGCTCCGCGAGCTCCAGGCCCGGACCGGCGTCGCCATCGAGGTCGTGTTCGACGGGGCCCAGGCCCACGACCCGTGGGTCGCCGGCGGGCGCAGCCCGGTGCACGTGCGGTTCTCTCCGCCGGACGTCGAGGCGGACGACGTCCTCGTCGACCTGGTCGCCGCGTTGCCGGCGGCCCGGCCGGTGGTGCTGGCGACGAGCGATCGGGGCCTGCGTGACCGCGTCCGCCGCCACGGCGCCAACCTCATCGGCGCCCGCCAGCTGCTGGCCGCCATGCGCCGCTGAGCCCGGGCGTTCGCCGCTGCCGGGTGGCCCGCTCATTCTCGACGCACCTAGGTGGCTGGTGTCTTTCGCGGGGGTAGGTGCTCGCGCTTCGGATGGCGATGAGGGAGAATTACATCGGTGTAGTTCCGAGCAGCAGGGAGCGATCGATGACCCTCGGGATGGCGGAACGTCAA
>JBOGGX010000310.1:0-2008 GCA_050744245.1 Acidimicrobiales bacterium
GGGGGCGGTGAACCCGAGGTGGCGGATCTGGTTGAGCGACTTGATCCTCGTCGAGCGGGCCGACCGCTTGGCGACCACCAGCGCCCGGATGGCCTCGACGTTGCCGTCGCGGGTCTTCCCCGCGCCCTGGGCCCGGCCCGACAGCGCGGCGCGGGCCGCTTCCTCCGCATCCGCGGGGTCGGACTTGCCGGTGCGACGGCGGGCTTGGCGGTTGGGGCGGTCGACCTCGACCACCTTGACGCGCTCGGCGCGAAGCGACCGCGCCAGGCTGGCTCCATACGAGCCCGTGCCCTCGACACCGACCTGAGCGACGTCGCCGAAGGTCCGCAGCCACGCCAGGAGCTTGTCGTTGCCGGCGCGAGAGGCTTCGAAGCTCTCCACGCCCAGCAGCCCTCCGATGTCGTCCAACGCGGCGGCCACGTGAACATCGAGGTGCGTGTCGACACCGCCCGTCACGACGCGCGCGGACAGGGGTTCTACGATGGTCATCGCCATCCCTTCTCTCTCAATCGGTCAAGGGGTGGCACACGCCGCCCGATGTGTGCGGCGCCGGTGCGATCGTCCTGTTAGCGCAGGACGATCCGCCGCACTCAAGACCGAACGAGTGCCGAGATGCGTGAAGCTCCGGACTCTGGCCGACGAATCGATCTCAGGACAGCCGAACCACGCGTCAGCCGATTCTCGAGTCAGACCAGAACCCAGAAGCCGCCCGACCGTAGAGGCGAACGATCACCCATCGGTGGATCCCTCGATCGAACGGCACGCTCTCACACTCCCTGCCGAATCGGTCGCGCATGTGTGTCATGGGATCGCGACGTCTTCGCGTTTCACGCGATGGGGCGACGAGTGATTGGGCGTACGCGACACCCTGAGCAGCCGACAACATCAGGCCCTGCGTCGAATCGGTCGTCGCCGAGGCGTTCGCGTGCTCTTGTGTGGCTGCGCACATGCGGCTGGGGTCTTCGCCGTGGGCGAATCCGGCCGAGGGTGAGGCCCTCCCGACCTCAATCCGCGTCGGCCGCTTGACCTTCGAGTCGGATCGAGGCCGTACGGTCGCCTCGACGACCCCGACAGGAAGGAGCGGGTTGTGGAGGTGGAGATCGAGTACTGCGTGCCGTGCGGTGCGGGCACTTGGAACGGGCCATCGACTTGGAGCGGCTGTTGCTGTCGGAGCTGGGCGGCCGGCTGGCGGCGAAGCCGAACACGCCGGCCAGGCGGCCCATGGCCAGCCCGGCGGCGAGGAACGGCACCCCCAACCCGGCCGAGTAGGCGGCCAGCAGCCCCGCACCCTCCCAGGTGTGCGAGCGGGTCGCGGCCAACGCCAGGATCGAACCGAGCACCGGGCCGATGCACGGCGTCCACCCGAACCCAAACGCCGCGCCCGCCACCGGCGCCGCCACCACCCCCAGCCGCGACGGCGCCGGATGCAAGCGCACCTCCCGGTACAGCCACGGCGCCCGCAGCACCAGCGAACCAGCCAGGAACAGGGCCATGGCAACGATCACCAACCCCGACACCCGGGTCAGCAGCACATGATGCGCGGTCAGCGTCGACCCGACCGCCGTCGCCGACAATCCCAGGGTGATGAACACCGCCGAGAAGCCGGCCACGAACAGCCCGGTGTGCCCGACGATCCGCCACCGCTGTCCCGCCCCGCCCGCCGCCGAGGCGTCGACCCCGCCGATCACCGACAGGTAGGCGGGCACGATCGGCAGCACACACGGCGACAGGAACGACACCAACCCGCCGCCGAACGCGGCCAGGTAGCCGACCTCGGCGCCGCTCACCCCCGGCCGCCAACGCTCAGACCGCGGCCAGGCGGGCGGTCACCGTCTCGCGCACCCCGTCGGGATCCCACCCGTCCTGTTGGGCATCGGCGATCCGGTTGCGCACGAAGCGGGCGAGGACCACTCGTCTCTTGCCCGAGGCCTTGGTTCTGGGCGATGTCCCCGCGTAGTTCTTGCGGGCTCGGGCATCCTGGTAGCGGTTCGGGTCGTCTCCGAACTCG
>JBOGGX010000311.1:0-4373 GCA_050744245.1 Acidimicrobiales bacterium
CTCGATTAACCGGCCCTCAGGGGTGTGTCAAGCAAGAGTTCTGTGATCAGGCGTGATTCTTGAGCCGGCGGAGGTGGCCTTCGATGCTGTGGATCACGCGGTCGTGGCGGGCGACCTCGGACTCCCACAGTCGACGGCGCGCGTCGTCGCGCAGCTCGACGATGTCGGCCAGTTGCGCCTAGAGCGCCGGCTGGAACTCGGGGGCGGCGACGTAGTTGTCGCACTGCTCGCAGATGTTGGCGTAGGGACACGCTTCGGCAACGAGGTCTCGGGAGCAGTAGCCGTGGGCGACGCGGGTCTTGAGCATCTCGGATCGGAGCCATTCCACATGGTCCGGTGCCGCCCCCTGAGCCGCCGGGCGCACGAACAGCGCCTGGCGGGCACGCACCTTGGTCATCGCCGCCTCGTAGGCGACCCGCACCGTTGGCGATGCCAGCGTGGCATAACGCAGCGTCATCTCGGCGGAGACGTGACCCATGAGGGCCATCAGTCCATGCAACGACATGCCGGCGTTCACCAGGGTGGTCCCATAGGTGTGCCTGAGCTGATGGGGGGTAACGCGTAGCGCCGCGTTGTCGCGTCCGCGCAGGCCGGCGTCGGCGGCGGCGGCGTCGAGACCGCGACGCAGGCGATAGGCCGACAGGCGCCGACCCCGTTCGACGAAGAGGAAGTCGGCGGGTTGGCCGTGGCGGGGATGCACCAGCGCCCGCTGGTTGCCGCGCTGGGCCATCCAGGCATCGAAGGCGGCCAGTGTCGGCTCGTCGAGGGGCACGGTTCGCTCGGTGCCCAGCTTGCCCACCGGGACCTTGACCCACGTGCCCCGGGTGCCGAAGTCCCACAGGCAGTCCAGCTCGAGGTCGAGCAGCTCGCCCAGTCGCATGCCGGTGCCACGCAGGATCGTGAGACCGTGACGGGCGAAGGGATCGACGAGTTCGTTCACCGCGGCCATGAGGTCCCGGTCGGCGTCGGGAGGCAGGGCCCTGGGCAGCGGCCGGTCGAGGCGGGGGACGTCACCGGCGAAAAGAATCGGCCGGGGTGGCCGCTCGGCCCATCCCCACACGGCCAGGTCGTCGAAGAAGGCACGCAGATCGACCACCGCCCGCTTGGACACCGACGCCGAGACCGGCTTGTCCCGGGCGAGCCAGCCCCGCCAGGGCCGCCTGTGGTTCCACACCAAGAACCCCTCGACGTGGGCCCGCTCCAGCTGCTCGAATCGACGCAGGCCGGGATGGTGGGCGGCCAGGTACTCGCCGAACACGATCAGGCTGTCGGCGCGCAGGCCCACCGTCGAGGGCCGCAGGGTGGTGGCGACCACCTCCAGGTAGCGAAGCGCCACCCGGCGGATCTCGGGCTGGGGAAGGGCGTTGAGCGTCTAGGCCAACGTGGCCGCCGGCCGGCGATTCTTGCGTGGAGTGCGCGAGCAGATCCGCAGCTCATAGCAGGCCTGATGCAGGCTGAAGGCCCGGGCGTGGCTGTGCGAGCGGGTGTTGCGGCCAGCCGACGGCGTGGTGTCAACGGCAACGGTGAAGGCGTCAAAGTCGGCATCGGTCAGCTCGTCGAGGTCCTTGCCCGCCCACAGGCACATGATCGTCAGCCCGCCGCGGCTGACGTCACGAGTCCAGTTGTCGCTCCAGCCGAATCGCCGGGCCACCTCGACCACGCGCTCGACGTCGCCGGGATGGCGCCGGCCCCATTCGATGTAGAGGTCGCCGGGGGTCTTGGCCAGAAGGAGAGCCAGGTCGGGCGTGAGCACGCCTTCGAGGAAGCACCACGTCACGAAGGACCACGCACGCGTCCGGCGCAGATCGGCGAGACGGGCGGGGATGAGCCGTTGCATCCACGCCCCCAGATCAGGATGAGCGTCGAGCAGGGACGCGGCGGCGTTGCGGCGCAGCCGCTTGGCGTCCGGGCCGATGGCCAGGCCGGCCACGAATCGGGCGTAGTCGACGAGCACGTCGGGGGCGCCGGCGGCCTCCACGGCGACCAGGGCGGGAGCGCTCATCGGATGGCCGCCCTGGCCCTGGCGAACTCGTCGGCCAGGGTGTCGGGTGAGAGGTGCACGTAGGCCGCCGTCGTCTCCGGCGACGAGTGACCCATGAGCTCGCGCAGGACCAACAAGTCGATGCCGGCGGAGGCCAGCTCGGTCCCATAGGTATGACGGAGGCGGTGAGGACGCACCCGGCTCGAACCGGAGCTGGCTCGGTGGGTGCGGAAGATGCGCCGCATCCCGGCCTCGGTCAACGGTCCTCCCCGCGTCGGGCCCCGCAGCACCACGAAACACTCCGGGGTGGAGCACCCCGACGGGCGCTCGTTGCGCAGATAGTTGGCGAGCTCGGTGAAGAAAACCCGGTCGATTGGGACAGTCCGCTCCTTGTTGCCCTTGCCCACCACCCGCACCCGGCGCAGGCCCTGGTCAACGTCGGCCAGGCGCATCGAGCGCACCTCAGCCGCCCGCAAACCGCCGAGCAGCATGGCTAGCGCCATGGCCCGGTCGCGATGGGTGCGCAGATCGGCGAGGAACACGGCCACCTCGTCGGGTTCGAGGCTTTCGGGCAGCCGCCGGGGTTGGCGCACCAACCGGC
The DNA here is from genome assembly GCA_050744245.1 of Acidimicrobiales bacterium. GTDB lineage: Bacteria > Actinomycetota > Acidimicrobiia > Acidimicrobiales > JBOGGX01 > JBOGGX01. Next base: position 2,583 of record JBOGGX010000311.1, read on the forward strand.
CCCCCGTCGGCGCTCGGCGCGGCCCGATGTGGCCCAGAAATCCGCGGGCTTTGGGGCGCAGCCCGGTGGAACGACGGGCCGCCGGCACCGGGTTGTCGGCGCGCACGCCGGCGATCACCGCGTACTCGAACACGCCTCGCACCGCGGCGATACGCCGGTTCATCGTCGCCGGTGCCGGTCCCCGACGCTCCGACAACCGCACGATGTTGCCGCGCCCCGCCGGCCGCTTCTTCGACTGCCAGTCGAGGTAGTCGAACACATCGGTGGGCACCACATCGACCAGAGCCACCGGGCGCTCAGCGAGGAAGCGCCCGAAGTTCAACAGGTCATAGCCGTAGGCCCGGATGGTGCCCGCCGCGAAGCCTCGGACCTCCAGGTGAGCAAGGAACCGGTTGGCCACATCGGTGAGCGAGCCGTCGCCGTCGAGACGATGGGTATGCCCGACGCGGACCACGGCAAGCGGCATGGCTGCCTCCTCAGGATGAGTATCCGCCCCGAGCGGCAGCCCACCGCGGACGGTCAGGCTGCCAGTCGAAGCTCCGGTCCCGAAGGCCGGTAAACCCATATCTGGTTGAGCCAGGAGGCGTGCACGGGCAGTTGCACGAGCGTGGCGGTCGGCCACGCCCCGGTCATACGGGCCACCGAGGCTCGCCCGCAGTGGCTGGAACCGTTGTCCACCACCCAGAACACTCGCCGGGCCGACGCGTACGGCTCGGTGGTCATGACCTTGGTCACCAGTTCGGAGAACGGGGCGATTCCGGTGGTGGGCGCGATGGTGCCGATAAGTCGGGCTTGGTGGACGTCGTAGGCGCCGAAGTAGGCGAGCGTGCCATGCCGCTTGTACTCGAACTCCACCCGGGCTGCGCGGCCCGAGCCGCCGGCCAAGCTGGGATGACAGCGTGACAGGGCTTGGAGCTGGGACTTCTCATCGGCACTGATCACGTAGTCGTTCGGGCCAAGCTTCTTGCCCTCCCAGACGCGGGCGTACAGATCGAGCACGCGGGCGGCCTTGGCGGCGAAGTTCGGGTCGCGAGGGAAAATCCACGACTGGTACTGCCACGGCTTGATGGCGTCGACGGCCAGCCATCGGCGCACCATGGACGCCGAAACCGACGCGACGAGCCCCTCGGTGACGGCCTGCGCCGCCAGCTCGGAGGAACTCCATCGCGACAGCGGCACGTCTCGGGCGGCGGGCGGCTCGCACGCCATGGCCTTGACCCCGGCTACCACCTCTGGGCCGAAGGCGCGTGGTCGCCCGGACCGAGGCCGATCGTCGAGACCACCGATCCCGTCCTCGCAGAACCGCTTCCGCCAGCGCGACACCACATCGACGTGCACACCCAGCTCCTCGGCGATGGCGACGTTGGCCCAACCGTCGGCCGCCAACAGCACGATGCGCGCACGCACCACTTGTGCATGAGCCAGCGAGTAACAGCGCGCACGCCGCTCCAACTCGCAGCGGTCCTCATCAGAAAGCTCGATCACGAACGGGGAACGACGCGACATTGGCCGCCTCCAGTCGACGTCCGCCCGAGCCCGGCGCTCCCCGCGCCACCATCAACTTACACCGCTGTAATTCTCGGCGGCAGCACTAGTGTCCTGACACAGAGGTTGTTCGAGATTTGTGGGTGGGTGGGAATTTCGGTTGGTGCGGGCGTGTTCGTCCCGGTGAGCCAGCATGGGAGGAACGCTCATGGCCCGCCGAGGACGCCCCACCGTCGAGATCACTGTGACCGCCGAGGAGCGAGCGACGCTGGAACGGTGGTGCCGGCGCCGCAAGACCGCCGCCGG